>JACKIM010000002.1:1334510-1668137 GCA_020638465.1 Geminicoccaceae bacterium
CTCCCATCGCCATCGCCCTGGTCGATCTCGACGGTTTCAAGTCGATCAACGATCGTCACGGCCACCAGATGGGCGACAAGGTGCTGCAGATCTTCGCCGAACGCCTGTCGGGCACTCTCAAGCGGCGCGACCTGCCCGCACGCCTGGGTGGCGACGAATTTGGCGTGTTCCTCGAATCCTGCGCCACCGAGGACCATGTCCGCATCACCTGCGAGCGGATCGTCGCCCGCGCCGGCGAACCCTTCATCATCGACGGCCACACGCTGCAGATCGGCGCATCCGTCGGCTATACCATGCTCAGGGCCGCATCGACATCCCTCGACGACCTCATTTTCCATGCCGACCGGGCGCTCTACCGGTGCAAGGGCGCGGGCAAGAGCTGCGCTGCCGGCATCGTCAACCTCGACGATGCGAAGGCGCCGGAGCGGCACGACGGGTAGTGCTGCCCCATCGTATGGTAAGCGGTGGGGATCCGTGGCCGGGGAATGGAAATGGTGGCATGAAGATCATGTTACGAAGAATGACCCGGTCGGGTGGCAGGACACAAGAAAATCATGACAGTGGCAACACGTCGGTGATTTTCCTGATATGTCATGCAACACACTGACGAGGCGGTCGCCAGTATTCGTCGGTTCCCATCTGTCGAAAAATGCAACTCATAGATGTCGACAAGGGGGAACTATACAAGCGATGGAGAAATGATCGCCTTGAGGTTATTGCTCGGGCAACACCCTTGCGCAAACATGCAACAGTTTCCCGTGACTTCCCGCCGCCCTTTCGCCTTCACCAGATTTCACTGGTCTTGACCGGCATTCGGTGGGAAACGGGTTCCGAGAAATCCTGTTCGCTCAGCTGAGGAAAGTTATCGTATGAAAGTCGGCATTCTCGCTGGTGGCATGGGCTCCAGGCTCGCCGAAGAGACCGTCATCAGGCCGAAACCCATGGTTGAAATTGGCGGCAAGCCGATCATCTGGCACATCATGAAGCACTATGCCCATTTCGGGCACAAGGATTTTGCGATAGCGCTCGGCTACAAGGGCGAGATCATCCAGAAATACATGGTCGACTACTGTTCGCTCAGCGGCAGTATGACTGTCGACCTGGCTGCCGGCGAGATCCGCCGCCATGGCACGCCCGACATCGACTGGCGCGTCGATCTGATCGAGACCGGCCTGAACACCCAGACCGGCGGCCGGATCAAGCGGCTGGCGCCGCACCTGGGCAAGGAGACCTTCCTTTTGACCTGGGGCGACGGCGTTTCCGACGTCGATATCAACGACCTCGTCGCCTTCCACAAGCGGCACGGCAAGCTCGCCACCGTCACGGCCGTGCGACCCCCTGCCCGCTTCGGGCGCCTCGACATCGATGGCGACATCGTGCGCAGCTTCGAGGAAAAGCCGCAGATGAGTGAAGGCTGGATCAACGGCGCCTTCTTTGTTCTCGAACCGAAGATCTTCGACTATATCGACAACGATATGACTCATTTCGAGCGTGAGCCGCTGGAGAATCTGGCCAGGGATGGCCAGCTGGTGGCCTACCGCCATACGGGCTTCTGGCAGTGCATGGACACGTTGCGCGACAAGGTCCGTCTCGAACAGTTGTGGGAAAGCGGCGACGCCGCCTGGAAGACATGGGAGTGAATGCCATGCGGGTGCTGGTCACCGGGCATGATGGCTACATCGGTCAGGTTCTCGTGCCGATGCTGCAAGAGGCAGGCCACGAGGTCACGGGAATCGACTGCGAACTGTACAAGGGATGCGATTTCCCCGGGCAGAAGCGGCCGGAACTGACGACCATCATCAAGGACATCCGCGACGTCGAGCGCAGCGATGTCGAGGGCTTCGATGCGGTGCTGCATCTGGCAGGGCTGTCCAACGACCCGTTGGGCGACCTTGAGCCCGACACCACCTATGCGATCAATCACAAGGCTTCGGTGCGGCTGGCCGAGCTCTGTCGCGATGCCGGTGTCGGTCGCTTCGTCTTCTCGTCATCCTGCAGCAATTACGGTGCCGCAGGCGATGATTACCTGGACGAACAGGCGGCATTCAACCCGGTCACGCCATATGCCGAAAGCAAGGTGTGGACCGAGCGCGATGTGGCACCCATGGCCAGCGACAGCTTCACGCCGGTATTCCTGCGCAGTGCCACGGCCTATGGCATGTCGGCCCGGCTGCGCGGCGACCTCGTCGTCAACAATCTCACCGGCTATGCCTTCACGACGGGCCATGTGCTGATCAAGAGCGATGGCAAGCCCTGGCGGCCGCTCGTGCATATCGAGGACATCGCCCTGGCCTTCAAGTCGGTGATCGAGGCTCCGCGCGACGTGGTGCACAACCAGGCCTTCAATGTCGGCGCGACAAGGGAAAACTACCGGGTGCGGGAAGTTGCCGACCTGGTGGCGAAAATCGTGCCGGATTCGGAAGTGACCTTCGCCGGCGACGCCAGCCCCGATTCGCGCAACTACCGCGTCAATTGCGACAAGATCGCCAGGACGGTGCCGGGCTTCGAGCCGAGATGGACCCTGGAAGCCGGCATTCGCCAGATCTACGAAGCCTACAAGGCGGCATCGTTGCGGGAAGCGGACTTTCTCAGCTCGCGCTATCTGCGGGTGAAGCGGGTGCGCGAACTCATGGCCGAGGGCAGGATCGACAACCGGCTCGTGCAAATCGCGAAGGCAGCCTGACGATGCGCATCGATGCCTGCCGGGCCTGCGGCTCGACGCATATCGAGACATTCCTCAGTCTGGGCGACCTGCCGCTCTCGGATGGTTTCGTCCCGACCGAGAAGGAGGCGCGCGAGGCCAGCCGCTATCCGCTCGACGTCGCTTTCTGCCACGATTGCAGCCTTGTCCAGATCCTGCATACCGTGCCGCCGGAAGAGCTCTTCGGCTCGGACTATCCCTATTTCTCGTCGTTCACCGACACGTTGCTGAAGCACTCGCGGGCCAATGTCGAGGCACGGATCGCCGAGCGGCAGCTCGACGGTTCGAGCTTCGTCATCGAACTGGCCAGCAATGACGGCTACCTTCTCCAGTATTATCGCGATGCCGGCATTCCCCATCTCGGAATTGACCCGGCACCCGGACCGGTCAAGGCGGCACTCGACCGCGGCATCGACACCCGCCTCGCCTTCTTCGGCCTCGACTATGCCCGCTCGCTGGCAGCCGAAGGCATCGGCGCGGATGTCATCCATGGCAACAATGTGCTGGCGCATGTGGCCGACACCAACGGTTTCGTCGCCGGCATCGCCGCCCTGCTCAAGCCCGGCGGTGTCGGCGTGATCGAGGCGCCCTATGTGCGCGACCTGATCGATCACGGCGAGTTCGACACCATTTACCACGAACACCTGTGCTATTTCTCGGTGACCGCTCTCAAGGCGCTGTTCGCCCGGCACGGGCTCTATCTCAACCGCGTGGAGCGTCTCGACATCCATGGCGGCTCGCTGCGCCTTTTCGTCGAGAAGACGGACGCTCCGACACAATCCGTTCTCGACCTGCTGGCCGAGGAACACGAACTCGGTATCGACGGATTCGGCTACTACGCGTCATTCGCGGACCGGGTCAACGGCATCCGTGCCGGGCTCGACGAGATGCTCGGTGCCATCAAGGCGAAAGGAGCTTCCGTCGGCGGCTATGGCGCCGCCGCGAAGGGCACGATCCTGCTCAACTATTTCGGCATCGGACAGGAGACGCTCGATTTCGTCGCCGACCGCAATGTCCACAAGCAGGGGCGCTGGATTCCCGGTGTCAGCCTCCCGATCGTTTCGCCGGATGTCATCGAACAGCACAAGCCGGACTATCTCCTGATCCTTCCCTGGAATTTCAAGGACGAGATCATCCGCCAGCAATCGGCCCATGCCGAACGCGGCGGACGTTTCATCATTCCCATCCCGGAACCTCATCTGAAATGAACGCGGTTTCCTGCAAGGCCTGCGGCTCCACCGACCTTCACAATTTCTACGAGATCAGCAGCATTCCGGTGCATTCCTGCCTCATGGTCGACAGCCGCGACAAGGCGCTGGCCTTTCCCAGGGGGGATCTGCAACTGGGGTTCTGCCGGTCCTGCGGGTTCATCCAGAACAATCTGTATGAACCGGAGCGGCAGAACTACTCGCCCGACTACGAGGAAACCCAGGCGTTTTCTCCAAGGTTCATGAAGCTCGTCGCCGAAATCTGCGATGACCAGAACGCGAAGTACGATCTCGACGGCAAGAGTGCGCTTGAGATCGGTTGCGGCAAGGGCGAGTTCCTCATGGCCCTGTGCGAACGCACCGGTTGCACGGGCATCGGCATCGATCCCGGGTTCCGCCCCGAGCGAGTGCCCGACCATCTCAAGGGTCGCATCGAATTCATCCAGGATTTCTACGGTCCGGCCTACAAGCATCTGGCAGCCGATTACGTCTGCTGCCGTCACACGCTTGAACATATCGGTCCCGTCGGGACCTTCATGCACCTCGTACGGGAAAGCATCGGCGACCGTCTGGCGACGCCCGTGTTCTTCGAGCTTCCGGCCATGGAGCGGGTGCTCGACGAGCAGGCGTTCTGGGACATCTACTACGAGCATTGCAGCTATTTCACGCTGGGTTCGCTCTCGCGCCTGTTCCGGCGCACGGGCTTCGATGTCCGTGAACTTTACCGGGTTTACGATGACCAGTACCTGATGCTTGAAGGCTATCCGTCGAAAGCCCCGACCAGGGAACACCTGGAGGCGGAAGACGATCTGGCCCTGATCGCGCACAAGGTCGAGAGGTTCGAGGCTGCCATCGGCGGTCGCAAGGCGTCGCTGATCGGCGATGTCGAGCGCTGGACCGGCGAAGGCAAGAAGGTCGCCCTGTGGGGATCGGGATCGAAGGCGGTATCCTATCTGACGACACTGGGCCTCGCGGAGAGGATTTCCGCTGTTGTTGATATTAATCCTCACAAGTGGGGAAAGTTCCTCGCAGGTGCAGGAAACGAGATCGTCTCGCCGGCAGCCCTGAAAGACATCCGGCCCGACGTCGTACTGGCCATGAACCCCATCTACGTCGCGGAGATTGGCCACGATCTCGAAAAACTCGGCATACGCTGCGAGCTTGGGGCCATCTGACCCGTTCCCCGGCCTGCGCGTTGATCCGGCATTCCATCATGGAAACGGCCCCGATTTGGTAACAGGTCGGGGCCGTTTCCATGATGGTGCAGGAGGTCAGGTCCGGTATGGATCCGGTCCGGTCGAGTGGTCGCGCAGTGGCATGCATGACCGGACTCTCTATGGCCTGCCGGTCATAGACCACGACAATACCAGAAAAGCGGCACAGGCACCCGGCTGGATGCTTGTGGTATTCACCCGGTCCGTTTCCGACAATCCGTGGTCCCGTACCAGTCCTCAGGATGAAAGGCGGGAATGTTCCCCGCTGGAAGATACTGGCCGGCGGCGAATAGGGGCAATATTGGACAAACCGGGACTGTCACTGCGATCGTCGTCGAAGTCACCGTCGCGAGCGCTTTCCCCGCCCTTGCCACGGCTGTCACGCGGAGTGATCAGCCTGCGATAGGCCGATTCACATATGGAAGCCGTATGATCCCAGCTGCAATCCGCCACGACCAGATCGCGCGCGGCCTGCCCCAGACGCTGAACGAGGCCACGGTCATCATGCAGCCGGATCATCGCCTCGGCAAAGGCGGAAGCATCGTGGTTGGGCACCACGAGACCGTTCTCACCATCCTTGAGCAGTTTTGCCGAACCGGCGCAGGCGACGATGGCCTTGCCCGCGGCCATGTAGTTCAGCAGCTTTTGCGGAATGCCGTCGCAGTCGGCACGGGGAAGAACCGCCATGGTCGACGACGCAAGGCGATTGGGAAGCATCTCGAAATTGTCGGCCTCGAGATCGATGGCATCCCGGATGCCCAGATCCCGCACCTTCTTCTCGAACGGCCCGAAACTCGAACTCGCCGCCACCATCAGGCGCATCTGCGGCCGTGCCTTGCGGGCGATCGCGAAGGCGTCGAGCAGCACGTCGAACCCCTGATAGCCCGCCAGCGTGCCCGTGTAGATCACACGGCCCGGATCGGCGGGACGGCAGTTCGCGGAGGAGGTGAAATGATCCACCTCGACACCGTTCATCGCGACATCGACCTGCGACGGCAACATGTCGTGATCGTTGACCAGGCGATCCCGGATGTCCCGGGTAACGGTCAGGACGTGATCGGCCATGCGCGGAATGCGCCGGTCAAGCCATACGCCCAGCTTGCGAATCATCCCCGACCCGCGATAGGGCCAATAGCTCGGAAGCTCGGAAGCCAGCATGGTATGGGCGTCGTAGACCACCGGCGTTCCCGTCCCCCGGCGCGCCCAGCACGCTGCGAGCAGGCCTTCATAGTGATGGGCATGGATCACGTCGAACGGGGCATTGCGCAAGACGCGGCGCAGCAACCGGGAGAGTGCCGGATCATAGAAGGCCAGCTTGCTCCAGGTGGGGCCGGGAGCAAGCGGCTCAACCTCGGTTCGCTTGTAGATCCGGTGAAGGCGGTATCCCCCCGCCGAAGGCGCATCGCACAGGTGATAGCTCACGACCTCGACCTCGTGCCCGCGTGCTATCAGGGCCTCGGTCAGGCGTTCGATCCTCAACGGTGTCCCACGACGCGCGGGATATGGACATGCGGCAACAACGGCAATACGCAGCGACATAGACAATTCCAATTTGCCGGCAGACTTTCAACCGAACCATCTCACGGCAGATGGCCGGACCACGACGACGGTCATATATTCGCATGCCCGGCTGCACACAGCCACTTCATTGTGGGCACAGTCGCCTCAGGGGACTCACCTGTTGTGAAAAGGGCGCAACAGCAAAAAGGCGACGCGGACCCTGTTATTTACTACAGAATAACTTCTCACACTTTAGAAGAGAAATTCCTGAACAGCTCCAGTGGAATGACTTTCAGGACAAGCAAAATACCCAGATAGAGCACACCCGAGATGCATGTCGACAGGAACCAGTGCAGCCCGACCATCGCGAACAGGAGCAGGCAGCCGACGAACACTCCGCCCGCGGCCAGCATGATGGCCAGGCGACCGAACCCGAAAGGCTGCTGGTTTTCCCTTGCCGACAGCCAGAGAAGCCCCCCCAGGATGATGAATTCATTCAGGGTCGTCGCCAGCGCCGCCCCGATGAACGAATGACCGGGGATCAGCAGCATGTAGAGGATCATGCCGGTGACGAAGGCCATCATGTCGATCCTGACGACCTTGCCCTGCTGGTCGCGCGCCATGAGCGCATAGCGGAACATGTGGATGCAGGCCTGTGCGGCCACGGCACCCGACAGGAGTTGGAGGGCCGGCGCACCGCGCTCGTACTCCTGCCCGCCGATCAGGTTGAGGACCTCTTCGGCATGGACAAAGAGGAAGGCCATGGAACCGATGCCGAAGACCAGCATGGTATCGACGGCCGAGGTCAGCCGGCGCCTGAAGAGCTCCTCGTCCCGCTCGGCTACCGCCCGGGAGAAGAAGCCCATCATCAGGCCGCCGAAGATGAAGGACAGGGTGGTCAGGATTTCGTAGATCTTGGTGGGAATGCCGTAGACGCCGACATCCCCCGCGGAGTGAAACAGGGACAGGATGAAGGTGTCGCCACGCACCACCGCAAGAATGAGGATCTCCGAGCAGGCGAGCGGGAAACCGACGACGACGAGATTTTTCCACACCGGGAGATTGAAGGCGAGACCGAAGGATTCGAGCTGCTCGGCCCGCCACCAGCACCAGCCGAATGCGACGATCGCTCCGACCGCCGTAGCGATCACCATCCAGAGCGTTCCACCGCCGAACCAGGCCACGAGCACGACCGCCGCCAGCGTGGCCACGCCACCCAGCGCCTCGCCGATGGCACGGGGCGTCTGCATCAGCCGCGCCTGGAAGACGGCGGCGAGGAACTCGGTCGCCTGGTAGGCGACATAGAGAACGATCGACAGCCAGATGGCGATGTGGACCGTGGGTCCGTAGGGCAGGAACACCGCCAGCAGGGCGGCGGTGGCGAGGACCACCGTGCTTGACACCAGCCGCAGGGTCAGGGCGGCCGAAAGGATCGCCTTGCGATCCGCGCCGGGCTTGGTGATCTCCTTGAGCGTCACCATGTAGAGACCAAGGTCGCCGATGACGGCCGACAGGGACATGAAGGTCAGGGCAGTCCGATACTGGCCGAACTGTTCAGGTCCGAGATGGCGGGCCATGACCGCCATGGTGGCCAGACCGACAACGACGGCGATCGCCTTGCCCAGCATGACGACGGCCATGTTTTCGGCAAGCTTGCGGCCGGTGGAACTGTTGTCGGCAAAGAGATCCTCGGCTTCGCTTCCGGACGGTTGCGTCATCGTGATCCCGCAGCCTTGCCTTCGCTGCCGGCCGGCTCGCCGTCGGTGGAATCGAAATGGCCGGGCGCGAGGCCGAAGAGCCTGATCTTGATACGTTCCGCCAGCCCGGGGAATCCGGGAAAGACCAGCGAGACCACATCGACGCCGGCGCGCACCGCATTCCAGTTCGAGACCCACCATCGGGCAAGGACGCCCATGCAGCGCAGCCTCTGCGATGGTGCAAGTCTCTCGGACATCACCATCTTGAGATATTCGCCATAGAGATGCCAGACGGGAAGGTTCCAGCCGCGCTTCTTGCGCGCATCGTGCCAGCTCTCGCGGCCGCGCACATTCTGCTGCACGCGTGTGTAGCGCTGGCTGTGCTCGCGCATCTCGATCAGCGGTTCGCGAACCTGCACCAGCTTCCCGCGCAGGGCCATCTGCGCCAGATAGGCCCGGTCCGCGCCGTGAAACGGTCCGTGCAGCAACGATCCCCGCATGGCGTCGCGACGGCAGAGGCCGAAGAAATCGACACAGGAATGCGAGCGCAGGACCATGATGGCGAACCGGTCGACGGGATCCTCGGCCGATGCCTTGAACAACTCGCTGTCATAGACGGCAAACCGGCGGCCATGCTCGTCGATGTAGTCGGTAATCGCATTGGCGAGGACAGCATCGGGCTGGCGGTCGAGGACCTCGACCATGGCCGCGATATATCCGGGCTTCATGCGGTCGTCGTGGGCGAGCCACTTGAAATACTCGCCGCGGGCTTCCTCGAAGCAGCGATTGTAGTTGGGTGCTGCACCCAGATTGGTCTCGTTGCGGAAGATGCGGATACGCGGATCGTCCGCCGCGAACCGATCGAGCATGGCAGCCGTGGAATCAGTCGAGGCATTGTCCGAAATGACGATCTCGAGATCGTCGAAGGTCTGCTCACGGGCAGAACGGACGGCATCTTCCAGGAAGGTTTCACCATTGAACACGGGGATACCGATGGTCACTTTCGGTGTCGACGAAGACCTCATGACAGGGGGGACTCTCTTCGAATCGGGACGGGTGGGTGCAAGGCATACAACTGGATGGCCGCCACGCGCAATTGCCCGACAGCTTCCCCGGGTGCCGCTCACCCCATTTGAATCACCCGGTATGCACACCGGCCACAAGGATTGGCGACGGGACCAGCCGGATTGCGGCTGCCCCGGTCTCCGGGCGAATCGTTAACATCCTGTTAGCCGCGCCATGCTAATTTGGGGGAGGTGCCGGCCTTGGAGCACTTTTCCGATCCGGCATGACCGGTCTGGCGCTCCACATGAACGGAAAAACTCTAGGGACATACTCGTGACCCCTACACAGATCCGCCTCGTACAAAGTGGCTTCGGCTCGATCCTCGATCAGGCCAGGCATGTCGCCGACGATTTCTATGCCAATCTCTTCCGGATGGACCCTTCGCTCCGGAGCCTGTTCGCGCAGGACATGCGAGCCCAGAAAAGGGCCTTCATCAGCGTGCTGGCGCTGGCGATCGACAGCCTCGACAAGATCGAGAACCTCAAACCGGCGATCGTCGAACTGGGCCGCCGCCATGCCAATTACGGCATCAAGCCCGCGCATTACGACACGGCCGGGAATGCCCTCATGACGACCGTTGGCGAACTCATGGGGAAATACTGGACCGACGAGATGGAAGAGGCGTGGATGGCCGGCTACGTCATGCTGGCAGGCATCATGAAGGATGCCGCGACCGAAGCCGAAGGGCACAGGCTCGACGCATGAACCCGCCGGCGATCATCGTTCGGGAATGAGCCCGCGGGGACTGAAGCGCAGGACAACCAGGAGGATCATGCCCATGGTCAGCAGGCGCATGTGCGCGGCGCTGCCAAGGAGGTGAGCCTTGAGCGCCGAGCCGTCATCCATGCCGGCCGTCATCATCCGCAGGAGGAAGTCTCCGAACGGTTCGGCCATCGCCCACAGATACCAGATGAGGAACCCGCCCAGAATGGCACCGAAATTGTTCCCCGAACCGCCAACGACCACCATGACCCAGATGAGGAAGGTGAAACGCAGCGGCTGATAGGTGCCGGGCGTGAGCTGGCCGTCGAGCGTGGTCATCATCGCCCCGGCAAGACCGCAGATGGCGGAACCGAGCACGAAGATCTGCAAATGCCGGGCGGTGACGTCCTTGCCCATGGCCTCGGCCGCGATCTCGTTGTCGCGGATGGCCCGGATCATCCGCCCCCAGGGTGAGTTGAGCGCCATCTGCGCCAGCCACAGCAGCGCGAGCAGCACGGTCACGAACAGGCCGGCATAGGCCAGCTTGACCGCGATCGCCGAGCCGGCGACCGGGTCGAAGCCCCATTCGGCCATGCGGGCGACAAAGGCCGGGTCGCGCTGAAGCTCGATCTCGTAGGGAACCGGACGGGCGATACCGGCGACATTCTTGACGCCGCGTGACAGCCAGTCCTCGTTCTTCATCACCGCGAGGATGATCTCGGCAATGCCAAGGGTGGCAATGGCAAGATAGTCGGAACGCAGCCCCAGGGCGGTCTTGCCGACGATCCAGGCAACTCCGGCGGCCAGCAGGGCCCCGACAGGCCAGGCGAACAGCACGGGCAGGCCGAGACCGCCCAGATAGCCGGTCGAAGCGGGATTGACCGCCTCGATCGCCTCCACGGCGGGATCGAACACCATGCGGAAAACGACCAGTCCGCCAACCAGTGTCACGATGAGCGCAATGCTGCGGGTCCATCCCGGTTCCATGCGGCGCCACAGGGAGATGGCGGCAAGGATGGCCACAGCGCCGATGGCAAGGGCAACGGCCATCCTCAGGCCGCCGGCCGCCCATGCCTCTCCCACCGGCGGCATCGAGACGATGACCGTGGCAAGGCCGCCCAGCGCAACGAACCCCATGATGCCGATGTTGAAAAGGCCGGCATAGCCCCATTGCAGGTTCACGCCCAGCGCCATGATCGCCGAGATCAGCCCCATGTTGACGATGCCCAGCGCCACGTTCCAGCTCTGGCTGTGGCCGGTCCATCCGATCAGGGCGAAGACTGCCACGAACAGGAGACTGTCTCGCAATCGCAGGGTCATACCGATTTCCCCTTGAACAGCCCGGTGGGCCGGAAGAGCAGGACGATCACCAGGATCACGAAGGACACGGCGAACTTGTAGTCGGTGGACAGGAGCTGGAGGAGGCCCGCCGGATGCCATTCAGGCAGCAGGTAGCCTGCCGCTTTCCTGAAGGCATAGGTGAGCGTGACCTCGGAAAAGGCGATGACGAAGCCGCCGACGATCGCACCGACGGGACTGCCGAGGCCGCCGACGATCGCACTGGCGAAGATGGGCAGGAGAAGCTGGAAATAGGTGAATGGCTTGAAGCTCTTGTCGAGACCGTAGAGAACACCGGCGATGGTGGCCAGCGAGGCGACCATGATCCAGGTGATGATGACCACCCGTTCGGGATTGATGCCCGAAAGCAGTGCGAGATCCTCGTTGTCGGAGAAGGCCCGCATGGACTTGCCGGTTCGTGTGTGGTTGAGGAACCAGAACAGCAGCGCCATGACGAGGATTGCCACCACCACCGTCAGTACCGACGTCGCCTTGATGGCCAGCCCCTCCTGCAACCCTGTCGCATCGCGGAACTCGCGTGCCGAAATGATGAAGCGCGCGCCGTCGGCGAAAACCTGGTCTTCGACGCCGATGATGAAACGCACGAGCCCGTTGGTGACGAACATGACCCCCATCGAGACGATCACGAGGATCACCGGTGCGGCCTTCACCCGGCGATAGAAACGATAGACCACGCGATCGGTTGCCAGCACCAGCAGGGCGGTGACCGGGATGCCGACCACGAGGCCCAGCAACGCCGTCGGCAACGGCCCCAGCGAGACGCCGACCGACTGGAGCCACCATGTGGCAAGGATCGTCGCCATGGTGCCGAATGCCATCGTGTCGCCGTGAGCGAAATTGGAAAAGCGCAGGATGCCGTAGACCAGCGTCACGCCCAGCGCCCCCAGCGCCAGCTGGCTGCCATAGGACAGGGCGGGGATGATCACGTAGTTGAGAAGGGCGACAGCGGCATTGAGTTCATCCATCGCTCAGCCTCCGAGGAACGTGCGGCGGACCTCGGGATCGGCAAGCAGGGCCTGTCCCGCGTCGGTGTAGGCATTGGCGCCCTGGACGAGCACGTAGCCCTTGTCGGCGATCTCCAGCGCCTGCCTGGCGTTCTGCTCGACCATCAGGATCGAGATGCCGGTGCGGGCCACCTCGATGATCCGGTCGAACAATTCGTCCATGACGATGGGCGACACGCCGGCCGTGGGTTCGTCCAGCATCAGCACGCGAGGCCTTGTCATCAGCGCGCGGCCGACCGCGACCTGCTGACGCTGGCCACCCGAGAGTTCGCCGGCCGCCTGGCGGCGCTTGTCCCTGAGGATCGGGAACAGCTCGTAGACCTGTTCGATAGTACCGCGAATATCGTCGCGACGGAGGAATGCTCCCATTTCGAGATTTTCCTCGACTGTCATTGTCGAGAAGATGTTGCTGGTCTGCGGCACGAAGGCCATTCCCTTCGCCACACGGTCCTGCGGCGTCAGCGCGGTGATGGTCTCGCCCGCCAGCCGCACAGCTCCCTCCCGCAGGTTCAACATGCCGAAGATGGCCTTCATCGCCGTCGACTTGCCTGCGCCATTGGGTCCGACGATCACCGCGATCTGCCCCTGCTCCACGGCAATGGTACAGCCATGGAGAATATCGGCACCCGAACCGTATCCACCGGTCATGTTGTCGCCGATGAGGAACGCCGCCCGCCCCGCCTCCGGCGATCGCGGCTCGCTCCCCCCATCGTGGGCCATCCCGCCCCTGCCCTCCACCCGGGTGATCGAGCGGTCCTTGTTGCCGCGATCGTCCTGCCACGCGTTGCGGCTCATGCTCCCGTCCCGATCCTGTTCTTCAATCCGGTGCCGAGATAGGCCTCGATGACCGCCTCGTTCCCCATGATGGTTTCCGCCGGTCCTTCGGCCAGCACCCTGCCCTCGGCCATGACGATCACCGGGTCGCACAGACGACCGATGAAATCCATGTCGTGCTCGATCACGCAAAAGGTGTAACCGCGCTCCCGGTTGAGACGGACGATGGCATCGCCGATGGTGTTGAGCAGCGTCCTGTTCACGCCCGCGCCGACCTCGTCGAGGAACACGATCTTCGCATCGACCATCATCGTCCGGCCAAGTTCGAGCAGCTTCTTCTGGCCACCGGAGAGATTGCCCGCCTTCTCGTGTGCCAGATGGCGGATGGTGAGGAAATCGAGGACCTCATCGGCCTTGCGCGCCAGCTCCCGCTCCTCCGCGGCGATCCGGCGACGGTGGAACCAGCTGTTCCACAGATGCTCGCCCGATTGTCCGCCCGGCACCATCATGAGGTTCTCGCGCACGCTCATCGACGGGAATTCATGCGCGATCTGGAAGGTACGCAGCAATCCCTTGTGAAACAGCTCGTGCGGCGGCAGGCCGGTGATGTCTCCGCCATCCATTGTCACCGTTCCCGAAGTGGGGGACAGACGTCCGGCGATGACATTGAACAGTGTGGTCTTGCCGGCGCCGTTCGGGCCGATCAGTCCGGTGATCGAACCGGTGCCGATCCGCAGCGACACTCCGTCGACCGCGTGAAAACCGCCAAAGTGCCTGTGCAGATCCGTGACGACAATCATCGCAGGCTGCATCTCCTGTCTTGGACAGTCCGGGCTGCTTCCCGCCTGCCTTCTTGTGACACGCGAGATCCGGGCCGCGTGCCCGCCACCGCTTCCGTTCGACCGGAACAGGCCGACAGCCGGAAGCGGTGCACGGTGGTGCTGTCGTCAGCGATATCCGACGGTCTCGAACCTGCCGTCCCTGACCTCGACCTCGCGATAGGTACCGGCCGAATCGCCCGGGCCGATCAGTTCGACCGACGACGCCCCCACGTAATCGACATCGCCGCCGCCCGCGATGATCTCCAGCGCCTTGCCAAGCTCACCGGGGTTGATCTTCTCTCCCGGCGCGTTGGCAACATCCATCACCTTGTCCTTGTACACCCTGGGATCCGTGGAACCCGCGGCCTGCATGGCCAGCAGCATCAGGGCCGCGGCATCGTAGCTTTCGGGCGAATAGGTGCCGGTACCGTCGAAACCGGCCTCCTCGGCGAGCTTCACGTAAGCCGCGGCACCGGGACTGTCGCTCCCGCCGACCTGACCGAAGGAACCGTCGATCTGGTCGCCGAACACGTCGGTCAGGCTGTCGCCGACCATGCCGTCCGGCAACTCGAAGAGATCGAAGGCACCGAGATCGAGTGCCGAGCGGATGATCCCGCGGCCGCCCTGATCGAGATAGCCGGCCACGACCAGCACGTCGCCGCCAGCCGCTGCCAGTGCGCCGACTTCAGCGGAATAGTCGCCCTTTCCGTCTTCGTGTGCGGCAACGGTCGTCACCGTGCCGCCGGCCGCCTCGAAGGCCGACTTGGTCGAATCGGCAAGCCCCTTGCCGTAGTCGTTGTTGGTGTAGGTGATGGCGATCGAGCCGTAGCCGCGATCCTTGAGAATCTCGGCGATCACCTGGCCCTGCCGGGCATCGGAGGGAGCGGTGCGGAAGAACAGGCCGTCATCCTCGGCATCCGACAGTGCCGGCGAGGTGGCCGATGGCGAGATCATGACGATGCCGTTGGGCCGGGCCACGTTCTGCAGCATCGCCCCGGTGACGCCCGAACAGTCGCCGCCGATGATGCCGGCGATGCCCTCGGAAGTGACGAGCCGCTCGGTGGCCGTTGTCGCCACGCCGGAGTCGACGCAGGTGGTATCGCCCTGCACGGCAACGACATTGCCCAGGGTGAACTTGCCGGACTCGTTGGCCTCGTTCATGGCAAGCTTCGCGCCGTTGGCCATGTTCGGCACGATCGATTCGATCGGACCGGTGAATCCCAGAATGATGCCGATCTTCACGTCATCGGCCATGGCCGTGCCGGCGATGAGCGTGCCCGCGGCCGTCGCAAGTAGCAGTTTCCTCATGAAGCCCTCCTCTTTCTTCCATGGCGCAGGATACCCGGTTCCCTGTCGAACCGGCATCCGGTTTGTCAAGCTCATGAACAGATTAGAACGAAGACGGGCTCTTCGGGAAACAGCAAATTGACCTCGATGGCGCGACACGCATGAACGCGGCTCCCGGCATCCGCAGACCGGATACCGGGATTCATTCCCTTAGCAGCGTGTTGACGAAATGCGCTCAGGCGAAAGAAAGGTCCTCGATGCTGATGACGACATTGTCGATGGCGACGCCGCCACCTTCTCCCATGGCGTTCATGACCGAAACGAAGCTGCCGTTCCCGTCATGGCTGATGGAAACATCGCCCTCGCCGAAACCGACGAACGTGAGCGTGTCGCCACCGGCACCGGCGAAATCGAGGATCAGGTCCTGGCCGAAATGACCGGCGAAGAAGAACGAATCCGCTCCCGCACCGCCGCTCAGCCGGTCGTCGCCTCCCTGCGCGCCCGGGGTCATGTCCTGCGCGTCGCCCCAGAGGACATCATCGCCCTCCCCGCCATGGAGGCTGTCATTGCCGCCCCGGGCGAGGTCATCCATCATCATCGCGTCACCATAGAGGATGTCGCCATCCACGCCGCCCATGACCGTGTCGTCGCCGCCAACGGCATTGCCCGTCATTTCGACGGCATCGCCGAACAGGATGTTGTTGCCGCCTCCGCCATGAACGCGGTCATCCCCGCCGACGGCATCGCCCGACATTTCGAAGGCGTCGCCGACGACACGGTCATCGCCTTGCGAACCGTAGACATTGTCGTCGCCGCCGGTGGCCTGACCGGTCATCTCGTAGGCGTCACCGTAGACCCGGTCGTCGCCCTCGCCGCCATCGAGCCTGTCGGCTCCGCCAGTGGCCGTGCCGTGCATGCGCGAGGCATCGCCGAACAGCACATCCTCGCCGGACCAGCCGTGAAGGTCGTCGGCACCGCCGACGGCATCGCTGTACAGGCCGTTCGCATCGCCGATGACGCGGTCGTTGCCGGCCCCGCCATAGATCTCGTCATTCCCGCCCTGCGCTCCGGCGTTCATGGCGTAGGCGTCGCCATAGAGCGAATCGGTACCGATTCCCCCGTCGAGCCTGTCATCGCCGCCACGGCCGGCGTCCAGGACATGCGCGTCGCCATAGAGACGGTCGTCGCCGGATCCGCCGGAGAGCTGGTCCACTCCGCCCCCGGCACCCGAGGAGATGGTATGCGCGTCGCCATAGAGGCGGTCGATACCGGCCTCGCCGGCGATCACATCATCGCCGCCGATCCCGGCGATCAGATCGCCGAGGTTGCCCGGAACGTCCGTGAAGGCCGGATACAGGCCACCGAAGGGATCGCCAACGATGATGTTCGCCCTTCCTGTTCCGACAATGTCATCATGACCCAAGGATCCAAGAATGTTGTTCACTTGCCTACCCCTGACTGCGTGTCAAACACGACAATGCAGATGAAAACGGATTACCAATCGTAAAATTTTTAATTCTACCAATAGTAGATTTCAATGTTTTTCAATGAACGCGTTGCAAAAATATTCCATTCAATGTCCATGAAATTTTCGGAAAATGGCTTCATTTCAATGCATGAAGGACGGGGTCAGGGGTCGCCCCGTCCTGTCGCCGGAGGGCTATCCCTCGACCTTCCCTTCGTTTGCATCGAGCCGCTCGAACCGGCGCTCGTCCTCCTTCGTTTCCAGCCAGATGGCATTCATCACGGCGAGAACGACGGCAAGGGGAAGCCCTAGGGCCCAGGCGAAATACCACATGGCGGGATCTCCTGTTGAGGGATTTCAATAGATGGTTTCGCTGGCGGACCTGACCTCGTCCTCGTCGACCCGCCCCCACAGCACGGTGTAGACCCACGCGGTATAGGCGAGGATCAGCGGCAGGAAGATCGCGGTGGCCACCAGCATGTTGAACAGGGTCTGGTGGCTGGATGAGGTATCCCAGACGGTAAGGCTGGCATCGGGCTGGATCGACGAGGGAAGGATGAAGGGGAACATCGTCAGTCCGACGGTCGAGATGACACCGATGATCGCCAATTTGGAGGCAAGGAAGGTGAAGACTTCCCAGCGTGCCCGGAGACCGATGAAGGCGAGTGCGGCGCCGCCGAAACCGAGAGCCGGCCCGGCCCAGATCCAGGGCCGGGTTTCATAGGCCACCATCCAGCTCTCGCCGCGCACCACCTGCGAGAACAGCGGGTTCGACGGTCCGTCATGCGGCGGTTCGGCGACAAAGGCATAGCCCGGAATGACGAAGGCAATGCACAGGCCGGCGATGGCGAACAGGGCGATGGTCGCAAGGGCACCGTAGGCGCCGAATCTCTGGCCGCGCTCCGCCACCGCTCCCCCGGCCCGCAGCCCCAGCCATGCGCCGCCATGCATGGTCATCATGGCAAGGGCGGTCAGGCCGCACAGCAGCGAAAACGGATCGAGCAGCCCGAAAAAGGAGCCATCATAATGCGAGACGAGTTCGTCCGTCAGGCGGAACGGCACGCCCTGCAGCACATTGCCGACAGCGACGCCGAAGATGACGGGCGGAACGGCGCCGCTGACGAAGAGTGCCCGGTCCCAGTTCTCGCGCCAGCGCGGGCTCTCGCGCTTGGAGCGGTACTTGAACGCGACAGGTCTCACGATCAGGGTCGCCAGCACCACGAACATGGCGAGATAGAAGCCCGAGAAGCTGACGGCATAGAGCAGCGGCCAGGCAGCGAAGATCGCACCGCCGCCCAGGATGAACCAGACCTGGTTGCCTTCCCAGACGGGGCCGACGGTATTGATCGCCACCCGCCGTTCGACATCGGTCTTCGCGACGAAGGGCAGGAGTGCGCCAACCCCCATGTCGAAGCCGTCGGTCAGGGCAAATCCGGTCAGCAGGACCCCGAGCAGGACCCACCAGATCAGGCGGAGGGTTTCGTAATCGATCAGGCTTGAGAGGATCATGGACCATTACCTCGCGGGCATCTGGGCAAGCCGGCCGCGCAGGCGTTCCTCGCGCGCTGCCTCCCATTGTTCGGTTTCCTCGACATCGAGATGCGGTCCCTGGCGGATATATCTGAGCATCAGCGAAATCTCGATGACGAACAGGATGCTGTAGAAGGTGACGAAGCCGACCAGGGTCAGGGCGACATCCCCCACACCCAGGCGGCTGACGGCGACGGCGGTCGGAAGGATGCCGTCCACGACCCATGGCTGGCGGCCGAACTCGGCGACGAACCAGCCCATTTCGATGGCGATCCAGGGCAGCGGTATCGACAACACGGCAATCCAGAGCGCAAGGCGGCCGACCTTGAGATTCCGGAAGGATGCCTTCCAGAAGAAGAACAGTGTCAATGCGATGAAGTAGAAGCCGAGGCCGACCATGATCCTGAAGGACCAGAACATGGGAGCCACCTGCGGGACCGTATCCCAGGCAGCCTTTTCGATCTGTTCCGAGGTTGCCGCCAGCGGATCGTCGGCATAGCGCTTGAGCAGCAGCGCATAGCCCAGATTGCGGCCATGCAGCTCGAATTCCGCACGCGTACCGGGAGTGGCGTCACCATGCTGGGCGCGGATCTTCTGCAAGGCCTCGTAAGCCTTGAGGCCGGAATGGATCCGCTGCCTGGCGACCTCGACCAGATTGGTGATGCCGGGAATCTCGGTGTCGAGCGAGCGGGTCGCGATCAGGCCCATCACATAGGGGATGTGTATGGCGTATTTCGTTTCATGCGTTTCCTGATCGGGAAGCCCGAACAGCGTAAAGGATGCCGGCGCGGGCTCCGTCTCCCACATGGCCTCCATGGCCGCGAGCTTCATCTTCTGGTTATGGCTGGTCGAGTAGCCCGATTCATCGCCGAGCACCACCACGGAAAGCGCCGAGGCCAGACCGAACGCCGAGGCGACTGCGATGGAACGCCGGGCAAGGGCGACATGGCGGCCGCGCAGCAGATAGAAGGCGGAGACGCCCAGCACGAACAGCGAGGCCGTGACGTATCCCGCCGACACCGTATGCACGAACTTCGCCTGCGCGACCTCGTTGAACAGGACGTCGAAGAAGTTGTCGACCTCCATGCGCATGGTCTGCGGATTGAACGTGGCACCCACCGGATTTTGCATCCAGCCATTGGCAATCAGGATCCAGAGTGCCGAAAAGTTCGAACCGATCGCGACAGCCCAGGCGGCGGCGAGATGTCCCAGCTTCGACAACTTGTCCCAACCGAAGAAGAACAGCCCGACGAACGTGGCTTCGAGGAAGAACGCCATCAGCCCTTCGATGGCCAATGGCGCACCGAATATGTCGCCGACATAGTGGCTGTAGTAGCTCCAGTTCATTCCGAACTGGAATTCCATCGTGATGCCGGTACCGACGCCCAGGGCGAAATTGATGCCGAACAGCATGCCCCAGAACTTGGTCATCTGCCGCCAGATCGGCCGGTCGGTCATCACATAGACCGTCTCCATCGTCGCGACGAGGATGGACAGGCCGAGCGTCAGGGGCACGAACAGGAAGTGGAACATCGCCGTCGAGGCGAACTGCAGCCGGGACAGGGTGACGATATCGAGTTCCATGGCGGCTCCGACACGTGGCGTTCGCTAAAAGATATAGAAAACATCCCTCTTATAAGATTGAGGTCGGAATATCTCAATGCTCCAGATCGGGAAAAGTGCCGCAGTGCATGAAGGTTTTCATCCGATGGGATACACACGATCCGCGATGGAGATCTCCTCCTGCCGGTGACTGGCCGCCAGGACGGCCACCCCGGCGAAGGCGCTGCGCAAGCGCGCGAGAACAACCGCCGCCGTCGCGGTGTCCAGACCTTCGGTCGGCTCGTCGAGGAGCGCGATGGCGGGACGTCGCAGCACGATCCGCGCCAGGGCGAGCCGGCGCGCCTCCCCGCCCGACAGTCCCGCACCGCCCTCGCCCAGCCGGAGGCCGAGCCCGCCACGAGCGGCAACCACCTTCGAGAGCGCGACCACATCCAGAGTCCGCCATAACAGGTCGTCACAGGCATCCGGCGCCGCAAGCCGCAGGTTTTCGGCGACCGTTCCGGCAAACAGCGCGGAGTGCTGCGACAGGAACGCCACCCTGCCGCGCAGATCCGCCTCGGCCCATTCGCGCACCGGTACACGACCGACAGTCACCGTTCCCGATTCGGGCTCCAGCAACCCGGCGGCCAGCGCCAGGACGGTGCTCTTGCCGCAGCCGCTGGCACCCGACAACGCGACCCATTCCCCCTTCGCGACGGACAGCGTCAGCCCGGAAAGCACCGGTCTCGCCCCCCGCCGGAAGGAGACCCCGTCAAGATGCAGTCCGGCGGGATCGAAATCCGTGCCCGTCGCCCGCCCGGGTCCGGCACCGTCCGCAACGGAAATCCGGCGCGCTGCAAGCATCGCCCGCCCCGCTTCGAGAGCGCCGCGCCGCAGGGGTGCCGTCGCTTCCCCCAGTGCCAGTGCCGTGAAAACCGCGATTGCGATCCGCGTCACCGGCACGCCCAGCAGGTCTCCGGACAGCAGGGCACCCGCCGCCGCCAGCGCAGTGGCGCAGCGTTGCAAGCCTCCGAGCCGCTGTTCGACCGCATCGAGTGCGACGGCAGCCTGTGCCGCCGCGCGGTCGGCACGCCCGATCAGCCGCTCCTGATCGGGAATCCGCCCCGAAACCGCCAGAACGGTGCGCCCCCGTGCCAGATCGACGAGGCGGATGCGCAACGCTTCCAGCGCCATCGCCCGCCGCTTCGCCGGCCTGCCGCCGGCCCGCGCGCCCGAAAGGACGATGACCGCGGCCGCCGATGCGTGAACGCCGCAAACCCACGACGCGATCCATGGATCGACGAGCCAGCCCAGCATAATGGCGGCGAGAAGCAAGGTCGCGAGTGCGGCGGCGACCGGCGCCACCATGCGCAGATAGATGGAATCCAGTGCATCCACATCGGCCGTGAGACGATGCAGCATGACGGCACGGCGGACGCTCTCGATCTCCGGGAACGGGCGCGCGGCAAGGCCGCGGAACAATGCGACCCGAAGGCCGGCGAGGAACCGGAGCGTGGCGTCATGGGTCGCAAGCCGTTCGCCATACCGTGCCGCCGTGCGCCCGAGAGCCAGAAAGCGAATGCCGGCACTGGGACGAAAGACGTCGAAGGTCATGCCCGCACCCGCCGCACCCGCGAGCCCGCAGGCCGTTATGAACCAGCCGGAAAGGCCCAGAAGCATCGCTCCCATGACCGCCACGGTCACCATCAGCACGATACCCATGACGAACCCCTTGCGATCGGTGCGCCAGAACAGCCCGAGAATGCGCAGGAGCGGTCTCACAGGGAGACCGCACGGGCCATGCGGGCGGCCAGTGACAGGTCATGAGTCGCCACGACCAGCGTTGCGCCGCGCGCGTTCAGCGCAAGGAGGCCCCGCGTCACGGCTTCGGCGGTCGGCGCATCGAGGCTGGCCGTCGGTTCGTCGGCAAGGATGACATCGACGTCCCGGAAGGCAGCCCTCGCCACCGCCAGCCGCCGGGCCTCGCCACCGGAAACCCCCTGCCCGGTCTCGCCCAGCCGCATGTCAAGTCCGCGGGGCGATCGCATCGGGATATCGCCGGCCGCCGCGAGCTCCAGCGCATCGAGAACCCGCTGGCGATCCGAAGCATCACCCGAGAGCGCCACATTGGCGCGCAACGAGCCATTGATGAAACCGGGAGCCTGGTCAACCCAGCCGATCCGCGACCGCCAGCCGTCCGCCGCGTCGTCGTCGAGTGGCCGGCCACCGGCCTCGATCCGGCCGGAATCGGGCGGGAGCAGTCCGGCGAGCAGGGCGAGCAACGTGCTCTTGCCGGCACCGCTTGCACCGGTGATGGCAAGCGAGGCGCCGGGTTCGATGACCAGGTCGGGGAACCGCCTGTTGCGGGCGACGATCCCCCGCAGGCGGATGATTGGCGGAGCCGTGCCGGGCCTGCCCGCTCCGCCCGAACCGAGCATGCGAGGCCCTGCTGCCGCCATTTCGGCGTCGAAGGCCGAAGCTGCCGCCTGTGCCGCCGCACGGCTGTGCCACGCTTGGGAGAATTCCCTCAGGGGAGCAAAGAACTCCGGCGCCAGCATCAGCACGAATACCGCCTCGCCGAGACTGAGCCCGTTCGCCCATGTGCCGAAATCGAGCAGGCCCAGCAGACTGAAACCGGCATGGACGGCCACCATGGCCACGCCGAGGGCCGAGAACAGCTCCAGGACGGCCGAGGAGAGAAACGTGATGCGCAGCACCTCCATGGTGCGGGAACGAAGCCGATCCGCCCCGGCGCGAAAATCGGCGGCCGCGATCCCGACGGCACCGAGCAGGCGCAGATCGGCCAGACCGCGCAGACGGTCGAGCAATGCGCCGTTCATCGTGCCGACCTCGTCGAGCTGGCGCTCGCTCGCCTGCCGGGCCGTCATGCCGACGAGCGCCATGAACAGCGGGATCAGGGGGCCGGCAACGAGCAGGATGAGGGCCGAAACCCAGGAGACCCAGAAAACCGCGAGCAGGATGGCGGATGGGACCACGGCAGCACGCCAGCGCACCGGTTCGAAGCGCGCCAGAGCCGGGAATGCCGCCTCCAGCTTGTCCGTTCCGAGCGCCGCAACGGAACCGGAATGCGAATGCCCGGCATCCAGCGGCGATATCCGGGCAGTCTTTTCGGCAAGTGCGGCACGGGCCTGACCGATGGTCGAGAGCGCCGCCGCCGTCCCCAGACGCCCTCCCGCGGCTTCGAGCAGTGCGGCGACGATCGCCAGAAGGACGAACCCCGCGGCCGCCGGCACCACCCGCCCCCCCTCGCCGCCTGCGGCGAGATCGGCGAACGCCATGGCCATCAGCGCCGCCTGCGGGATGACCGTCAACCCTGCCAGAACCCACAGGCCCGCCGCATGCCGGCCGGTACCGCGGATTTCGATGCCCGTGGAAAAGGCGGGGCGATCAGGAATCGGCTGGCTCCGGTATCCTCTCGTCCTGATGCAGCAGTGGCCACAACGCCTCGCGATTGCGGACGAGGTCGGCAATGGTGACCCCGTCGAGTTCATCCATGAAGCGCGCCATGGCCCGCTTGAAGGTCCGGCTGAGACGGCACATGGAGATCAGCGGGCAGGTATTGGTCTGGTCGTTGAAGCACTCGACCAGTTCGAGCGAATCCTCGGTCCTGCGGACGATCTCGCCGACGGTGATCTGATGCGCCGGTCGGGCAAGGTGGAAGCCCCCCGAGCGCCCGCGGACATTCCTGAGATAGCCCCAGGCGCCGAGATGGTGGATGCACTTGTTCATGTGCGCGCGAGAAACGCCATAGGCATCGGCAATCTCCTGCGCCCGCGAGAGGCCATCGCCCTTCATGGCGGCATACATCAACGTACGCAAGGCATAGTTCGTGAATGTGGTAAGGCGCATGATCGCTTTCGCAGGTCGCTTAAACCTGCATGGCTTATATATCTTATATTGGCGGCGGAAAACCCCGGAGGAACCCGAAAACATGACCGTGGCAGGTATCTTTTTTCCCGTGTCCCATCGTGCAGTGCGATGCCGGACTTCACCCGTGAGACCGGGGACGCCGATTGTCGTGAACGGCAAACCCGTTCCCGTCCACTACACGTGCTGTTGAAATCCCGACAGGGTACAGGTCAGGTTTTCGCCAAGACTGTCCGAGAGATAACCTCCCTCCTGGACGAATAATACCGGCAGTCGGGTTCTGGCGATGGCGGCACCGATGCGGGTAAAGCCGTCCCGGGTCACGGCCAGCCCCTGAAACGGGTCGTCGACCGAGGCGTCCAGCCCCAGTGCGATGACCAGCACATCCGCACCGAACTTCGCCGCGCGATCGAGGGCGACGGCCAGCGTCTCCAGATAGGTCCCGTCCGCCGTCCCCCGCGCCAGCGGCAAATTGAGGTTGTAACCCAGTCCCCGTCCCTCCCCGCGCTCGTGCGCATGCCCCCAGAAGAAGGGATAGAAACGCGCGGGATCGGCGTGAATGGACACGGTCAGCACATCGTCCCGATTGTAGAATATCCCCTGGGTGCCATTGCCGTGATGGACGTCCACATCGACAATGGCGGGCCTCAGGCCGGCCGCACGCAACCGCTCGGCGGCGATGCCTGAATTGTTCAGGAAGCAGAACCCGCCGGCGAGATCGCCGAAGGCGTGGTGTCCGGGAGGACGTGACAGGGCATACACGCCACGCTCGCCGCCGGCGACCAGATCCGCGCCGGAGATGGCCGTCTGGGCCGACCAGTAGGCCGCCTGCCATGTGCCTTCGGCAATCGGACAGGCGGTGTCGGCCTGATGGTATCCCGCCTGTCCCACGGCGGACTTCGGATAGCTGTCGGACCGGCGCGCGGGATGAATGTTGGGGATCACTTCGGCACCGGCATTGGGAATACGCCGCCAACGCGTGTAGATATTCTCCAGAAAAGCAAGATATTCGGCCGTATGCAGGGCTGCCAGAGGTCCAAGCCCGGCGTCCCGCGGCGATTCAAGGGTACATCCCGCCGCTTGCGCACCGGCCTTGAGCACATCGATCCGCGCGGGTTGCTCGGGGTTGGGGAGGATCACGCCATTGGCCATGAAATGCTTCGGGTCGTGAACCCGTTGCCGGTCGTCGAGAACTGCCTTCATCGCCCACCTTTCATGGCTGCGCATCCTGCGGCATCGAGTATCAGGTCGTGCTGATCGCCGAGAGGGGAAAATCCCATACGATTGTAGAACCGCAGGGCATCAGGACTGGAATGGTAGACGCTCAGCTTGATGAAACCGGCTCCCCAGATCGCCTCGCCATCCTGCAATGCCGCCGCGAGCAACCGCCGCCCAAGCCCCTGCCCACGCACCGCCGCCGCCGTCCAGAGGTCCGAGACATAGATGCCCGCACCGCCTCGCGTGGTGGAAAAACATGGGGAATAGAGCGCCACCCCGACAAGATCACCGTTGCCGCTCTCCGCCATTTGCGCCCGGAACACCGGCGATGGCCGCCAGCCGGCGAGCGCGAGGGTCTCGGCGGTGGCCGCGTGAACATCGCCCAGATCCTCCGACAGACGCGCCAGACCGGCATCCAGCCTGTGCGCATCCCCTGCCCCGGCAAGCCGCACCGCGATATCCGTCATGAGGATCGGCGGCATCTCAGCCCGCCTTCATGACCGGAGCGATCTCGCTCGCGAACTGCGTCAGGGCCGTATCGAGACCCTCGATGATCTCGTCCAGGTGGACCGGTTCGACGATCAGCGGCGGGCACACGAGGATATGGTCGCCCTCGATGCCATTCCTGGTCCTGCGGGAATAGACGATCAGTCCCAGTCCATAGGCGATGTCGACAAAGCGTTGGTGGGCATTCAGATGCCCTGGCAGCGGCGCCTTCGTCTCGCGGTCGGACATGAACTCGAATGCGGTGAGAAGGCCCTTCCCACGGACATCGCCGATGATCTCGTGCTTCTGCATCAACCCGGCGAGACGGCCCATCAGTGTCTCGCCCATCGCGGCGGCACGGGCGCAGAGGTCCTGCCGTTCGACCTCGTCGATCACCGCGAGCCCGGCGGAACAGGCCAGGGGATTGCCGGCATAGGTAAAGCCGTGCGCGAATCCGCCTGCATCGAGAACAGGCTCTACCAGCCGCTCATCCACGACCATGGCTCCAAGCGGCACATATCCCGCCCCGAGGCCCTTCGACAACACGACAATATCGGGTCTCGTTCCCCAATGCTCGCAGCCGAGAAACCTGCCGGTGCGGCCGATACCGGTCATCACCTCGTCAAGGATCAGCAGGACACCATGGCGGTCGCAGATTTCGCGGATCCGCTCCATGTAGCCCTCCGGCGGCACCAGTGCGCCGGTGGACGCCCCGCCCACGGGCTCGACGATGAAGGCCAGGACGCTGCCGGGACCCTCCGCCTCGATCCGCGCCTCAAGCATGTCGGCATAGTGATGGCCGGTCGCCGGATCGTCGGGATCCAGGCCGTCCAGATAGGCCCGCGGTGCCGGCACCTTTGGCATCACCCGCATCATCGGCTCGAACGGATCGGTCAGCGTCGCATAGCCGGTGACGGCCAGCGCGCCCAGCGTGCATCCGTGGTAGGATGGCGATCGCGAGATGACCTTCCAGCGGCCGCCCTGCCCCGTTGCCAGCGCGTGCTGGCGGGCGAGTTTCATGGCACTCTCCACGGCCTCCGATCCACCGGAGACGAAGAATACCCGCGTCAGCCCTTCGGGCATGAGCCCCGCCAGCCGGGATGCGAGAGCCTCCGAGGCTTCCGTTTCAAAATGGAGACGATAGCCGAAGGTCGACTTTTCCATCTGGCGCTGCATCGCCGCCAGGACATTGGCGTTGGAATGACCGATATTGCAGACCATCGCCCCCGACGAACCGTCGAGATAGCGCCGGCCATCCTTGTCCCACATGTAGATCCCGCGCGCCTGTTCGAGCACCGGCTTCCGGCCGCGACCCTGGTAGAACAGATGGCTCATGTCATGCTCCGGGCAGGCCCGCGCAATCCTGCGGACGGAAGGCGGCGGTTACCGTACTGCCTTTCGGGAAAGGACGCTCGTCGATCATGTTGATGGCCTGCAACTGACGCTCCCCCACCTTGATGAAATAGCGCACGGTCTGGCCCTGGTAGTCCACTGTTTCGACGATCGCGTCACGCGCGACCTGTCCGGCGGAGGATGTACCATGTGGCAGGAGTTGCAGCTTTTCGGCCTTGAGCACCAGCTTTGCCGGGCCGCGTGCGACGTTCGGCGCCTTGCGGGATGGAATCTCGACCGCACCAAATTCGGGAACATCCATGACGACCCCGCCTGCCCCCATGCTGGAACAGGTCCCCTCGATGATGTTCGACGCACCGAGAAAACTGGCGACGAACTCGCTGGCCGGGCTGTTGTAGACCTCCTCCGGCGTGCCGACCTGTTCGACCCGCCCCGCACTCATCACCACGATCCGATCCGACATGGCCAGCGCCTCCGACTGGTCATGCGTGACGAAGACGGTGGTCACGCCGATCTGGCTCTGGATGCGCTTGAGCTCCACGCGCATGTCCTCGCGAAGATTGGCGTCAAGGGCCGAAAGAGGCTCGTCGAGAAGGAGGACCTCGGGCTCGATGACGATCGCGCGGGCCAGTGCGATGCGCTGCTGTTGACCACCGGAGAGTTCCTTCGGATAGCGATCGCCGACATGCGGCAACTGGACGAGATCGAGGACGGCCTTCACCCGTCTGGCCATCTCGGGCTTCGGCACGCCGCGATATTTGAGGCCGAAGGCGATGTTGTCCGCCACCGTCTTGTGCGGGAACAACGCGTAGTTCTGGAAGACGATGCCGAGATTGCGCTTGTGGATCGGAACCGAATTGACGCGTTTCCCGCCGATCAGGATATCGCCTTCCGTCGGATCCAGCAGTCCGGCAATCATCCTCAGATTGGTGGTCTTGCCGCAGCCGGACGGTCCCAGCAACGTGACGAACGCGCCTTCGGGAATTTCAAGCGTGGTCTTGTGAACCGCCGTGAAATTGCCGAAGCGCTTCACGATGTCCTTGAGCAATACGGAACTCAAAGCGACAATCTCCGCATGGTGGCCCTCTCCCCTGCGGGAGAGGGCTCGGGTCTCAATAGCCTTTCTGCACCCGGCCGAAGGTCTTCGACCAGTCGGCCTCATGACCGTTCCAGTAGGCCGGATCGGCAAAGGTGAGGCCCGACAGCGTGCCGGTCGGATCGAAGGCCGGCAGTGTCGGGATCTTCTCGCCAAGCTCGACTTTCTGCGGATCGAGCGCCGGCGGATAGTTCTGCCCCTCGGCAACCGCGATCGAGGTCTCCGGCGCCAGCATGAAGTTCAGGAGCTCCTCGCAGGCCTCCATCGGCGAGCCCTTGATCACGAACATGCATTCCTGCCAGCCGAAGCCGTTGGGCGGGTCGAAATAGCCGATGTCATGCCCCTGCTCCTGCAGGGCATAGATCCGCCCCGACCAGCCCTCGGTGACGTAGATTTCCTCTTCGGCAAGCAGGCTCATCAGCTCGGCACCCGACGTCCAGTACTTCAGGGCAAGATCCCGGTGCTGGCGCACGGCGTTCCAGGCCGCTTCCTCGTCCGTGATGCCGTTCGGGTCCTGATCTGTCTGCAGCGCCGCATACCACATGCGGGTACGCCAGTCGGCCCATCCGCCGATCTTGCCCTTGTAGGCTTCGTCGATCAGGATCCGGGCACCCTTCTCCTGCATCTCCTCGTCGGAAATGTACTTGCGATTGTAGGCCAGCCCGGTCGTGCCATAGTCGTAGGGAACGCAACTCAGGGTACCGTCGGTCACCGCGCGGAAGACGTCGACCAGCTTCGGAATGACATATTCCAGATTGGGGATATTGTCTTCGTTGAGTACGGTCGTCAGCCCGAGTCCATGATAGCGGGCATAATCGAAGACACCCGACAGGTGCGCGATGTTGTACTCGCCGGGCTGGCTTGCCTTGACCCGGCTGAGATATTCATCCCCTCCACCGAAGGTGCCATCCACCACCTCGATACCGGTGGCGGCGGTAAAGGGATCGAACGCGTTGGCGCGCAGGGCCTCGGAAACCACACCGCCCCAACCGTCGAACCTGACCTGGGTGACATCCTGCGCCAGCGCGCGATAGGGCGTGACAAGGCCGCAGGCCGCACCGGCGGCCCCCAGAAGTCCCAGGAAGGTCCGGCGTTCGAGGTCGCCATTCAGGTAGCGCTCGCGAAGACGCTCGCAGCGTCCGATATCGTTCGGTTTTCCAGTCATGGGGTCCTCCTTGTGGGACATGGGCGTATCGGGATCACGGATCGGACTTTCGGGAGAACCGCCGGGCGATCGCCGCTCCGGTCAGCGGCAATCCAACCGTCATGAAGATCATCACGGTCCCGAGCGCATTGATCTCCGGACTGATCGAGTTGCGCAGCATGGCAAAGATCTGGGTAGGCACCGTCTCGACGCCGCCGGGCTTCCAGAACAGTGTCCCGGTGATGTCGTCGAAACTGATGGTAAAGGCAAAGAGCGCACCCGCGAGAACCGCGGGCAGCATGAGGGGCAGGGTGATCTCGAAGAAGGTCTGGACGGGGCTCGCGCCGAGACTCATCGCCGCCTCCTCCACATCGCGCCGGATGCTGATGAGCCGGGCCTGCACCACGAGGACCACGAAGGGCAGCGTGAAGATGACATGACCGAACAGCAGCAGCGCGAAGCTCTTGTGAATGCCGAGGAAATTGAGGAACAGCAGCAGTGCCACGGCGAGCACGACCTCGGGAACAAGGATCGGCGCGATCAGCAGGGTGGATATCGCATTGGCTCCGGGCACCCGGTAACGTACCAGTGCGAGGCTGGCCAGTACCCCGAAGGTCGTCGAGATCAGCGCCGTCAGGAGCCCGAGCACGACCGAGGTCCGAAAGGCGCGCAGGATGGCCTCGTTCTGCGCCAGCTCGACGAACCAGCGAAGGGACAGGCCGGTCATCGGAAAACTGCCGAACTGGTTGGCGTTGAAGCTCAGCAGCACGACGACCGCGACCGGCAGGAACATGAAGAGATAGACAAGAACGGCCCAGCCGCGGATCAGCGGCCATCCCCGGCGCATCAGCCCAGTCCCTTCATCAGTTGCGCCATTCCGAGGTAGCGGTTGTAGATGGCCACCAGTGCGCCGAGAACCGCCAGCAGCATCAGGCTGAGCGCCGAACCCAATGGCCAGTTGAGCTGGGTGATGATCGCCTCGAACACCAGGTTCGCGAACATCGCATCGGTCGGGCCGCCCAGGACCAGCGGCGTGATGTAGGTCCCGGCACCCAGCACGAAGCACAGCAGCCCGCCCGCCGCCAGTCCCGGCAACGAAAGGGGAAGCGTGACCTCCAGAAAAGTCTGCCAGCGGGTAGCACCCAGCGAGTTGGCGGCATCCTCCAGATTGGTATCGATGCCATCGAGGCTGACAAAGACATTGAGGATCATGAACGGAAGCAGGAAGTGCACAAGTCCCAGAATGACGGTGGTCTCGTTGTAGAGAATGTTGAGGGGTTCATTGATGATCCCGACGGCCAGCAGGGCCGTGTTGAGCGCCCCCGACACGCCGAGGATGTTGATCCAGCTCAGGGTCCGGATGATGTAGCTGATCCAGAAGGGCAGCATCAGGAGCAGCAGGAGAATAGCCTTGTTGCCGCGCGACCTTGCGATGAAGTAGGCGGCCGGATAGCCCATCAGGGCACAGGCCAGTGTGGTGATCGCGGCAATGCGCAGGGTGCCGATCAGGATGTCGCGATAGAACGGGTCGGTCAGCGCTTCGTGCCAGTTGTCCAGATGGAAGCCCATCTCGTCCGCGCCGGTCGCCGTGCGCAGCCAGAAGCTGTAGACCGCGATGAACATGAGCGGCACGAACAGAAGCAGCGTTACCGACCCCAGGGCCGGAGCCAGCAGGATCCACGGCTGGCGCGCCTCGCGGGCTTCGACGGACATTCCGCTCCCCATTCATGGTCTCTTGCCGAAAAGGATGCGAAGTGGCACGTCATAGATCAAATAGATAATGAGAATTTCGATTATAGACAATGTCTATGAAGCACCATGACCCCGCCGGCAGACATGGCCGGGGCAGCGAACCGGAGCGGATCCTGCGCGAGCTGGACTGGAATTTGCTCCGTACCTTCGTCGTCCTGGCCGAGAGCCATTCGATCACCGAGGCGGCACAGCGCCTGCGGCTGAAGCAGCCTTCGGTCTCGGCGGCCCTGAGGCGACTCGAGGACCGGATCGGCCGCAAGCTCCTCGACCGCTCGCCCGGCCGCTACCAGCTGACGGATGCCGGGCAGCTGCTCTATCGCGAGGCGGTCGAGATCCATGGCTCCGTCCTGCGGCTCTCGACCCTGATGCGGGACCTGACCGACGACGTTCAGGGGCATGTGCGGATCAATGTCGCCAGCCACGTGACCTGCCCGCTGTTCGATGCGGCCCTGGCGCGGTTCCATGCCGCCCACCCGCATGCCACCGTCTCGATCGACGTGCGTTCGAGCGCCGAAGCAGTGGCGGAAGTCATGGCCAAGCGGGCATCCTTCGCCATCTGCCTGGTCCGCGACCACAATCCGAGGCTCGAATACAGGCGGCTCTATCGGGAGTATTTCGGCCTGTTCTGCGGACCTCACCACCCGCTGTTCGGACGGGAGGACCTCGAACCCGGCGACCTCGCCGGACACGGCTCGGTCAGTTTCGAGACCGATCACCTGCAGGACGTGCTGCGGCCGGTGACCATGATGCGCGTCCAGGCCAGGCTGGCGCAGCGGATCACCGGACTTTCCAGCCACCTGGAGGAAGTCCGCCGCATGATCATTGCCGGTCTTGGCATTGGTCCCCTGCCGGTCCATGTCGCCAGACGGGATGTCCGCGACGGCCTGCTCTGGCAGCTTCCCCCTCATGCCGGGCTGCCGGCCATCGACGTTCACGTCGTCTGGAACACTCATGCCGTGAAGAACCGCGCCGAGGAACTTCTCCTGGCCAGCCTCCTCGACATGATCGAGGCAACCCCGATGGAAGAGCGAACCTATACCTGAAGGGAAGCCGAAGCCGGTCCCGCGGCGGTCAGCTCGTCCCCGGCAGGGCAGCGAGGATCGACGCGTTGAGCTCGTCCAGCAACCGGCTCAGCGCCAGGGCGTGGCTCGCCTTGTCCTCCGGATTCGCAACCTCGACCTGCTCACTGACATGACGCCGGGCAATTTCGCGGTCGCGGGAATCGACGATGCTCCAGTCCGCGTCGAGATGCGCGACACCACCGGCATCGGTATCGAAACGGGTAAAGTTGACCTCGATCCCGTAGTCGAACTCGGACTGGCGGCGTTCGGGCAGGCGCAACACCAGCTGCACATGCGGCTCGCGCTGCAGGTCGGCCGCCATGGTCCGCTGGATCAGCGTGTCCAGCGGTTCGATCCAGTTGTCCAGGTCGGCCAGCTCCATGCGGGTCTCGTCGATCTGCACGACCAGTTGCGGCCGGTTGAGATAGGCCGGCAGGCCGATGGGCGCCAGTGCCAGAACCACGCTCCCTTCGGCCGTCTCCGTGGCGGCCGTCTCCGTGGCGGCCGGCGCCGGTTCGACAGCCGCCAGCGTGTAGAACCGGGTTGGCGGAGTTTCGCTGCAGGCGGCCAGCAGCAGGACCAGCAGCAGACTTGTCCGGCGAATCATCTGAAATTTCCTCCCTTGCCGCGCAACAACGCTTCCGGATGCCGTTCGAGATACTGGGCGAAGACGCGCACCGACCGCGCCGCCTGGGTCAGCTCGCGCATGAGCTCGCCGGCGTCATAGGGCAGGCCGCCGTCCTTATCGAGCACATCCTGCGCATTCTTCGCGGTCTGGCTGACCCGCCGCATGGTCTCGCGCAGCTCCGCCATCAGCGGCGGGCTGTTGTCGGCCAGGTCGCCGGTGAAACGCCGGATGCTGCGGGCCGTCTCCTGGACCTCGGCGAGCAACTGGTCGATTTCCGGGGAACCTGCCCTGGAGGCGATCATCTCGACGGTGCGCCGCATGTCCTCGGCGATCTTCTCCAGCGGCAGGTCCTCGATGCGCGAAACGAACTGCTGCACGGTCGCTTCGAGAGCGTCGAGATCGCTCGGGATGGTCGGCATCACGGGAATGTCGCCGGAACGGTCGAGAGACGCCTCCCTGGCGTTGCGCTCGAAGACCAGGTCGACATAGAGGTCGCCGGTGATGAGGCTTGCCGTCTTGAGCTGGGCTCGCATCCCCAGCCCGATCAGCGTCTCGAGTTCGGCGTAGGCGGCATCGTCATCCCGGACGGCATTGTCGCCGTTGATCCGCTGCGGATGGATCTCGATGACGACCGGAATGGTGATCTGCTTGCTGGCTTCGTCGAGATGCAGGCTGATGTCGCTCACCTCGCCGACCTTCATGCCGCGGATCTCGACCGGCGCGCCGGGGCGCAGGCCGCGCACCGACCCGTCGAAATAGGCAAGGAGCGGCACCGAACGGGTGTAGCGCGCCTCGCCGACGCTGGATTCATCGGGATAGAGGGTGAACTGGTACTTCTCGCCAGCCCGTTCGGATGTCTTGAAGTCGGGCGTATCGAAGGTGATTCCACCCGTCAGGAAGCTCTGCAAGGTGCCGATCTTGACCCCGAAGCCACCGCTTCCGGCCTGCACCTGGACCGCCGATTCGATCCAGAACCGGCTCGCCTCCAGCACCATCTCGTCATAGGGCGCATGGATGAAGATCGGGATGTCGAACCGCTCCCTGTCCTCATTGAGCTTGTAGTCGAGCACCTGCCCGACCTCGAACCCCTTGTAGTAGATGGGCGTTCCGCGGTTGATGCTGCTGAGGTTCTGGCTTTCGAGAACGAAGCGGCGGCCGGGAACATCGAAGCGGAGCAGCGGCGGCTCGTCGAGACCCTTGAATGCGCTCGCCTCCTCTCCCCCCTTGCCCGGGTCGACCGAGATGTAGGACCCGGAAACCAGCGTGTCGAGACCCGACACGCCGCTGGTTCCCACCCGCGGCTTGACCACCCAGAAACGCGTCTCGTTGTTCATGTAGGGGTGAAAGCCCGGTACCATCTCGGCGGTCACCAGCACGCTCTTGAGGTCGTCGCTGACCTGGACCCTGACCACGTCGCCGACCACCACGTCCTTGAACTTGACCTTGGTGCGCCCGGCTTCGAGGCCCGCCGCATCGGGGAAGGTGATGACCACCTGCGGCCCCTTGTCGGCGAAATGGCGATAGCCGAGCCAGCCGGCGATCAGAATGGCCGCCAGCGGCACCAGCCAGATCACCGACAGGCCATGCCGTTGCCGGGTATGCGCCTCGGGTACCGTGTCGGAGGTGCCGGTATCCTTGTCAGACACGATCATTTTCTCCCAGATCTTCTGCATCCCAAATCAATCGCGGGTCGAACCGCATCGCGGCAAACATCGTCAGGATGACGACCGAGGCGAAGGCAAGCGCTCCCGGCCCGGGCTCGATGGTCGCAATCTGCCCGAGATCGACCAGGGCCGCCAGCAACGCGATCATGAACACGTCGACCATCGACCACGGGCCGATCACCTCGATGATGCGATAGAGCTTCGTGCGGTCGCGGGCCGACCGGCGCCCGCCGAACCGGACGGTTATCAGCAGGTAGGTCAGCACCGCCAGCTTGAGCACCGGCACCAGGATACTCGCGAACAGGACGAGCAGGGCCACCGGGACCATGCCGTGCTCCAGGAGCGTGAACACCCCACTCATGATCGTGTCCGGCTCGCTCTGGCCGAAGGAGACCACGCGCATCACCGGCAGCAGGTTGGCCGGAACGTAGAGAATGATGGCGGCGATCACCAGCGCCAGGGTACCGGCCATGGCATCGTTCTTGCGGCGATGCAGCGCCGAACCGCAGCGGCTGCATTGGCCATGGGCGGTACGGTCGTCGTTCAGCTGGCCGCAATCGTGGCAGGCCACGAGATGCCGGGGCGACGCCCCGTCCCGGCGCTGCGGCTCCAGCATGTCCCAGGCTTCCTGGCGGTTGAAGACGAATTCGGCCGCCGCAAGCAGCGGGATCAGCATGGCCAGCGACCACAGCCCGGCATGCAGCTCCAGCCGCGCGAGCTCGATCAGCTTGACGTAGCCGACGATCACTCCCAGCAGGAAGACCTCGATCATGGACCAGGGACGCAGGATCACCATCCAGCGCAGCCCCGTGGCCAGCCAGCGCCCGCGCATGCCCAGCCTGAGGGCGCCCAGCACCACGGTGGCGATGGCGATCTTGACGCCCGGCACGACCGTTCCGACCATCATGACCAGGAGCCCGAGGGGCCACATGCCGGCATGGGTCAGCGCGACCGCGCCTTCCCAGAGCCGCGTGGTCAGTTCCCGGCCTTCCAGTTCGAAGGTCATGAACGGCAGCGTGTTGGCCGTGATGAACAGGGCTCCGGCGGCGATGTTCAGCGCCAGTGCGCTCTCGATGCTGTTGTCGTGGGCCACCGCCAGGCTGGCGCCGCAACGCCGGCAATAGGCGCCCTCGCCGCCCCGCATCGGACCCAGGCGATGCAGGGTTCCGCAATCATGGCAGGCCACGAGCGGCGTTGCCGGGGATGCTGGCATATCGGCGGTTTCAGCAGTCATGGCGGTAACACTTGCTCGATGAACCCATGAAGGAGGTGGCCGTTCCGGCAACATTGATACGGACGAAACCGGCGATTGGCCGTGCCTTCGAGACAGGATCGCGCCCCGAAAACAGTCTGGCACGCATCGTGACCGTCGCGCTCTCTCCTATCCCCGATCCGCGCCCTGTCAAGAGTATGGCCGGTCAAATCGGACCGAATGAGATACCCGGCGATGGTGGCAAGCGGTTCGTGACGAAAGGTCACATGAACCGCGAGATCGTGTCCGGGTTTGGATCAGCAAGGATGGAAACATTGTTTTTATGATTTTATTCCTTGACTCTCATGCTGCCTTTCCATCATAACCTCCCCCCATGTCCCACACTTCTCCCACACCCCCCATATTGCCGCGCAAACTCGCCGGCCGGGTCTTTCGCTGGGGCGCGCCTCGTTTCCTGAAGGTGTGCTGGCTGGTGGTGACCGGGCGGCGCGGGGTGCTGGCCGGGCCGCAGGTCCGGCTTGATATGGCGGAGGTCGACGGGCTGGAACATCTGCCGCATGTGGCGGGTGTCCTGTCGGCGATGCGGGCGGGACTGTCCCCACATGGCGGTCATGGCCTCCGGGCGATCCTCCACCGCCTGCTGCTGTTCCACTCCCGCGACTGGTTCCGCCAGTTGCAGGACAACTCCCTGGCGCAATCCGTCGCCTCGGCGGATGGTGCCGAAAGGGCATGGCTGGATCGTGCCGGACGCAGGGGAATGGGGAATGTCATCACCTCGCTGCTGAAGTCGGTGGCCAGAGGGATCGACGTGCCGGATGTCTGCCCGGTGCCATGGTCGCTCACGAAGGACACTCCCGGGGCGGCGAAACCCGCAAGAACGAGGAAATCCCGCAGCGAGGAGGAAAGGCTCCGCGCAAGGGGACGGTCCCGCCTGCTCAAAAGTCTCCACGAGCATATCCTCGACGCGATGATGACGACCCCGCAGGCGGGTGCGTTTGCCATCTTCGCGCCCGACGAGCTGCGCCTCATCCGCGCGCTCCCGCCCGGCGATTTCCCCGACCTGCCGCCACCGCCCGTGCCGCCCGTGCCAGCGAGGCGGCCGCTGCCGGTGTGCAAACCCCACCCCGTGTTCGGAAAATCGCTCTCCGGCATCCCCTGACGCCTTTGCGCGAGTCTATTCTACAGTGGAAATTGTGGGGTTGGGCCTTCCTCTCTAGACCGGCAGCACCATGCCCACTCCCCGCTCGGTCGCGCGCTGGAAGACGCGGGCGGCGGCAGCGGCATCGGCGAGGCCGATACCGGCGAAAATGAGCGCGGTCCGGCCGGAATGCATCTCCTCGCCGGCGAGCCTGCCGGCAACGAGATCGGCGATTTCGCCACGATAGAGCTCGGGCTTTGCCAGTTGCTCGGTGGCGGCCTGCGAGCTGTCGTCGGTGATGATGAGGTCGAGGGCGTCGAAGGTTCCGGGTTTCCAGGAGATGCCGAGATCGACCATGGCGAGAAAGGCGTGGCCGGCGGTCCGGTCGCAGTCGAGGAAGGCAGGAGTACGCGGAACGACCGGCGTGGTGGTGACGACGATGTCCATGCCGGCCATGGCGTCGTGCGGATCGGCGAAGGCAGCGGCTTCGAGGCCCTGTTCGCGGGCTTCCGCGGCGAAGCGTTCGGCGGTTTCGAGGCGGCGGCTGCAGGTCTGGATGCGCCCGATGGGAAAGATCCGGCGCAGGGTGTCGAGGTGGGTACGGGCCTGCAGGCCGCAGGCAATGAAGCCGATGGAGCGGCTGTCCGGCCGGGCCAGGTGCCTGGCCGCGACGGCGGTGATGGCGGCGGTGCGCGCGCCGGTGATCCAGCGGGCATCCATGACGGCCAGCGGCATGCCGGTGCGGTTGTCGGAAAGCACGATGGTGCCGGCGATATGCGGCAGGCCGGTACCGGCGTTGTCGGCAACGCCCACCCATTTGATGCCCGCCTGGGCCGGATGTTCCAGGACACCGGCGGAAGCGAGGAAGGCGGTACCGTTGCCGGAGTGCAGGCCCATCTTGGGTTTCATGGTCGCGGCACCGCGGGCCTTGGCCTCGAACATCGCTTCCACCGCCTCGACGATGTCCGATGGCGGGATGGCGAGGCTCTCGATGTCTGCACTGGACAGGTAGAGCAGTTCCTTGCCGGGTTGCATGGGTTTCTCCGTTGTGTGGTGGTTTGGCCCGGGTCAGAAGAATAGCCGGTCGGGGGCGTAGGGCGAAAGATCGATGCCCGGATCGCGACCGGCGACGATGTCGGCGATGATCCGTCCGGTGAGCGGACCCAGCGTGAGGCCGATATGCTGGTGGCCGAAGGCGAACAGGACATCGGGATGCCGTTTCGAGCGTCCGAGTACCGGCAGGCCGTCGGGCAGCGACGGGCGGTGTCCCTGCCACTCGCCGAGGATCCCGTCGTCGAGGCCCTTGACGTAGGTGCGGGCGATGGGGACCAGCCGGCGGACGGCGCGATAGTCCGGCGGGGCGTCGACGGAGGCCAGTTCGACGCCGGAGGTGATGCGCAGGCCGTCCAGCATGGGGGCCATGACGAAGCCGCGCTCCAGCGCCTGCAGGGTGTATTGCGGGGCGATCTCCGGCATGGGCAGGGTGACGTGGTAGCCGCGCTCGGTATCCAGAGGCACGCGATGGCCGGCATCGGCCGCGAGGCCGCGGGAGAAGGCGCCTGCGGCGATGACGATGACATCGAAGGGGTGGCGGTCGTCCTCCGTGACGATGCCGTGGGCGCCACCCAGCAGGTCGAGTCCCAGGACCTTCGCCCTGAGGTGCCTTCCGCCACCTTCGAAGAAGGTCTCCACCAATCGCCGGGTATAGGCGATCGGGCTGGTGACCCGGCGGTTGGCAGTGAGGTGGAGGGCATGGGTCACATCGTCGGCGATCGATGGCTCGACCTCGCGGATGACGCCGCCCTCGAGCACGTCGAAGGGCACGCCGCAGCGTTGCAGGAACTGGCGTTCGAGGCCGGTGGCGGCATCGAAGGCGGCACGGGACCGGGCCAGCTTCAGCCAGCCGCCGCTGCGCACCAGCTCGCCGGCGCCACAGCGCTGGATGAGGGTATCGTGCGCACCGCCCGCCCTTTCGACCAGGGCACGGATCGAGCGGCTGTGCCGTTCCACCCGCGACCAGCGGCTGGCCAGCATGAAGCGCGCAAGCCACGGCGCCAGCGAAGGCAGATAGCGCCAGCGCAGGCGCAACGGGCTGTCGCGGTCGAACAGCATGGCCGGGACCTTCTTCAGCGTGCCCGGCGTGGCAATGGGCAGCACGCTCGATGCGCTGAGAACCCCGGCATTGCCGAACGAGGTGCCCTCGCCCGGATCACGCGGGTCAACCAGGGTCACCTGATGGCCGTCATCCTGCAGGAACAGGCCGCAGCTGACGCCGACGATACCCGCTCCGATCACGGCGATGGACCGGGAGTGCGTGGATGAGGTCATGAGATACCCTTGAGATGAGTGGCGAGGTAATCGATGAACACCCTCAGCTTGGGCGATACGTGACGCGATTCCGGGTAGACGGCATGCACCGCGATCTCCGGCGTCTGCCAGTCGTCGAGCAGGACGCGCAGGCGTCCGTCGTCGATGGCATCGGCAACGAGGAAGCTCGGCTGGAAGGCAACACCCAGACCGCCCAGCAGGGCCTCGCGGATGATATCGCCGTTGTTGGCGCAGAGCCGGCCGTCGATGCGGACCCGGACCGCGTTGCCATCCCGCCTGAACAGCCATTCACCAGGATTTCTGCTGTAATTGTAACGCAGGCAGTCATGGCCGGCCAGGTCATCGGGCGATTGCGGTGCCGGACGGCGTGCGAGATAGGCCGGCGACGCAACGCAGACCATCCGGCAGCGGGCCAGCTTGCGGGCAATCAGCGAACTGTCCTCGAGGTCGCCGATGCGCACCGCCAGATCGAATCCCTCGTCGACCAGATCAACCCGGCGGTCGTTGAGGGCGATGTCGATCTCCACCTCCGGATAGCTTTCCAGGAAGGCCGGCAGCAGCGGACCCAGATGGCGCAGGCCGAAGGACATGGGCGCGTTGACCCGCAACAGGCCGCGCGGCGCCTCGTTGAGATGAGTTACTGCATGATCGGCATCTTCCACCGCATCGAGAACGGCTTCAATCCGGTCCCGGTAGATCTGCCCCCCCTCGGTGAGTGACAGCCGCCGGGTGGTGCGATTGAGCAGGCGCATGCCCAGGCGCTCCTCAAGTACGGAGACATGCTTGCTGACCGTGGACTTGGACATGCCCAGCTGACTGGCAGCGGCGGAAAAACTGCCCAGCTGCACCACCTTGAGAAACACCCCCATCCCTTCCAGCCGATCCAAGACGCCCTCCCCGCTATCCGTCCCGCCCACATGTCCGAGAGACGCACGGTCGGCAATCCGTGTGCCCCGACCCGCACCGCAACATCGGCTCCCCGGAGAATCTACAGAAATTCAGGAGGAAATTCGATGACTGTCGTTGACGGTGGCGTGATCGCTGCGACGGTAGTCGAGATCGTGGAGAATGCCATCGTGCACACGATACACCCAGCCATGAATCTCGATCTTCTGACCGCGTCGCCAGGCCGCCTGAACGATCGGATTGTGGGCGATGTTGTCGACCTGGGTGCGGACATTGAGCTCGGTCAGCAGATCGGCGGCCTCGCTGCGGTCGATCGCCCCGTCGAGAATCGCGCGGTGGTGTTCTCGCAGGTCGCGCAGGCTGCGGATCCAGTGATCGACCAGCCCGCTGGAACGCTCGCCAAGGGCCGCACGGACACCACCGCAGGCATAGTGACCGCAGACGATCACATGCTCGACCCGCAGGACCTCGACGGCGAATTGCAGCGAGGCGAGGAAGTTCAGATCGGTATGGGCGCACAGGTTGGCGACGTTCCGGTGAACGAAGATTTCCCCGGGATCGATGTCCACGATCTGGGTCGCCGGCACCCGCGAGTCGGAACACCCCACCCAGAAATAACGGGGTGCCTGCTGCTCGGACAATCGCTCGAAGAACTGTGGATCCTGCCCCCTGCGCGCTTCGGCCCAGTCCCGGTTGCGGCTGAGAAGATCCCTGGGGGACACGGGCATGGGCTCAGGCGCTGCCGATGAGGATACCGGCGGCGAACACCAGTGCCCCGCCCAGCACCACCTGGATGGCTGCCCGGAAGAACGGCGTGTCCATGTAGCGTTTCTGGATCCAGGCAATGACCCAGAGTTCGATGAAGACGACGACGACGGCGATCGTCGTGGCCGTATTGAAGTCGGGAATGAGATAGGGCAGCGCGTGGCCGAGACCGCCGATGGCGGTCATGATGCCGGAGGCGAAACCGCGCTTGACCGGAGAACCGCGGCCCGAAAGCACGCCGTCGTCGCTCGCGGCCTCGGTGAAGCCCATCGAGATGCCGGCACCGATCGATGCGGCAAGACCCACAAGAAAGGTCTGGAAGGTGTCGCCGGTCGCAAACGCCGCGGCAAAGATCGGCGCAAGGGTGGAAACCGATCCGTCCATCAACCCGGCGAGCCCCGGCTGCACCCATGTCAGCACGAACTCCCTGTGAGCGGCCCGGTCCTCCTCGCTGCGCACCTCCGGTGTGAGCGTCTCCTCCTCGAACGTCCGCCACTGCGAGGCGTGATGCTGCTCGGCCTGGGCAAGCTCGCCCAGCAGCTTGCGGGTATCGGCGTCCTGAGCCTTGGAGGCCGAGCGAAGATAGAACTCGCGTGCCTGCGTCTCCATGGCCACGGCCTCGTCGCGCATCTTCGCCGGCGAAAGCTGGGCGGCAAGCCAGACCGGCTTGCGGCTGTAGAATCCGGCCACATGCTCCCGGCGGATGAGCGGAATGGTATCGCCGAACCGGGCCTTGTGTCGCTCGATCAGTTTCTGGCGATGGGTTTCCTCTTCCGCCGCCATGCTGCGGAACAACCCCGCGGAGTTCGGGAAATCCCCTTCGAGCCGGGCCGCGAAGGTCAGATAGATGCGCGCGTCATCCTCCTCGCCGCTGATGGCCAGGGCAAGGATCTCCTGTTCGCCAAGGTCGGAAAACCGCTTTCTGCCGGAAAAGCCAAAATTCATGTGCCGCCGCTCTGCCTGGGTTCCAGGGCAACCATGTAACGACCCGAACGAAACTTGCAAGGCAGGGGTTGTCGCGGTGCCGTCCACACCGTCGGACCAGATACAAGAGTGGAATGGTAATACCTGATCATCCGGTAATACGATAAATTTTCGTTAACCATCACACAGAAAAACATATTTCCTAATCTTTCATCAACAGAACTCAAGTCAAATCCGGAAAATAAAATCGATGAAGAAAATACTTCTCGCAACCGGTTCCATGATGGTTGCAACCTTCAGCCTTTCAGCCTGCGGCGGTGGATCGGGTGGAGGTTCGCCCGGTTCGACTCCGGCGCAACCGCCTTCGAAACCGGATTTCTACAACGGCCCGGCAACCGGCAACACGACCGCATCGCCCTACAGCCTGGAACTGTACCGCAGTCGCGCCTATACGCTCATCGGCGGAACGACAGCCTATCTGCAGGGTGCGCGCGGTCAGAACACCACCGTGGCCCTGGTCGACGGAGGCGTCACGCGGTCGACCGCCAACGGCATCGATTTCACCGGCCGCATCCACCCTGCCAGCGCGGATATCGTGAACGGCCGCATCACCGCGTTCCATGAGGACGATCCTTCGGCCGGGCGCGACGGCAACGATCACGCGAGCGCCATTGCCAGCATCATTTCGGCGGCCCGCGACGGCAGGAACTTCGTCGGCGTCGCGCCGGAAGCGCTGCTGCTGTCGCTCGATGCCGATGACGGCCGATATGCCCCGCACTATGCCCCCGAAGACGTCGCCACGGCCATACGCTACGCGTCCGACATCGGCAGCACGGCCATCAACCTGAGCATCGGCGGTTCGGATTTTCCCGAAATCGGGGATGCGGTTCGTTACGCTTCCCATGTCGGCCAGAGTGTCATCGTCACCTCCGCGGGCAATGACGGCGATTCGTTCAGCTTTCCTGCCGCCTACGCCACCGGCGAAATCGGGAACGGGCGCGTCCTCGCGGTCGGATCGATCGACGCCGACCTGAAGCTGTCGGACTTTTCCGCGCGTCCCTCGAACATGAACGAAGCGGCCTACTTCATCGTCGCTCCGGGCGAAGGCGTGCCCACGGTCAACGCCAATGGCGAGTGGGTCATCGCGAGCGGCACCTCGTTTGCGGCTCCCTTCGTGTCCGGCGCCGTCGCCGCGCTCAAGTCGAAATACTCCCATCTCGACCCCGACCAGCTCATCGACATCATCCTGACGACGGCACGCGATCTCGGCGAACCGGGCACAGACCTCACCTATGGCCGCGGCCTGCTCGACCTGGCGGCGGCGCTGCAGCCGGTGGGCAAGCTGTCGCTGGCCGCCGGGGACGGTAGCCGGACCCTGATCGAGAACACCCAGCTCAGTCTCGGACACGCCTTCGGCGATGCGCTGGCGTCCACCCTTTCGCTGAACCGGGCCATCGCACTGGACGGTTTCGGCCGCGGTTTCGCCGCCAACCTGTCGCATCGGATCGACCGCGCGCGGTTCACCGGCTTTCTCGAACAGCGTCTTGCCGGCCGCGAAGAGGAAATCCGCAAGGTGGGCGGCATGCTCGGCGGCGGAGCATTCAACCTGCAGGCTGCCGACAGGCCGGACGGTACCGGGCACGAAGCCTATCTGGGCGAGCGCCGGGCGGAACAGCACGATGTCAGCCTTTCGTGGACCAGCGATGATACCGTTGTCGGCCGCATCGAGGCGGGACTCAACCTGTCGCCTTCGCAGAGGTTGCTGCCCTCGTCCGGACAGAGCGGGCTGTTCGCCGCTGCCGGCGACATGGTCGAGCCGGTGGCCGGGCTCACCGAAAGCGGGCGCAGCCTCAAGGTCAGCGGCAAACGCCTCGCCTTCGCCCTGCACCAGTCCGACGGCGACGAGCGTGGACCGGGCCTCGCCATGCAGGGCCGGCTCGAACTTGCGGATGGCCTGAACCTGACCCACAGCCTGCTCATCGAGGAAGGGGGCGGGCTCGGCAGCAGCGGCGACGGCGCCTTTGCCGGCTTCGGCAGCGGAGCCACCAGCCAGTTCCTCGGGTTCAGCGCCAGCGGCGAGGCGGCAGGCTGGATCTTCGGTGCGGACGTCACGCTGGGCATGACGCGCATGAGCGGGAGCGATCCGCGGCTCTCCGACTGGTCGACGGTGACCAGTTCCGCCTTCGCCCTGCACGCCAGCCGCACCGGCATTGCCATGGAGGATGACCGGTTCGGCTTCATCTTCGGACAGCCGCTGCGGGTCGAGGGCGGTTCCGTCGACGTGACCATGCCGGTCGCCCAGAACAGCGACGGTTCGCTGGCCTACCGCACCGATCGGGCGACGCTGTCGCCGACCGGCCGCGAGCTGCGTGCCGAATTCGTCTACGAGCGCCCCGTTGGCGAGGATGCGGCCCTGACCTCGTTCCTGCTGCTGCGGCACCAGCCGGACCACATTGCCGGGGCGGACGACGAGGCGGTTGCAGGGGTGCGCCTGAACATGCGCTGGTGATTCCCCGCCTCCGTGCCGGTCGCCAGGGAATGGCGGCCGGACGCCTGGGGACCGCAGGCTTCCTGCCGAACCGGCATTCTGCGCCCGGCGAGTGCCGGTTCGGATTGCACCTTGCGGCGATCCATGTCATGACCCGGCGCGTCTTTGGCGAACAGCGGTGCGGACGATGCGGCTTTCTCGTTACTTCCTTCCCGTCCTCAAGGAAACGCCCGGCGAGGCTGAGATCGTCAGCCACCAGCTGATGCTGCGCGCGGGCATGATCCAGCAGCTCCAGGCGGGCATCTACAACTGGCTGCCGCTCGGCTACAACGTGCTGCGCAAGATCGAGGCCATCGTGCACGAGGAGATGCAGCGTGCCGGTGCCATTCCCATCCTCATGCCGACGATCCAGTCGGCCGAGCTCTGGCGGGAAAGCGGACGCTACGATGCCTATGGCAAGGAGATGCTGCGCATCACCGACCGCCACGAGCGCGAGATGCTCTACGGCCCCACCAACGAGGAGAATGTCACCGACATCTTCCGCCGGCATGTGAAGAGCTACCGCCAGCTGCCCTTGAACCTCTACCATATCCAGTGGAAGTTCCGCGACGAGATCCGGCCCCGTTTCGGAATCATGCGCGGCCGAGAATTTCTCATGAAGGATGCCTATTCCTTCGACCTCGACCGCGAGGGAGCTGAGCGGGCCTACAACACCATGTTCGTCGCCTATCTGCGGGCCTTCCGGCGCATGGGCCTCACGGCCGTGCCGATGCGGGCGGCCACCGGTCCCATCGGCGGCGACCTGAGCCACGAATTCCAGATCCTCGCCTCCACCGGCGAGAGCGAGGTGTTCTACGACAGCGCCTTCGAGCAGATCGACTTTACCGCCGACGAGCTCGACGTGGCCCGTCTCAAGGGCCTCTATGCCGCAGCCGACGAAGAACACAACCCGGCAAATGTCCCCGATGGGATAGAATTGCGCACAGGACGCGGTATCGAAGTGGGGCATATCTTCTACTTCGGAACAAAATACTCCGCCCCCATGGGTGCCACGGTCACCAGTGCCGACGGCAAGGAGATCGACGTGCACATGGGGTCCTACGGCATCGGCGTGTCGCGGCTCGTGGGCGCCCTGATCGAGGCGGGACATGACGACAAGGGCATCATCTGGCCGGAAAGCGTCGCCCCGTTCCGCGTCGGCATCGTCAATTTGCGCAGCGGCGACGAAGCCTGCGACGGCCTGTGCGAGACGCTGTACCAGCGCCTGCAGCAGGCCGGCATCGAGGTCCTTTATGATGACCGGGAAGAACGTGCCGGAGCGAAATTCGCCACGATGGAACTGATCGGCCTGCCCTGGCAGGTCGCGGTCGGGCCGCGAGGAGCCAAAAGCGGCACCCTTGAAGTCAAGCGCCGCGACGGCAGCATGGAGCCCGCCGAGATGGATATCGACGCCTTCATGGACCGGCTCGCGGGCTGATGCGCCTCGTCGAGCGCATGATCGCCTGGCGCTACCTGCGCCCGACCCGCGGCGAAGGTTTCGTCTCCGTCATCGCCGGGTTCGCATTGCTGGGCATCACGCTGGGAGTCGGCACGCTCATCGTCGTGCTGGCCGTGATGAACGGCTTTCGCTCCGAACTGCTCGGCCGGGTGCTCGGCGTGAACGGTCATGCCACGGCCATCGCCGGCCCCGAGGGACTGTCCGATCCGGCTGTCATCATGGCCGACCTGGAGGGAGCACCCGGCATCGTCGACATGATGCCCTATGTCGAAGGCCAGGTCATGGCCAGCGCCAATGGCGTCGCCTCGGGCGCGCTGGTACGGGGTGTGGAACCGGCCGATCTCCAGCGGCGTGCCGTATTTGCCGACAATGTCCGCCATGGCGACCTGGCCGGACTGGAGGAGCCCGACACGGTGGCCATCGGCACCCGCATGGCCAACCGCATGGGTCTCGCCGTCGGTTCCGCCATCAGCCTGATCTCGCCCAAGGGTGCGGTCACCGCCTTCGGCACCATCCCGCGGATCAAGGCATTCAAGGTGGCGGCCATCTTCGAGGTGGGAATGTTCGAATATGACAATGGTTTCATCTACACCTCGCTGTCCGACGCCCAGACCTATTTCCAGCTCGGCGACCGTGTAACCGCCATCGAGATCATCGTCGACGATCCGGAGAATGTCGGCAATTACGTCGCCGAGTTCCGCCGTCGACTGGCGAGCAAGGCGCGCATCGTCACCTGGCAGGACCTCAATTCGCAGTTCTTCAACGCGCTAGAGGTCGAGCGCAACGTGATGTTCCTCATCCTCACGCTCATCATCCTCGTTGCCGCATTCAACATCATCACCGGTATCACCATGCTGGTGAAGAGCAAGGGGCGCGACATCGCCATCCTGCGGACCATGGGTGCCACCCGCGGCACGATCATGCGCATCTTCTTCATGTCCGGTGCGTCGATCGGTGTCGCCGGCACGCTCCTCGGCTTCGGGCTCGGACTGGCCTTCGCGCTGAACATCGACACCATCCGCCTCTGGCTTGAGGGATTGACCGGCGCCCAGCTGTGGTCCGCCGAAATCCGCTTCCTTTCCAGGCTGCCGGCCGAGGTCAATCCGCACGACGTGATCCGGGTCGTCGGCATGGGGCTGGCCCTGTCCTTCATCGCCACCCTCTATCCGGCCTGGCGGGCAGCGCGGCTCGATCCGGTGGAAGCGCTGCGCTATGAGTGAACCGGTCCTGCGCCTGGCCGGCCTGCGCCGCACCTTCGTCCAGGGCGGCGAGATTCTGGATATCCTCAGGGGCATCGACCTCGACCTGATGCCCGGCAGCACGACAGCGCTTGTCGGCCCCTCGGGCTCGGGCAAGTCCACCCTGCTGCACTGCGCCGGCCTGCTGGAACGTCCCTCATCGGGCGAAATCACCATTGGCGGGAAAGCCTGCGGCCGGCTTTCTGATTCCGCCCGTACCGGGTTGCGCCGGGATACCATCGGCTTCGTCTACCAGTTCCATCACCTGCTGCCCGACTTCACGGCCCTCGAAAACGTGATGATGCCGCGGCTGCTGCAGGGCAAGGGACGAAGCGAGGCGCGCAGGGATGCGACCGCCCTGCTCGAACGGCTCGGCATCGGCCACCGCCTGACCCACCGCCCGGCCCGGCTTTCGGGAGGCGAACAGCAGCGGGTGGCCATTGCCCGCGCGCTGGTCAATCGCCCGGCCGTGCTGCTCGCCGACGAACCCACCGGCAACCTCGATCCGGGCACCGCCGAGGAGGTGATGCAACTGTTGCTGGAGGTATGCCGTGAAACCTCCGCAGCAGCGGTGATCGCCACACACAATCATGAGCTCGCCGACCGCATGAACCGCACCCTGGTCCTGCAGGCAGGCGTTCTCACAGGTCCGGGAATGTCCCCGCCGCAACCGGCATGATCCCGATGAAGATGGGATGACGGAACGAGGCGAAGGGGCAAGGCGGGGTTCAATTCGAATTCCCTTTTATTCTTTGCAAACACCCGCGAGGAGAGTTACCCCAATCCAACATCCCCTCAGGGGGATGAAGATGAGATGTCGGGATCGTTGAGTTCGGGGCTTCCCGATTCCGGGTCAACGGTGGGAGCGCGACCTGCAGAATCGGGCCATGCGATCGTGTGGAACATCAAGGCGTACACGATCGGCAAGCCGGTCGGGCGGTAACGGTTCAATTCAACCTGCGAAGGTTTTTGCAGGAACAAGACCAGGCCAGACAAACTGGGGATTGAAAATGCAGGCGGTACTCTGGGAACCGGATCGAGACCGGCGTGAAGCCAGCGCCATCATGGACCTGGCTCGCAAACACGGATTTGACGGTGACGATGCCATCGAGCGGCTGCGACAATGGTCCGTCGACGAACCGCAGGATTTCTGGAAGGAAATCTGGGAACTGGGCCAGATCCGGGCCAGTTCGCAACCGTGCCAGGTCCTGCGCGACGGCGACCGCATGCCGGGCGCGCGCTGGTTTTCCGGCTCGCGACTGAATTTCGCCCAGAACCTGCTGCGGCGCAACGACACCTCGCCCGCGATCATCGCCTATACCGAGGATGGCGTACGTCGCGAGATCAGCTGGCAGCGGCTGAACAGCGAGGTGCGGGCCCTTGCCGCCGCACTCCGTGCCGACGGCGTCAATGTCGGCGACCGTGTCGCGGGTTACCTGCCCAACATGCCCGAAGCCATCATCGCGATGCTGGCCAGTGCGGCCATCGGCGCGGTCTGGTCCTCGGCCTCGCCCGATTTCGGCGTCAGCGGCGTGCTCGACCGTTTCGGCCAGATCGAGCCCAAGGTCCTGATTTCGGTGGACGGATATCGCTATGCCGGCAAGAAGATCGACATCCGCGACAAGGTCCGTGACGTGTCGAGCCAACTCCCGTCGCTCAGGCGCACCGTGCTGGTCCCGTTCCTCGACGAGGGGGCGGATGTCGGCCCGGTCCGCGATGCCGTGCTCTACTGCGCCTACAAGCGCAAGGACCCGGCACCGCTGGAGTTTGCCCAGCTTCCCTTCGACCATCCGCTGTACATCCTCTATTCCAGCGGTACCACGGGCAAACCGAAGGCCATCGTTCACGGCGCGGGCGGCACGCTGATCCAGCACATCAAGGAGCATCGCCTGCATTGCGACGCAAAACCCGGTGACCGCGTGTTCTATTTCACCACCTGCGGATGGATGATGTGGAACTGGCTGGTGGGCGGCTTCGCCTGCGAGGAGACGCTGGTGCTCTTCGACGGCTCGCCCTTCCACCCGGAACCCGATGTGCTGTGGACCATCGCCGAACAGGAGAAGGTCTCCATCTTTGGAACATCAGCCAAGTACATCGATGCCTGCAAGAAGGCCGGACTGCGCCCGAAGGACAGCCACGATCTGTCGTCCCTGAGGTCCATTCTTTCCACCGGCTCGCCGCTGGTGCCCGAGAGTTTCGACTACGTCTACGATGCCGTTTGCACGGATGTGCAGCTCGCATCGATCTCGGGCGGAACCGATATCGTCTCCTGCTTCGTGCTGGGCAATCCGGCGGGCCCGGTCCGCCGTGGCGAGATCCAGATGCGCGGGCTGGGGCTTGACGTGCAGATCTGGAACGACGACGGCCAGCCGGTCACCGGCGAGAAGGGCGAACTGGTCTGTACTCGCCCCTTCCCCTGCATGCCGGTGATGTTCTGGAACGATCCCGACGGCAAGCGCTACCACGCCGCCTATTTCGAACGTTTTGACGATGTGTGGTGTCATGGGGATTTCGCCGAACTGACCGAAAGCGGCGGGGTCATCATCCATGGCCGCTCGGATGCCGTGCTCAATCCGGGCGGGGTCCGCATCGGTACCGCGGAGATCTACCGGCAGGTCGAGCAGATGCCCGAGATCGTCGAGGCGATCTGCGTCGGCCAGGACTGGGAAGGCGATGTCCGCGTCATATTGTTCGTCAGGCTCGCCGAAGGTGCGGTGCTCGACGAGGCGCTCGAAAAATCGATCCGCAGCCGTATCCGCACCAACTGCACGCCCAGGCACGTACCCGCGAGGATCATTGCGGTCGCGGACATCCCGCGCACCCGCTCGGGCAAGATCAGCGAGATCGCCGTGCGCGACCTCATCCATGGCCGCACCATCAAGAATACCGAAGCTCTCGCCAACCCCGAAGCGCTCGACCTCTATCGTGACCTGAAGCAGCTTGCCACCTGACGGGTCGGAGCCGGGCGGAAGCGGGACCGTCAGTCGGTGCGGGCGAGCATCGCCCTCGCTGCGTCAAGGTCCTGCGGACGGTTGGCATTGAAGAACGGGTCGACGGGGTCGATGGGAAATTCCGCGATCGCCAGCGGATAGCGGGCCGTCCAGAGGTCGATCTTGCGAAGCTGCTCGTCACGCATGGCGTGTTCGAGGTCGTCGGCGAGGGTGACATCCCACAGACCCACCACGGGATGGGTACGCCCCGCGGACGATACACAGGCGAGCGGCGCATCGAGGGCTTCGCGGACCTGCTGCAGACGCAATACCAGGTCGCGAGGCAGGAAGGGCGTATCGGACGGCACGCTGAGCATCCAGCGGATCTGTGGATGCCGCGCGCGCGTCCAGTGCATGCCGGCAAGAATGCCCGCGAGCGGGCCGGCATGTCCCGCGATGCTGTCCGCCACCACGGGCAGATCGAAGCCGGCGAAGCGGCCGGGATCGCCATGCGCATTGAGGACAATCGCCTCGACCTGCGATGCGATGCGCTCGATGGCGTGGGCGATGAGCGGTCGGCCGCCCAGTTCGAGCAACCCCTTGTCGCCACCGCCCATGCGCCGCGCCTGGCCGCCGGCGAGCAGCACCGCGGCAACCCCGTGACCGGCACCGCACCGCTCTCCCGATATCGCACTCATGGGTTCCTTCCCCCGCTATGCCCCTTCGACATATGCCATTTGTCTTTCCTGACAGGCGTCGTCTACTATCATCACGCTATGCATGACGGGAGAGTGTCAATATCGCGACGAATGATTCGGCGGGATATCCGGCATGACGTCATGTCTGTCAAAGGGGGAGGAACTGAACCATGCCACGAGGCCAGCTCAAGGCTCTCATGCAATCCCGCGATCTCAAGCTGGGTCACTATGTCGGCGAGTTCGTTACACCGGGCATCGGCTACATGCTCAAGGAGGCGGGTTGCGGCTACGCCTTCGTCGACATGGAACACAGTGCGATGGGCTACGACACGCTGGCCCGGGTCCTGCGTTTCATGGAGGCGGCCGACCTGCCGACCATGGTCCGCGTGCCGAGCCACGCCTATGACCACATTGCCCGCGCCCTCGACCTGGGAGCGGAAGGCATCGTCATCCCGATGCTGGGCACGGTGGACGAAGCCAGAGCCGTCATCCGCTCGATGAAATACACGCCGAAGGGCGCCCGTGGCGTGGCGCCCGGACTGGGCAACGATCTCTACCGCATGCGGCAGGTGCTCGACATGTTCGAGGACAGCAACCATCAAACGGTGTTCATACCGCTCATCGAGACGCAAGCCGGCATCGACAATATCGACAAGATCGCGGCCCTCGAAGGCGTCGATTGCCTCTGGGTCGGGCATTTCGACCTGTCCTGCTCGATGGGCATTCCGGGCGAGTTCGGAAACAAGCGGTTCATCGACGCGATGGCGGCGGTGAACAAGGCAGGGAAGCATCACGGCAAGGCTCTGGGCCGGCTGGTGGGCTCGACGGACGAAGGCATCGAGCTGGCTGGCCGGGGATGGGATTTCATCTGCTACAGCGGCGATGTGTGGCTCTACCAGACCGCGTTGCGCCAGGGCCTGGATGCGATCCGCGAAGGCGTGGGGGCGGCGCCACCGAAAGGTGGCAAGGTCAATGCTCCGCACAAGAAGAAGAAAGCCGATTCGGGCAAGAAAAAGAAGAAGGGAAACTGAACGTTGTCGAAATTTCGCGTGGCCTTGAGCGGGGATTTCAGGAAGGCTGACGGCAGCCCGGCCTACCCGATGTTCGATCTTTCTCCACTGGAGGACGATCCCCGGATCGAAATGCTGTATGTCGATGCGGTCGATGGCGCCATTCCCGCATCCGCACTCGAAGATGTCGATGCGCTGATCCTGCTGGTCCCACGCTTTTCGCGCGGCAGCGTGCCCAAGAGCGGAAGGCTCGCCATCGTCGCCCGTTTCGGCGTCGGGTTCGATTCGGTCGATGTCGGGGCCTGCACCGACAATGGCATCGTCCTTTGCACCACTCCCGACGGCGTGCGCCGGCCGGTTGCGATCGCGATCCTCACCTTCATCCTGGCCCTGGCGGGCAAGCTCAAGACCAAGGACACGCTGGTCCGCCAGGGACCGTCCGGCTGGGCGCAACGCAGCGAACACATGGGGACGGGCCTCATCGGCCGCACGCTCGGCCAGCTTGGCATCGGCAATATAGGGGCGGAGGTTTTCCGCGTCGCCGCCCCGCTCGGCATGCGCTATATCGCCTATGACCCGTATGCCGACAAGGCGGTGGCACGGGAGCTGGGGATCGAACTGGTCAACCTTGAGACACTGTTCCGCGAATCCGACTTCCTGTCGGTCAGTTGCCCGCTCAATGACGAAACCCGCGGCATCGTCAATGCCGAAAGGCTGGCGCTGATGAAGCCGACCGCCTACCTCATCAACACCTCGCGCGGTCCGACGGTGGACCAGAAGGCGCTGCACGATGCGCTGAAGAACGACGTCATCGCCGGTGCCGGCCTTGACGTGTTCGAGGTTGAACCGACCGCCGACGGCGAGCCGATCACCCGGCTCGACAACGTCCTGCTTGCGCCGCATGCCCTGTGCTGGACGGACCAGTGCTTCGCCGGCATCGGTGCGGCCGATGTCGAAGCCGTCCTGGCGGTCTCGCGTGGCGAAATGCCCAGGGGCATCGTCAACAGGGAAGTGTCGAAGAATGCGACTTTCCTTGCAAAGCTGGAAAGTTATCGCTGACATCATCTTCATCAGGGAGGAACAGGGATGATAAGGAGACTTGTCTGCGCCTCGGCAGCCGTGACGGCACTGCTTGCCGCGCTGCCGGTCATGGCCCAGACCGCTGCCGAACGGGCGGTCGAGGCGGCCAAGCAATATGCGGGAACCGAGATCACCATCGTCTGGGAAGCGGGCCTGCAATCGCTCGACCCGCTCAACTTCTCCGGCCCGCGGTGGAAGGAGCTCACCGGGATCGATGTCAAGGTGATCGAAGTTCCCACAGCCGAGATGTTCACCAAGATCCTGCAGGAACATCGGGCAGGCACGGGCGCCTATGACGCGCTCAACGTCATTCCCTCGTGGATGCCCGATCTTGCCCGCGCGGGGGCTCTCGAACCGCTCGATGCCTATGTCGACAAGTATGGCTATCGCGAGGAACTGCAGGAGATCGCCCCGGTCTATCGCGACAACCAGATGAAGGTCGGCGATACCATCTACGGCTTCCCCGACGACGGTGACGTGTTCGTCTTCTACTACCGCACCGACATCCTGGGCGATCCCGACCTGCAGGCGGCGTTCAAGGAGAAGTTCGGCTACGACATGCCGGTGCCGCCACGGGACTGGAAATCGTTCAACGACGTCTCCTGCTTCATAACCGAGCGTACCGGCGGCAAACCCTATGGTGCCGCGTTCTTCCGCGATCCGCCCTATGCCCAGTTCATGTTCCAGGAGCGCTTCCGCGTCGAGGGCGGGCGCTTCTTCGACGCCGACACGATGAAGGCCACGGTCAACAGCGATATCGGGGTGCAGGCGTTCACCGAAATGCGCGAGGAGAACAAGTGCATGCCGCCCGGCGTGGAAACCTGGGGATTTGTCGAGAACCTCGCGGCATTCCTGTCGGGCGATACCGCCATGACCATCTCCTGGCCACCCTATGGCCGGTGGGCCGCGGGCTACGGACTCGATCAGGACGCCTTTTCCTGGGTGCCGAAATCGACCATCGCCGGCAAGGTCGGCTACGCCACTCCTCCCGGCGACGCCCCGGAACTGGCAGCAGGTTTCTCGCTCGCCCTGTCGTCCAGCTCGCACAACAAGGAAGCCGCCTACCTCTTCATCCAGTGGCTGAATTCCGAGGACATCAGCCTCGAACGGGTGCAGCTCCCCTATGCCCTGCGCGACCCGTTCCGCAATTCCCACTTTGTTTCCGAGGAATACAAGTCGCGCTGGCCGGAAGCGCCGCAATATCTGGCGGCCCTCGAAGCCGGGGCCAGGACCGGTCTGCTCGATCTCTCGATCCTTCAGACCGACAAGTACGAGGAGGCCCTGCGCCAGGGCATTTCACGACTCTGGGCCGGTGAAGATCCGAAGGCCATCCTCGACGATGTCGCCTCGCAGTGGGATGCCATCACCGAACGCATCGGCGTCGACAAGCAGCGCGAAGCCTACAATGACTGGGCTTCCAAGCCGAACGCCTATCCCAACTGATCGTCCCCGACGACAACGGCACCCTGACCCGTCATCGGCCGCGATGACGGGTCCTTTCCCTTGCGGGATACCCCGGTCGAACAGCGGGGAACCGGGTGGGTGCGGTCGCACCCCGCCGGATCAGAGAAGTTCGACAATGAAGGGAATGAGCGGAATGTCGGCTTCCGGCATCGGCAGATCATACAGGACAACAGGCCTCACCCAGCGGACATTCTGCCCTTCTCGACCTTCCACGTCTCCCTGCCATTTACGACAGACATAGAGTGGCATCAGCAGATGGAAATCGGCATAGACATGCGACGCGAAGGTCAAGGGAGCAAGACAGCTTTCGTGCGTCGAAATTCCCAGTTCCTCATCCAGTTCCCGAATGAGACTTTCCTCGGGCGTTTCGCCGGGATGGACCTTGCCGCCCGGGAATTCCCACAATCCGGCCATGGGCTTGCCCGCCGGACGCTGCGCCACCAGCACCCTGCCATCGCCATCCACCAACGCACAGGCGACAACCAGCTTCAGCGGCCGTGCGGGTTCAGGAGCGGTAATCGGCATTGATGTCGATGTAACCGTGGGTCAGATCGCAGGTCCAGACCGTGGCCTTGCCGCCGCCATCCCCGACCGAGACATCGATCCCGATCTCGCTGCCCTTGAGGTGCCGGGCAATCGGGGCTTCATCGAGATCCGCTAGTCCCCCGCCATCGCGAGCCACGGCATGACCGCCGAAGGCAATCGCGATCTTCCCGTTCTCGATGACTTCACCCGACTTGCCCAGGGCCATGATGATGCGCCCCCAATTGGCATCCTCGCCGGCTATGGCCGTCTTGACCAGCGGGGAATTGCCGATGACAAGCCCGATGCGGCGGGCCGCGGCATCGTCAACCGCCCCGGCGACACGGATGGTGATGAACTTTTGCGCTCCCTCGCCATCGCGCACCACCATCAGCGCCAGTTCCCGCATCAGGCCTTCGAGCGCCTCGCGGAAGTCTGCCAGAATGGGATCGTCGGCCGATGGGGGGGCGGCATGCCCGGCCTTGCCCGTCGCCATGAGGAGAACGGTATCCGATGTCGATGTGTCGCTGTCGACAGTGATCGCGTTGAACGAACGATCAGCGCCGCGGCTGACGAGTTCCTGCACCACCGGCGCCGGCAGGACCGCGTCGGTGACAATGAACGACAGCATGGTCGCCATGTCCGGGGCGATCATGCCCGAGCCCTTGGCGACACCGGCGATCGTCACGGTGACGCCGCCGATCCGCGCCCTGGCCACCGCCCATTTGGGAAATGTGTCAGTGGTCATGATGGCGGCGGCGGCCTTGTCGAGACCCATCGGGGAAAGACTGCCGATCAGGTCGGGTACCCGCGCGCAGATACCTTCGACGGGAAGACGGTCGCCGATGACACCCGTCGACGCAACGTAGACTTCATCGACCGGACAATTCATCGCCGCGGCAACCGTCTCGGCCTCCCTGACGACTGCGGCATCGCCCTCCGCACCGCGAAAGACATTCGCATTGCCGGCATTGACGATGACAGCTCGCGCGCGGCCAAGCGGCAGGATCCGCCGGCACCAGAGGACCGGATGTCCGGCCGTGGTGGACCGGGTGAACACGCCTCCTACCGTGGTTCCCTCATCGAGCGCCAGCAGTGTCAGATCGTCGCGATTGCGATAGCGCAGCCCCGTCGCGAGCGTCGCGAAGCGCACGCCGGCTACCGGAACGGGTTCGGCCATGGTCGAAGGTGCGAGCGGCGATCGCTGCATGGTGTTTGTCCTGCTTGCCGATGAGACAGTCGCCGGGTGCCTTAGCCACGTCGGCAAGTCAAGCCATCATTTCGAGATCGTCCGGACCACAGGACATCCCCCGACCGGCACCGGACCGGGGCAATTCGGACCCGGCCGCGGACCATGCAAACCCGCAGCCGAATCCGTCCCCGTCCTCAGCTCCTGGCGCCATTGCAGTCGATGACGCCGAACTCGACACGACGGTCGAGTGCATCCATGGCATCGTCGGTCCCGGAACCGATGATGGCCTGTGCGCTCCCCACGCCATTGGTTATGGTCCTGCTCGCCATCGCCGGGTCCACGTCGATGAGACGCTTCTGGATCACGTCGGCCCGCAACAGCGACAATCGATCGTTCAGGGCCGCGGGGCCCGTGGCACTGGTGTGCCCGGTGATCTCCAGACAGGCATTGTCCTGCACGGAACGCCTGGCGATCTGCTCGGTCCAGATCGGATAGGCCTCGGTAATCCGTGGATCCGGGAAGAATGCCGTCGATCCCGGCTTGAACAGGTACTTGACCGCAATCTGGCCATTGCGCAGGCCGTAGTCGATGATCGAGCCGAAGGCCTGACTGGCATCGTCGCGCCGGCCGAGCTTCCAGTTGGCCATGTAGATGCCGTTGTAGATCCGCAACTGATCGCCGGCGGCCGTGCTGCGGGCGTTCAGATAGAGGTCGAGCGCTTCCTGGTAGCGGCCGCTCTCGTAGGCGTCGATGCCATCGGCCACCAGAGACGCGGTCAGGACGCCTTCGAGATAGGTCGGGTCGATCGGGTCCCCCGGCTTGGTCTTCTGACAGGTGTTGATATAGGCCTGGATCCAGTTGTCCTGACGCCATGTCGGGCTCTCGGTGAAGAACGGTGTCGGCGTCGCGTTCACATCCTCGATGCGGGCAAAGGCCACTCCCTTGCCGACGGTGACCCCCTTGGCGAGATCGGCGAGCACAAGGCAGATACGGAACGCGTCACGCTTGCCGGCCGTCTTGCGCATCTCGTTGACCGGCGTGAACGTGCCGACCAGCACCAGCGGATTCTCCGCTACCGTCTCGGGGGAGAAATCCTTCACATCGAAATACGGGTACTTGTCCCGGGCAAGCGACATCAGATCGGCCTGCATCGAGCGCGTCGTGTCGTACTGCACGCCGGTAACGCCGTCGACCAGCGGATCGATGACCAGAAGATGGGTCGTTTCCTTGCTGACATTGGCATCGGCGAAGAGCTTGTTGGCGGCGGACCAGAACGCCTCGTCGAACGGAAGCGGCGGTGGCGGCGTCTCCGCCGGCTGGGCGGCTGCGGCCGGAGCGGCGGGCTGGGCCGCAGCCTGCGGTGCCGCCTGTGCGGTCGTGGCGGCCGGCTCATCCGGGGCATCGGTGAGGCCCATCATGTCGTTCCACCAGCCGCAGGATGACAATGTCACGGCCAGGGCCAATGCGGTACCGATCCGGAGATATTTCCGAGGTTCAGTGACAGTGCGCCTGCAAGAATGTCCTGTCATCATGAGTGAGATATTCCCCTAATTGTGCCTTGATGAGGATGTCCGCGCATTGCGGATCCTCTCGCGGACTTGTCGTCTTTTCGACAGCCGCCTGCTTCCCGGCCGGCCGGCTGGCCTTTTCCGGTGCGGGCGTGGAAGCCACGGGGGCCGGGCGCTCCCGCGAGCGCAGGACGGCAAAGCCGATGCTTACGGAAAGTTCCTGGTTCTGAAGCGCGTCCTCGAGCGAGGAGAGATATGTTGACGTGGACTGTTCTCCCTTGCTGGTGAGCTCCAATGGCTGATCGGTGACGACGGCCATGAGCAGGTGCTGGCCGACGGATGCCGGAAGGCGCCATTTGCCATCGGCAATCCTGCGGGTGACGTCGCGAACGTCGTCGACCGCGAGCGGCTGGACGGTACCGTCCTCGCTGAACAGGGCGAGATTGACATGGCCATGACGCGAGCCGCGAAGCTCCAGTTCCAGCTGGTCGCCGGCAAACCAGTCCCGTCGGGCCGGGCGGACATCGACGGTCGACATGACCACATCCTCTCGACCCGCGAGCACCTTGCGCACCGTATCGACAGGCGCACAGAAGCCCTGCCGGAGGGGCTCGATGCTGACATCGTCGGCCGGCGGCAGCTTGCGTTCGGGCAGGCGGCGAACGGCCTCGACGACGGCATCGGGCTCGCGGCTGTATCCGTTCACCTCCAGCCTGGCGCCGTGCATGGTCACATCGACGACCGTGCAGGGAACCTCCTGCAACCAGTTCCGCGCGACAAGCGGTGGCGTCGCCGGACGCGCCGTCGGCAGGATGAGCATGCCGGGCAGTGCCTGCTTGGCCATGCCGGGTGCCGGCGGCCGATCCACCGGAAGCACTTCCTTCGGCAACAGTGCCGCCACCTTGACCTCTGCCCCCAGTGCAGGAACCGCAGCGGTTCCTGCCGACGTCGCGTTCGCCACCGGCCGCCCCGCATCATCGACGGCATGGGCAGCAAGCTGTCCCTGCCCATTGGCCAGCGGCCGCAGTTCGCCCGTTCCCTGGAACGATGTCGCCGTACCGGGCAGGCCATCCCACGTGCTTTCCACCGGACCGGTTGCGGTTTCCACCCTGGCCAGCTTGCCGGTGGCCAGCGACGCCACTTGAGCGAAAGCGTGCGCGGATGTCTTGGTGGGCGTTACGCCACCGCCAGTTTGCGCGATGGCAGCGAAAGAGGGAACCGGCGCGGGCTGGATCGTCACAGGGCGCGGTGGCGGCAGGCCGTCGGCGGTGGTATCGCTCAGGGAGACCACCTGCTGTCCGTCGGTACGCCCCTCGTCGGCAACGCGCATCGCGTCGATCCTGATACGTGCAAGCCCGGCAAAGACCCCATTCGGGAACTGTCTCAGATATTCCTCGAACGGGGCTGTCGACCGGCTCGATTCGATCGACTTCCAGAATGCCAGCTCCAGCTCGACACGCGCGCCGGAAGCATCGGACGGACCGTCCGCATCGTCCGGCGGAATGAAGTAGAAGGGATCGCCCCCGAGCGACCCGTAGACATGGGGTTCCTGGCGGTAGCCGGTACTCTGCAGCACCGCATCGCGAACCTTGCGGAACAGGAACTGGATTTCGAGACCGGGCTTGTCGATATATTCGAGGAGTGCCGTGGTGAACGGGCTGTTGGATCCATAGCCGTCCTCGGCAACCTGACCGTCCTTGGCGGCGTAGGCGACCAGCATGTCACCCGGCGGCTCGATCCGGGCAAGGCCGCGACCGACGCTGCGGCTGCTGCCGGTCGAGCGTACCATGCGGTTGGCGAAGGGATTGTTGCGACAGGCGTCCAGAAGGACGATGCGCAGCTTCCTGGCCGGATCGACCGATCGCATGACCAGATCGAGTGGCACGGCCTCGAAGTCGATATCGACGTCGCTCGCCAGTTCGGCATCGACGGGAATGAGGAAGTTCTGTCCGCTCATCTCAATGCCGTGGCCGGCATAGAACACGAGCGCCACATCGGCGTCCCGGGCTTCGCGGGTGAAAGTCTGCAACTCGTGCTGGAACGCGGCACGGTTGAGATCGGTTCGCACCGTCACCTCGTCGAAACCGACATGCCGGAGCGCACTGCCGATCGCATGGGCATCGTTGTCGGGATTGGGGAGTTCGGAGGCGTGCTGGTAGTTGCTGTTGCCGATGACAAGCGCCACCCGGCGCTCCCTTGCGTCGACCTCCCCGCCGGCGAGCAGGAAAATCAGTGCGAGGAACAGGATCCGGCACGGCCGCATACCGTGGAATCCTGTTGCAACCGGTTTCATCAGCCCCCTCTTTCGACGTTTCCGCAGAAGTGCCATATTTACCATACCCATTCAAGACAAACGGGATCGTCGGCTTGACTTCTATGCCTCAACATACCTATGGACGCGGTGATATTGCTCACACTCCCTGTCAGGGTTGGGTCAACATCAAAGACAATCAACCAGAGACTTTCCCCGATCAAAGAATATCTCGATGTTTTCATGCCTGCCCGCAAATGTGACAGCTATCGGCAATTCGAAATCTCTCTGTTATGAGCTCATCAGCTTGGTGAATTTCGAGACCATGAATTCATGACAAGGCGACAGGAAACGTGAATCGTGCATTTACGCCCGAAGGGGTGCATCCGGGCTTCGGACGCTATCACCAGGCGGTGGAGGTTGCCGCCGGGAGTCGTTTGCTGATCATGTCGGGTCTCCTCGGCATCGATGCCGACAACGAGATACCTTCTGGATGCCGGGAACAGTGCCGGATCATCTTCGACGCGATCGACCGCTGTCTGGCACAGGCCGGCATGTGCCGTCGGGATATCGTCCACCTGCGCACCTATCTGACAGACGCGGAGGATCGCCCGCTCTACATGGCGGAGCGCGACGCCTTCGTCGCCGACCCTGCACCGGCCTCCACGCTGCTGTTCGTCAAGGCCCTGGCACGACCGGCCTTCCGGGTGGAGATCGAAGCGACGGCGGCCGGCCGATGAGCATACTCCATATCTACAGCCACCCGCTGGAACAGTCCCTGCACGGCGCGATCAAGAACCGCGCGAGAGAAGTTCTCAAGGGTGACGTGGACTTTCTCGACCTGAACGCCGAGGGCTTCAACCCGGTCCTCAGCTCGCGCGACCGCGAGATCTACCACGACGAGACCCGCAACGCGGAACTGGTCCGACCCTATGTCGACCGGCTCATGGCGGCATCCACGTGGATCGTCCAGTTCCCGACGTGGAATTTCGGCCCGCCGGCCATCCTCAAGGGCTTCCTCGACCGCGTCTTCCTCCCGGGTGTCGCCTTCGACCTGTCGGACCCGGCACGCACCCGCCCGCTCATGACCCATGTCGAGCGGATCGTCGGCATCGTCACCTACGGTCAGCCACGCCATGTGGCCTGGTGGATGGGCGACCCTCCGCGCAAGCTGATCAAGCGGCATCTGGGCTGGCACTCCGGCGGGCGGGCAAAAATCGACTATCACGCCCTTTACCATGTGAATGCCTTGACCGAGGACCGCGGCCGGATATTCATCGACCGCGTTACACGAGCGTTGGAACAAATATAGCCACAGGGGAAAATGCGGAAATGGCACGCTTGACGGACAAGAAATTGCGGGAAGACATCATCCGCATCTGCCTGACGATGAATGAAGTGGGGATCAACCAAGGTTCTTCGGGCAATGTCAGTGCAAGACTGGATGACGGCATACTGATTACACCATCAGGCATGCCCTATCACCTCATGAAGCCTACGGACATCGTCAAGCTCTATTGGGATGGAAGCTACGAGGGAGAACGCCTGCCCTCATCCGAATGGCGGTTCCATCTCGACATCATGCGCGAACGCGATGACTGCAATGCCGTCATCCATACCCACGCCACGGCCTGCACGACACTGGCATGCCTGCGCATGGACATCCCGGCCTTCCACTACATGATCGCCGTTGCCGGCGGCTATGACATCCGCTGCTCCGAATATGCGCGATTCGGAACCCAGCAGTTGAGCGACCATATCCTCAAGGCACTCGAAGACCGCAAGGCCTGCCTGATGGGCAATCACGGCATGCTCGCGACCGGAAAATCGCTCGACCAGACCCTGGGGCTCGCCATCGAGGTCGAAAACCTCGCCAACGTCTACTGGCGCACGCTGCAGGTCACAAGGCCGGTGATCCTCACCAACGAGCAGATGGACGAGGTGATCGAGCGCATCGGCGCCTATGGCAAGCAGCCCGAGGAAATCGAGGAAGGCCAGGCGCCCGCATTCGAAGCCCCGCCCCGGCGCGCCAGCGCCTGACGGCGGGCTTTCGCCCTTCGATCACCGGACGGATCCACCTGTTTTCGACAGGGATGGAAACATTTGCGATGTGTCAGAATTTTCCACCTTCAATCAACGGGTTGATCATCGAAAGCTGAAAATGCGGCGTACCGCGATCCCGCAAGCAACGGGGTGGTCCTCCGACAAATCTGCGCATGAATCGAAAAAAAATGAAATCAAGCGGAATAGGCGCCAGCCAGTGGCGTCTGTTAACTGTGAGTCCCCTCGGTCCGTGGGGTTCACTCAGTGCTTCGAGCACCTCGCCGGTGACAATGTCACTGACTGATCTGAAACCTGAATCTTCACAACGTCGGACGGTTTGCTCAATGAAATTTGCCCAAAAGCCGCTATACACTCCTATTGTACAAGGAGTTTTGTCGCTCGCGATAGGCGTATTTCTCCTTACTCCCCATGAGGCCAGTGCTCTTTCGCCGGTAAAAGTCCCGGTGTCGGTGAATACCGGCAGCAACATCGTTCGGGTGGCCTCCAGTACTTGCAGCAATATCGCTGCCAACCTGCAGAAGCTCAAACAGCATAACGATTACAGCAAGTCGCCGCCGCCCGACTGGGTCACGAGGCGCGTCAACCTGTACCAGAGCCAGTTGAAGTCCGCCGGCTGCACGACGGGTTCCACCGCCAGTTCATCCTCCTGCAGCACGTCGGAAGCCAAGACGTTGCAGACGCTTCTTGCCAACCTGTTGAAGCACAACGACTACAAGAACGGTGTCGACTGGGCCCTGAGGCGGGAAGCCAGATACGAGAGCGAGCTGGCAGCGCTGGGATGTTCGGTGAGCGGCAGTTCGTCCAGTTCCTCTGCAAGTTCATCGGGTTCCAGCTCGGGTTCATCGAATTGGGACTATGCCGATGTGCCTTCCGGAAAGCTTTCCTGGCGGTCGGGCATGACCTGCGGAAGCCAGACCGCGGAAGCCGCTTGGCGGGGTTCGAAGATGACCTCCACGGTCGGTTGGGCTCCCTACCGGTACGACTGGAACGCCATCATCAAGTATTTCTCGGGTGGAAGCCTGAACAAGTTCATCAACGCCAAGAAGGACGGTTCCTTCCCTTCCATCGGCCTGCCGATGCTCCCCGAGACCCATCGCGGGCAGCTCAAGCAGTGCGCAAATGGGCAATTTGACAACTATTTCACGAAAATTGCCCAGATCCTGAAGGATCGCGGACTGGCCGACATTTCGTTGCGGCTCGGCTGGGAAGCCAATCTGCGGACCTATCCGTGGATCGCCGATTACGGTGTCGCCAACTACAAGAGCTGCTTCAGGCGGATCGTGCACAAGATGCATTCCGTCGCTCCCAAGCTCAAGTTCAACTGGCACAACGGCAAGCGGACCCACTTCGACCGCAATGCCTCGGACCTGTATCCGGGCGATGACGTCGTCGATTTCATCGGCGTCAGCTACTACGACCGCGATACGGACAACCGCACGCAGGCCAAGTGGAACGAGAGCGCCCAGCGGGGTGACATGAAGAACCCGATCGGCATCGAGACGTGGATGAAGTTCGCCAAGTCGCATGGCAAGAAACTGGCCCTTGCCGAGTGGGGTATCACCAATCGCGGCAATACCACCTTCTGGAAGGGCAATGGCGACAATGCGCTGTTCATCAGGAACATGTACGCGTTCTTCAAGAGGAACTCCGGCAATATCGCCTACGAATCGTACTTCAACTGCCGGGGCGGCGAATCGGAACAGGTCTACATGCTGTATCCGACGCATTACAATCCCGAGTCGAGCAAGATGTACAAGAATCTCTTCTGATCGCTAGATAGCACCGTGTTGCCGTCCCCGGGGAATGTGTTGTTCCGGGGACGGCACTGTTATGAAGAAATACTCTAAATCAGCATATTGTCGCATTCGATTTATCCAGCTTCGATAGCCTGTCCACGTTTTCGATAATTCCCCGGGCCGATCCTTTCCCGTTGAACCCGCCATCATCGCGAACCTCTCCACACGCGACGGTGCTTGACCCGCCGTTGGATCTCCTCCACCCAGAACCCGTTGCGCATGAGAGCGCCGGCCAGGCGTCGCCGGTTCATCATCTGGGGAAAGGACATGCCCGATAACGCTCCCGTCGAGTTGTCATGGCGAAAGTTCGGGGAGGGAGATGCGGTGGTCATCATGCATGGCCTGCTTGGCTCCGCCCGCAACTGGCAGGCCATTGCCAAGGCTCTCGCCGCCGATCACTGCATCCTGACCGTCGACCTTCGAAATCACGGCGATTCGCCGTGGACCGGTGCGATGGACTATCCATCCATGAGCTATGACATCATCCGCCTGCTCGACGATCACGGCATCGAGCAGGCTTCGCTTGTCGGTCACAGCATGGGCGGGAAGGTTGCCATGACCACGGCTCTGCAGCATCCGGGCAGGGTTGCAAGGCTCGGCGTGGTCGATATCGCCCCCGTTACCTACAGGTCGGATTTCCGGGGCTATCTCGAAGCCATGCTTGGCCTCGACCTCGATTCGATGTCGCGGCGTTCCGATGTGGAAACGGCTCTGTCTGCCAATATTCCCGAAGCGGCAATTCGTGCCTTCCTGGCACAAAATTCGGGGTCCAACGATGACGGGCTCTACTGGAAATCGAACCTGCAGGTCCTGCTCGAAGAACTGCCGACGATCCTCGACTGGCCCAACGAGCTGAATGCCTCCCGCTACGACGGCCCCAGCCTGTTCCTGCGTGGTGGAAAATCGACCTATGTCGGCGATGCCGATGTCGGCACCATTCTCGAACTGTTTCCCAGTGCCCGTATCGAGACCATTGCCGACGCGGGCCATTGGGTGCATGCCGCGGCCCCTCGCGAAACGATCCGCGCCCTGCGCGAACTTCTCGCCTCGACATAGGCTGCCGCGCGTAAATTGTCCGACAGAACACATGTTTACCCCCATGAAATGTTCATCCACAATCCGCCGCGTCACATTCGGCTGAAACGGGGACATGCGGACGGCCCGGCTGCAAGGTCGACAGGGCGGTTGCGTTCGCAAGCACGAGGCTACGACGGGTCGGTGTCATGAAAAGCGGCAGTACAATGACGGCGCAGACAGGCGAGCCGTCCTTCATGCAGGCCGAGGTCCGCCCTTGACCATTCATCTGAGCGAAGTGGGCCTGACCGTCCAGGAAGAAGTCCGTCTGGACGACATAGAACTCGAACTGAGGCCCGGACAGCTCTACGTCGTGCTCGGCCCCGCCTCGGCGGGCAAGACCTCGCTGCTGCGGGTCATCGCCGGCCTCGAACGGCCGACGGCCGGGCGCATCCTCGTCGACGGCGTCGACATGACCGGTGCCAGCCCGCGCCGGCGGAACGTGGCTATGGTCTACCGGCAAGCCATCAACTACCCGGCATTCACCGTCCACGACAATATCGCCGCTCCGCTTCGCATGCAGAAGATGCCAAAGGACGACATCGATGCCCGGGTGCGGCACATCGCGTCCACGTTGCGGATCGAGTCCAGTCTTCACCGCCTTCCGGCGGAGTTGCCGGTGGAACAGCAACAGCGTTGCGCGATAGCCCGCGCCCTCGCCAGGGAAAGCTCGCTGCTGCTGCTCGACGAACCGCTGGCCGATCTCGACCGCAAGCCACGCGAGGAATTGCGCGAGGAACTGCGGGCGATCTTCGAAACTCGCGACTCGATCGTGGTCTACGGCACCGCCGAACCGCTGGAGGCACTGGCCATGGGCGGCACCGTGGCGATCATGGACGGCGGCCGCGTGCTGCAGGTCGGACCGGCATCGAAGATCCATCACCGGCCCGGCTCATCCGCCGTCGCCCGGGTGTTCTCCCATCCGCCGATGAACATGATCGACGTGCAGGTCGACCGCGGCATGGCGGTCAGCGAGTCCGGTCTTGCAATTCCACTTTCGGAGAAATTCGCCACGGCCAACAGACTGCGCATGACGGTTGGCGTGCGTGCCGAGCACCTTTCCCTCCTTCCCGACGGCAATCATTCCATTCCCATAGAAGGGACCGTGGAACTGTCCGAGATATCGGGTTCCGAGACCTTCGTCCATGTTGCCCAGGGGCGGACATCATGGATCGTGCAGCTATCCGGCGTGCATCAGCACGCGACGGGCGCATCGGTGACAATCTACCTCGATCCCTCGAAGATCTTCGTGTTCGGCGAGACCGGCGCGCTTGAGGCATTTCCGGCAATCGATGCACAGGCGCTGGAGGGTGGAGGCGCATCATGGCGCGAATAGAATTGCGCGACCTCGCCCACAGTTTTGCCGTATCACCGCGGGAACCGCAGGATTGTGCGCTCAAGACGACCAATCTCGTCTGGGAGGATGGCGGCACCTACGCCCTGCTGGGTCCGCCGGATTGCGGCAATACGACACTGCTCGATCTGGTTTCGGGCCTGACCTCGCCAAGCCGGGGAAGCGTGCTGTTTGACGACAGGGACGTAACGCCACTCGATGCGACAAGGCGCAACATCGCACAGGTTTTCCGGGTTCCGGTGGTCTATGACACGATGACCGTGGCGCAAAATCTGGGCCTTCCCCTGCGCAACCGCCGGATTCCGACTGCTGCCATCCAGGAGAAGGTTGCCGAAATTGCCGAGATGCTCGACCTGGATGAGTGCCTGCACGAGAAGGCATCGAGCCTGTCTTCCGACCGGAAACAGAAAATCTCGATGGGTCGCGGCCTGATCCGCGACAATGTCGCAGCAATCCTGTTCGACGAGCCGCTCGCCATGATCGCCCCCCGCATGAAGGGGCATGTCCTCCGGAAGCTCAGGCAGATCCATGCCCGGTTCCATCATACGATGGTCTATGCCACCTGGGATCAGGACGAGGCCCTGACCTTCGCCGACAAGGTTGCGGTGATGCAGGATGGCGAAGTCGTCCAGTTCGGAACACCGCAAGAGTTGTTCGAAGTGCCGGCGCATCGTTTTGTCGGTTATTTCATCGGCTCGCCGGGGATGAACTTCCTGCCCTGTCGTCCGGATGACGAGGGTCTTTCGGTCGATGACATGCGCATCGCCCTTGGCGGTCGGTGGATGGCCGCGGCGCGCGGACATGCGGGAAAGCGGCTCGAACTTGGCGTTCGACCCGAATTTCTGCGTCTGGAGACGGACACCAGTTCGCGAGGTGTGCCCATTCAGGTTTTGCGCATCGACGATATGGGTGCCTATCGTATCGTCACGGTCGGGATGGGTCGCCACCAGCTCAAGGTGAAGGTGCCCGAAGGCATCCCCTTCCCGCCCGATCTGGGTCATCTGGTCTTCGATGAGGAGCGCACCTTCCTCTATGCCGACCAGCGTCTCGTCGCCTGACGACCCGGCGCGTTCGAACGCGCGCCTACTCGGCCCGTCAGCGGATCCTGGCCCGTTCCGACAATCCGATCCCGCCCAGAACGAGTGCCAGGGCGATGGCGTGATACACCTCGAAGCTTTCGTTCAGCAGCAATACGGCGAGAATGGCGGCAAAGATCGGGACCAGGTTGACGAATACGCCCGCACGCTCGGGCCCGATCAGTTCCACTCCGCGAATGAAGAAGATCTGCGACAGGAATGACGGGAAGATCGCGACATAGGCGGTGACGACCCAGCCTTGCGCGGTCGGCCACTGGGTTCCTCCGCCAAGCCATTCGACCAGTGCGAGCGGCAATGACGAGACAGCGGCGATGATCGAGAGCCAGCTGAGGAATACCATCCCCGGCATTGGCGGCCGCACCTTGAGGCCCAGTGTATAACCGCCATAGAACAGGCATGCGACCAGCATGAGCGCATCACCGGGATTGAATTCCAGATTGAGCAGACGGTCGAGATCGCCGCGGCTGGCGACCGCAATGACGCCCACGAGCGTCATGATCACGCCGGCGACCTGCATCGCGCCGATCCGCGTGGAAAAGACGAACACGGACATGACGAGAACGATCACCGGTATGGTTCCCTGCAGGATGCCGATGTTGATGCCGGTGGTATGATGCGAGGCGATGTAGAACAGCGAATTGAACGCGGTGAAGCCGAGCACCGCCATGAGGACGATCCGCAGCGGTGCCTTGCGCAACATGGGCCAGGTTTCGCGCAGCTCGTTGCGGTACATCATCACCAGGAACGAACTGACGAACAGCCAGCGCAGCGCCACCAGAAGCAGCGGTGAGACATTGTCGACGGCAAACTGTCCGGCAATGGCATTTCCGCCCCAGCACAACATCGTCGCCGCAAGATAGGCGTAAGCCACCATCGAACCCGGCAATTCCCTGCCCCCCTCTACGAAGCCGAATGTCCTCATAGACGTCCGTCCCGCCGCTGTCCAAGGAAGGCGGAGACAAGGACGCCGGGCGAGGATTTCATCGAGACGCTACTGCTTCTCAGTTGGCAGATATCTACAATTGTTCAATGCTCGCCAGTGGCACGCCGCGCGGATCATCGTGACCGGTGCGATAGCGCCATGTTCCACTACCGAAGGAAATCTCCCCTCCAGCCGCTTCAGTGACGGCAATATCGGCGAAGAACGACTTGCGCCCGCCGCCACGGTGCGTCGCCGTGGCCGTGATGATGCCGCTTCGTGCCTGACCGGTGAACTGCGTGGTGAGCGAGAGGGTCAACGCCTTGCGAATGTTGCCATCGACAGGGCAATAGGTGCCGGCATAACCGCCGGCGGTATCCATCAGCGTCGTCAGCACGCCGCCATGGAGAATGCCACTGCGATTGAGCATTTCGGGTCGGATGGCGAGAGAGAGTACGGCAAGCCCCTCTTCCCAGCGGTGGATTTCCATGCCGAGCCAGCGCCCGAATGCTCCCATTTGCTCGTCCATCAGGCCGTCACCTCCATGAGCAGTTCCAGAGCCCGACGCACCGTCGCCCGACGAATGGCAGCACGATCTCCGGAAAATACGTGATGCTCGGACCGGGTTGGCCCGGACCTGCCCGCACGGGCAAAATGAACGAGACCGACCGGCTTGCCGGCACTGCCGCCGTCAGGTCCGGCAACGCCGGTGACCGCCACGGCGACATCGGCATGACTTGCCGCGAGTGCGCCTTCGGCCATCTGCGCCGCCACCTCTCGCGAGACGGCACCATGCTTCATCAGGGTTTCCTCTTCGACACCCAGCATTTCCATCTTGGCGGCATTCGAATAAGTGACAAAGCCGCGGTCGAGCACGGCCGAGGATCCGGGAACATCCGTGATCGAGGCGGCGATGAGGCCACCCGTGCAGGATTCGGCCGTGGCCACCACCACGCCGCGCCGACCGAACGACACCACCAGTTCGGCGGCCAGCGCATCGATCGTTCCGACTGCTCCGCTCACGTCTGCTGCTCCATGCCCACCGTGACCGTGGCGTGCGCCATGATCCCTTCCTCGCGCCCGGTGAAACCGAGCCGCTCCGTCGTGGATGCCTTCACGCTCACCTGATCGATCCCGATGGCAAGGATGCTGGCGATCCGCTCGCGCATCGCACTTCGGTGCGGGCCGATCTTCGGCCGTTCGCAGAGAATGACCAGATCGACATGTTCGATGAATCCGCCACGCGCACGGACCCGGCTGGCCGCATGTTCGAGAAAGATCACCGAATCGGCATCGCGCCACTTCGGATCGCCGGGCGGGAAGTGGCTGCCGATATCGCCATCCGCGATGGCCCCGAACAGTGCATCGGTGATGGCATGCAGGGCGACATCGGCATCCGAATGGCCGGCGAGGCCCCGGTCATGGGGGATGACCAGACCGCCGAGGACCAGTGGCCGCCCGGTTTCGAACGCGTGCACGTCGATACCCAGACCCGTACGCCAGCGCACCGCCGGCAATCCGCAAAGGCGCGCGGCCCGCGCAAGATCGTCATTGCGGGTGATCTTGATGTTGTCCTCCTCTCCCTCGACCGTCACCACCTCGCCGCCGGACATCCCGACGATTGCAGCGTCATCCGTGCGACCGGTACCGGCGAACTTCCTGTGGGCAGCGAGCAGCAGATCGAAACGGAAACCCTGCGGTGTCTGCGAACGGCGGACGTCATCCCGGGGAATTTCACCCGTCACCCTGTCTCCGGTCACCTTCTTGAGCGTATCGGGAACGGCCGCCACCGGGAGGATGGCCTCATGACGCGCAAGACCGTCGAGAACGCGTTCGACCAATGCCGTCGAGACGAGCGGGCGCGCACCGTCATGGACCAGGACATTGACCGGCGGACCGTCGAGGGCAAGCCGCTCAAGCCCATGGAGGGTACTGGCCTGCCGGTCGTCACCGCCCATGACCGGTGCCGGCAGGTCGAGCCCCCGCGTGGCGCATCGATAGTCATCAAGGTGTCCGTCGCCGATCACCAGTTGCACATGGTCGATACGGGGAACGGCCATGAACGTGTCGATGGCGCGGCGCAACACGGTCCGGTCACCGAGGCGCGCATATTGCTTCGGCCGATCCCCGCCGAATCTCGTGCTGTTGCCGCCTGCAACGATCAAAACCGCATTCTGCATGAAACTTCCGTCAGGCTGGTGTGTGCGACACCCGTTAACCACATGGTGGGCGACAATCTAGGAACTCGATGGGGGACTGCCAAGCGTGACAAACGCTTGCAGGCAAAGGGCAATTGTGGTCATGATCTGCCATAAATTTAGGCATTCGATATCATTTGCCTAAATTTCACCCATTTATCAGGACCCGACAGACGTGAACTCAAGCGGGCTCACCCCCTCCCTCATCATCGACGCCCTGCCGTCAGCTGTCGTCGCCCTCGACGAGCACGGCAGTTTCATCACGCTCAACCCGGCGGCCGAGCAGATGTTCTCGGCCAGCGCCAACCAGCTCTGCGGTCGCCCGTTCAGGGACCTGCTGGCACCGCATTCGACATTGGCGGGCCTCATCGAGCAGGTCCGCCTGGACGGGGTCTCGGTATCGGAATATGGCATCGCCCTGACGCTGACCCGCGGCAAGGCCGCCGATGTCGATGTTCACATCGTGCCGATGAGTGACAGCGGACCCATTTTGATCCTGCTGCACCGCTGCTCGGTGGCCCAGCGTCTCGACCGCCATCTCGCCCATCGCGGCAGCGCGCGGTCGATTGCAGCCCTTGCCCAGACGCTGGCCCACGAGATCAAGAATCCATTGTCGGGAATTCGCGGTGCGGCGCAATTGCTGGATCACGACCTCAACGACGAGGACAAGGCGCTGGTCCAGCTCATCTGCGACGAGACCGACCGCGTTGTGGCACTGATCGACGGCATGGACCCCTTCGCCGAACAGCGCCCGATCGAACGCAGACCGGTCAACATCCACCTGGTGCTGGAGCATGTCCGCCGGGTCGCCGAGAACGGCTTTGCGCGCCACATTCAGATCATCGAGGGATATGACCCGTCATTGCCCGAAATTGCCGGTGACCGCGACCAGCTCATCCAGGTCTTTCTCAATCTGGTGAAGAACGCCGCCGAGGCAGCACCGCGGCAGGGCGGGCAGGTCATCCTCACCACCCACTACCAGCACGGCCTGCGCGTGCAGGTCGGCAACTCGCAGGAACGCATCGAGTTGCCGATCACCATCGAGGTGCGCGACAACGGTCAGGGCGTCACGGCCGACATGATCGACCACCTGTTCGAGCCCTTCATCTCGTCCAAGCCCAAGGGGCGCGGACTCGGCCTGTCCCTGGTGGCCAAGATCGTCAACGACCATGGCGGCATCGTCGCCTATGCCAGCGAGGAGGACGGACCGGTCTTCCGCGTCCGCCTGCCGGCTTTCCGCCCCGAAAAGCCGCGGCCATGAGCATCGTGGACGACCTTCGCCGGATGAAGATGAACGCTCCAAGCCCCGCATGGATCAGGAGGACCTGTCATGAATGATGAAACCGTCCTGCTGGCCGAAGACGATTCCGCGGTGCGCATGGTCGTCTCGCGGGCGCTGTCGCGCCAGGGATATCGCGTTCAGGCCACAAGCGTCGCCAGCGCGTTGTGGCGCTGGGTCGCCGATGGCGAGGGCGACATCGTCATCACGGATGTGGGCCTGCCCGACGAGAACAGCCTCGATCTGCTGCCCAAGATCAAGTCCCGGCGACCAGACCTGCCCGTGATCGTCATGAGTGCGCAGAATACGCTGCTCACCGCCGTACGCGCGACAGAACGTGGCGCGTTCGAATACCTGCCCAAGCCGTTCGACATCGATTCGCTCGTGGCGACCGTGCAGCGGGCCCTCACGCGCCGGAACAGGGCCGCGGCGCAGATGAACCGCGAGGAAATGCCGGAAGGACAACTGCCGATCATCGGCCGTTCGGCAGCGATGCAGGAGATCTACAGGGTCATCGCCCGCCTCACGGGCACGGATCTGACCGTGCTGATCGCCGGCGAAAGCGGTACCGGCAAGGAGTTGGTCGCACGTGCGCTGCACGATTTCGGCCGCCGCCGCGACGGCCCGTTCGTCGCGGTCAACATGGCGGCAATCCCGCGCGAACTGATCGAGAGCGAGCTGTTCGGCCACGAAAAGGGATCGTTCACAGGCGCGTCCGGTCGCCGGACCGGTCGCTTCGAGCAGGCCCAGGATGGCACATTGTTCCTCGACGAGATCGGTGACATGCCGCTTGAAGCCCAGACCCGGCTGCTGCGGGTCCTGCAGCAGGGCGAGTTCGTGCCGGTGGGCGGCGATGTTCCACACAAGACCAACGTGAGAATCATTGCCGCCAGCCACCGCGACCTCAAGCTGATGGTCGAGCAGGGACTGTTCCGGGAGGATCTGTACTACCGCCTCAATGTCGTGCCCCTGCGCCTTCCACCGCTGCGCGAGCGGTTCGACGACATCGCCGCGCTCGCGCACCATTTCCTCGCCAAGGCGCATGATGAGGGCCTGCCGCTCAAGACGCTCACGCCCGGCGCCTTGCGCCGCCTTCGCGCTCATTCCTGGCCGGGCAATGTTCGCGAACTAGAGAATCTCATCCGACGTGTAGCGGTACTCTACAGCGAGGAGACCATCGACGAGACCTGCATCGTTGCCCAGCTCGTCGAGGCCAAGACCGTGCAGGAAACCGTCACGACCGCCGATGTCGACATTCCACTGGCCACCGCCGTGGAACGCCATCTCGACCGTTACCTGCGCGCCTTCGAAGGCGACGAAATGCCCACAGGGGTTTACCAGCACATCCTCAGTGAAGTGGAAGGGCCGCTCATTCGACGCATCCTCCTTGCCACCCGTGGCAACCAGCTCAAGGCGGCAGATATCCTCGGTCTCAACCGAAATACATTGAGAAAGAAGATCAAGGAACACGACATTCAATTGATACGCGGGCTCTAATATGCTCGACTTACGGTATTGGTTGAACTGAAAGGGGACAAACTCTCGGTGCTTTCCGGCCTGAAGCTGAGCGAACCCACGATATGGGACCATATCCGGCGCTTCGATCTGGAGCGGCGTCTGGCGCTCATCCTGAGCGTACTGGCGGTGGCATCAGGCATTGCCACCTATGTGCTGATCACGGGAACCCCGCCGTTCGGTTCCAGCATCCGCACCGTCATAGCGCTGCTCAATGTCGATCTCGTTCTCCTGCTGCTGCTGGGCGTCGTGGTCGGCCGACGGCTGGTCAAGCTGGTGCTCGAGCGGCGCAAGGGTATCGCCGGCTCGAAACTGCACACCCGGCTGGTCGGCCTGTTCGCCGTCGTCGCGGTGGCACCCTCCATCGTCGTTTCGGTGTTCTCGGTCGTCTTCCTGAGTTCGGGCCTGGAGGCATGGTTCAGCGACCGCATCCGCACCGCACTGGACAACTCCCTCAACGTCGCCGAAGCCTATCTCAACGAACACAAGGAGGTGATCCGCGCGGACGCGCTGGCCATGGCCGCTGACCTCAACCGCGAAGGCGCGCTGCTCATCCAGAATGCCGACCGGCTGCAACGCATGGTCGACGATCAGGCGCAGATCCGCGCTCTTTCCGAAGCCGTGGTATTCGATAGCCTGGGGAATATCCTCGCACGCAGCGGGTTGAGCCTCAGCTTCGACATGAGCCAGATTCCCATCGGGGCGCTGGAGACCGCCACCGGCGGGAACGTCGCGGTCATCACCGGCGACAGCGACGACCGCGTGCGCGCGCTCGTCCGGCTGGACGGTTTCGTCGATGCCTATCTGTTCGTCGGCCGCTTTGTCGACGCCGAGGTCCTGACCTTCATGCAGCGGACCCAGACGGTCGCCCACGAATATGAGCAGATGCAGAGCGAGCGCTGGGAAATCCAGCTCACCTCCGCCCTGCTGTTCGGGATCGTCGCCCTGCTGCTGCTGCTGGCATCGGTATGGTTCGGCCTCAGTCTCGCCGACCGGCTGGTCTGGCCCATCAGCCAGTTGATATCGGCGGCTGACCGGGTTCGCAGCGGCGACCTCCTCGCCCGGGTCCCCGAGGGTGATGCCGACGACGAGATCGCGGTCCTCAGTCGCGGATTCAACCGCATGACCAGCCAGTTGTCGAGCCAGCGACGGGAACTGGTCGAGGCCAACCAGCAACTCGACGAGCGCCGCCGTTTCACCGAAGCGGTGCTGGCGGGCCTGACGGCGGGCGTCATCGGCCTTGATGCCGACCGCCGCATTCTGCTGCCCAACCGTTCCGCCGCCGAGTTCTTCGAGCGAGACTCCTTCGAACTGGAAAACCTGCCGATGGAGGATGTTCTCCCGGAGGTCGCGCCATTGTTCGAGAAACTGCATTCCGCCTCGCAGAATTCGGTGTCGCAGCACCTGGAAGTCCGGCATGACGATCAGACGTTTACCCTGCTGGTCCGCCTGTCCGCCCAGACCAGCGCGGGCGAGATCACGGGCTATGTGCTCACTTTCGACGACATCACGGCCCTTCTCAGCGCGCAGCGCCAGGCAGCATGGTCGGAAGTCGCCCGACGGATCGCCCATGAGATCAAGAACCCCCTGACCCCCATTCGACTGTCCGCCGAACGACTCAACCGCAAGTACAAAGCCCAGGTGGCATCGGAGGATCGGGAGAGCTTTGCCGGCTCGATCGACACCATCGTCAAGCAGGTGGATGCGATAGGCCGGTTGATCAGCGAGTTTTCCGCCTTTGCGAGAATGCCGACAGCCGTCATGCATGACGAGAAGATCAGGGATCTTGCCCGCTCAGCAGTCTTGCTCCAGCGGTCGGCATGGCCGAAAATCACGTTTGAGTTGCAGGACGAACTGCCACAGGATACGACACTGAACTGCGACGGCGAAAAGATCAGTCAGGCCTTGACCAATCTCCTGCTGAACGCGATTCAGGCCATCGGAGAGCGAAACGCAGATGACGGCCCCGCCATTGTCATCACCCGGTTGTGCAGCCGCATGGACGGTCTCGTGGTGGAAGTCGAGGACAGCGGACCCGGCTTGCCGCCCGCGGATCGTCACAGAATCCTGGAACCCTACGTGACAACCAAGGCGAAAGGAACCGGCTTGGGACTTGCCATCGTCAACAAGATCATGGAGGAACATGATGGAAGGATCGAGCTTGACGCCGGCAATCTCGGCGGTGCCCTGGTGCGGCTGGTCTTTCCCAAACAAAGGCTGCGCCTGAGCTCGTCAGACTTTGATGATCGCGACAGCGGTCGAGCATTGCGGTTTGCATCGGACCCATGATGAAAAAAGATATCCTGATCGTTGATGACGAAGTGGCCATCCGCGAGGTGGTATCCGCCATCCTCGAAGATGAGGGCTATGTTGCACGGCAGGCAGCCAACAGCGACGAGGCCATCCAGGAGATCGCAAAGCGGCCTCCGGCACTGGTCCTCCTCGATATCTGGCTCGAAGGCAGCCATCTTGACGGCGTGCAGATCCTCGAAATCGTCAAGAATCGCTTCCCCGAGGTTCCGGCCATCATGTTCAGCGGGCATGGCACCATCGAGATGGCCGTCGACGCCATCAGGAAGGGCGCCTACGACTTCATCGAGAAGCCGTTCAAGTCGGACCGGCTGCTGGTGGCCGCCGAGCGGGCCATCGAGGCCACGCGCCTCCGACGCGAGAACGAGGATCTGAAGCGCAAGGCACCCAAGCCCCAACTGATCGGTTCGTCGCCGGTCATCGGCAAGGTCCGCCAGGCCATCGAACGGGTCGCCCCGACCAACAGCCGCATTCTCATCAGCGGCCCGCCGGGCTCCGGCAAGGAAGTCGCCGCCCACCTCATCCATCAGTGCTCGCGGCGGGCCGAGGGTCCGTTCGTGGTGCTGAACACCGCCGTGCTCGCAGCGGATCGGATGGACGTCGAATTGTTCGGTTGCGAGCCGGGCTTTCTCGGCCCCGACCAGCCACCGGTGGTCGGCATGATGGAAAGGGCCGACGGCGGCACGCTGGTGCTCGACGAAGTCGCCGACATGCCACTGGACACCCAGGGCAAGATCCTGCGCGCATTGCAGGATCGCGGCTTCGTGCGGCCGGGCGGCGATCGCCAGCGGGAAGTCGATGTCCGCATCATCACCACCACCAATCGTGACCTTACGGCCGAGATGGCTGCCGGACGTTTCCGCGAGGACCTGTACTACCGGCTCAATGTCGTGCCGCTGCCCATGCCGCCGCTTGCCGAGCACCGTATCGACATTCCCGAACTGGTGGCCTTCTTCATGGAAGAAGCAGCCCGTGAGGCGGGCCTGACGCCGCGCAAGATCGATGACGATGCCATGGCGGTCCTGCAAACCGCCGACTGGCCGGGCGATGTCCGCCAGTTGCGCAACGCGGTCGAGTGGATGCTGATCATGGCGCCCGACAACGACAGCGGCATGATCGGCATCAAGGGGTTGCCGCCCGAGCTGACCGACAGCGCAGCAAGGCAGATGGACCCGCGCGCCAACGGCCAGCTCGTATCGATGCCGTTGCGCGAGGCCCGCGAGCATTTCGAACGCGCCTATCTGCAGTCGCAGCTTCAGCGTTTCGGTGGCAACATTTCCAGGACAGCGAACTTCGTCGGCATGGAACGTTCGGCACTGCACCGGAAACTCAAGACCCTGGGACTGCACAGCGACGACTGAACCACAGCACAACGACTGACAAAAATCATGAAGGTGATCGTTGCCGGGGCCGGCCTCGTAGGTTCGAATATCGCGCGTTACCTTGCCGCTGCCGGCAACGATGTCACGCTCATCGATCAGCGCGGAGAGCTTGTCCGCAAGCTTGAGGACAATCTCGACATCCAGGCGATGATCGGCCATGCGGCCCATCCGGAAAGCCTGATGAAGGCCGGTGCGGCCGACGCCGACATGCTGATCGCGGTGACCCAGGTGGACGAGGTCAACATGGTGGCCTGCCAGGTTGCCCATTCGCTGTTCAACGTCCCGACCAAGATCGCCCGCGTCCGGCAGCAGGCCTATCTGACGGAAAACTGGGGTACGCTGTTCGACCGCGACCACATCCCCATCGATTTCGTCATTTCGCCCGAGGTCGAGGTTGCCCATGCCATCGCCCGGCGGCTGGAAATTCCCGGTGCATTGACCGTGGTTTCGTTCCTCGACCAGCGCATCCGTCTCCTCGGCTTCCGTTGTACCGGCGAGACGCCGGTCGTCCACACTCCGCTTCGTCAGCTTTCCTACCTCTTCCCCGACCTGCATCTCGTCTGTGTCGGCATCGTCCGCGGTGGCAAGTTCTTCGTGCCGGGTGGCGATGACCAGATGCTGCCCGATGACGATGTTCTCGTGGTGGTGGAAAATGCCCATCTTGACCGTACCCTGTCGGCCTTCGGCATCGAGGACCAGATGGGCGAGCGCATCATCATCGTCGGCGGCGGCAATGTCGGCCTGTTCCTCGCGCAGGAGCTTGAAGAGCGCTATCCGCATCTCTCGCTCAAGCTGATCGAGTTCAACCAGGCCCGGGCCACGCTCGTTGCCGAGCAGCTCACGCGCACCGTGGTGCTTTGCGGCGACGCACGGGAAAGGGACCTGCTCGAGGAGGCGAATGTCCGCGCCTCTCATTCCATCGTGACCGTCACCAATGATGACGAGGTCAACATCATCGCCGGACTGCTGGCCAGACGGCTGGGCTGCTCCCGCAGTCTGGCACTGGTGAACAACAGCAATTACAATATCCTGATGGACACCATAGGCATCGACGTCGCCATCAATCCGCGCGAAATCACGGTTTCCAGCGTGCTTCAGCACGTCAAGCGCGGCCGCCTGGGCTCCGTGCACACCATTCGCGACGGCGAGGCCGAGATCTTCGAGGCGGAGGCGCTGGAGACGTCCCAGATCGTCGACAAGCCCCTGCGGTCGCTGCGACTGAGCGGCGTGATCATCGGCGCCATCGTTCGCGACGGCAAGATGATCACGCCGCGCGGCGATACGGTCGTCCAGGCCCACGACCGACTGGTCGTGCTGGCGCGCAGCGACATGTCGAAGAAAGTGGAGCAGCTGTTCGCCGTCCGCCCGGACTATTTCTAGAAAACACGGATCGGCCATGGGGAAATAAGGAAAAATGTCGCGCATTGCCTATGTCAATGGCCGCTACGTGCCCATCGCGACGCCGGCTGTCGCCATCGAGGACCGGGGCTACCAGTTCGCCGATGGCGTCTATGAGGTGATCAGGGTCGTCGAGGGCACCATCGGCGCGCTGGACCGCCATCTCGACCGCCTGGAACGTTCGCTCTCCGAACTCTCGATTCGCCCGCCCATGAGCCGGGCCGCCCTTGCCGCCGTGATCCGTGAGACCCTGCGCCGCAACCGCCTGCACCGGGCCATCGTCTACATCCAGATCTCCCGCGGCATAGCCCCGCGCAACCACCTGCCCCCGGCCTCCGGGCGCGCCAGCCTCGTCGTCACCGTCCGCCGGGCCCCCTTCCCCGACCGAAGGCAGCACGACGAGGGTTGCCGGGTCATCAGCCTGCCGGACGAGCGCTGGAAGCGCTGCGATATCAAGTCCATTGGCCTCCTGCCCAATCTGCTGGCCAGGCAGAAGGCCCGGGAAGCCGGCGCCCGTGAGGCGTGGATGCTGGATGACGACGGCCGGATCACCGAAGGGACATCCTCGAATGCCTACATCATCGATCGCGACGGCAGGCTGGTCACGCGACCGCTTGGACCGCGGATCCTGGGCGGAATCACCCGTTCGCTGCTGCTCGAACTGGCAAGGAAGGCCGGCATCGAGGTGATCGAGCGGCCGTTCACGCTGGAGGAGGCGAGAACCGCCCGCGAGGCCTTCCTCACCAGCACCACATCCCTGGTCCTGCCGGTGGTCCAGATCGACGATTGCACGATTGCCAACGGTATGCCCGGAACACTGACGAGGCGACTTCAGGAGGCTTTTGAAACGAATCAGGGACTGGACGTGCTGTATGAACGACAAAAGCCCTGATTCCGCGACCTCCGGTCGGATGTCTCTTGCGATTCTCGCCCGCAGGGATTAGCAGCGCTGGTGCATACTACGGATTGACTGGACCGGCACACGCTCTACGTTAGTCCAAGGATACACCTGATCAGAGCCTCAACCGTGATGTCTTGACGTCGGTTGCAAGCTGAAAACACACTAAGGATCGTACGAATGGCGACCGAAAAACAGAACTTGCAGGACGTATTCCTGAATCATGTTCGCAAGAACAAGGTGCCAGTAACCATATTCCTGATCAATGGCGTAAAGCTCCAGGGCGTTATCAGCTCATTTGACAATTTCTGTCTGCTGCTTCGTCGTGATGGCCATGTCCAGCTGGTCTACAAGCATGCCGTGTCCACCGTGATGCCGTCGGCGGCCGTTCGTCTTTATGACGCGCCGCCCGAGGAACAGCAGCAGTCCGGAGCCGGTGCAGGTGGCGGCCCGGGCTACGTGGATCGCGGGTAGCATCCTGGGTCAGGTCCAGGGGCGGGACCCCTTCCCGACAGATGAACCGAAGGCCCGTACATGGGTGGTGCATCCATCCATGTACGATGCGGACAGCTTGCGCCGCGACAGTGCTGCGCGCCTTGAAGAGGCCGTGGCACTGACCCGGGCGATCGACCTCGATGTTCGCGGTAGTGAAATCGCGCCGGTGCGTGCGCCGCGGCCGGCAACCCTGATCGGACAGGGCAAGGTCGACCAGATCGGTCAGGTCGTGGCTGACGAGGGAATCGACCTTGTCATCGTCGATGCTGCACTGACGCCGGTACAGCAGCGCAATCTCGAACGCGCATGGACATGCAAGGTCATCGACCGTACCGGCCTCATCCTGGAGATCTTCGGCGAGCGGGCGGCAACCCGGGAAGGTGTGCTCCAGGTCGAGCTGGCTGCCCTGTCCTACCAGCGCTCGCGGCTCGTGCGCTCATGGACCCATCTCGAACGGCAACGCGGTGGCCTCGGCTTCATCGGTGGGCCGGGCGAAAGCCAGATCGAACTCGACAGAAGGCGCATCGACGAACGCATGGTCAACCTGCGCCAGGAGCTCGATGATGTAAGGCGCACCCGCGGCCTGCACCGCAACGCCCGCAAGCGCGTTCCCTATCCGGTCGTCGCCCTGGTCGGCTATACGAATGCCGGCAAGTCGACGCTGTTCAATCGTCTCACCGGCGCGGATGTCCATGCCGAGGACAAGCTTTTCGCCACGCTGGATCCGACCATGCGAACCGTCCGCCTGCCGTCCGGCAAGCAGGTGATCCTGTCGGATACGGTCGGCTTCATCACGGACCTGCCCACAGCACTGATCGCCGCCTTTCGTGCCACGCTTGAGGAAGTTCTCGAAGCGGACCTCCTGATTCATGTTCGGGACATTACCCATGTCGAGAGCGAGGCTCAGGCACGTGATGTCGAGATGGTGCTGGATGAACTCGGCGTTGACGAAAAGTCGCGGCGGGACAACATGATCGAACTGTGGAACAAATCCGATCGACTCGACGACAGCCAGCGTCAGGCGCTCGCGACCGAGGTGGCGCGACGTCCGGAGATCCACCTCGTCTCGGCGGTCACCGGAAGCGGCCTGAATGAGTTGCTGGGCCTGGTCGATCAGCGGCTTGCAAAAGACGACCGCGTCATCGAGGTCCACCTGAACCATGAGCAGGGTGCCATCCTGAGCTGGCTGCACCAGCAGGGCCGCGTCATCAGCCGTGATGACGGCGAAACCGGCACCACTGTCAAGGTTGCCCTTTCCGGGAGCGTCCACAGTCAGCTTGAACAAAAGCTCCGACGCGAACTACCCTGACACCGGTCACTCGCTGGCCATCGCTACCGTTTCCGCCGACGAGACCATCGCCCCTGGTCGGATACCCTGCCCGCTCCTCAAGGAATCATGCCGCAGAGGGGCGGATGACGTGCGGTTCGAGTGCGGTGTTCCATTCGACCTGTCCCCGGTCGAACGAGATCCCCGAGTGCTTCAGAGCGAAGCCCAGCGCCTTGAGGGCATGGTCGCCAGCCATGCGTATCGCGAGGTCCGCATCGGCAATGTTCCAGTCGACGGCATTGCGCACCGCCTGGTCGAGGCGGAGTGCGGAACCCGCCAGTACGCCGCTGCCCGGCTGCGCGACCTTGCCCGTCTCATCCAGGACGACATCCATGCCGGCGAAGCGATAGGGTCCGGGTGCGGCTGCCGCCGCGAGGACGGCATCGGTGACCAGGATGCAGCTCCCTGCCCCCTTCAGCCGGATCAGCGCCGACAGCGCTGCGGGCGACATGTGGTGGCCGTCGGCGATCAGACAGGCATGCAGCCGGGGCTCGGCAAGCTGTGCCAGAACAGTATTTTCCAGTTTGGGTAAATGTGGCGGAAGGCCATTGCCCAGATGTGTCGAAAGTGTCGCACCCGCATCGGCTGCCATGCGGACTTCATCGTGACCTGCGGCCGAGTGACCGATGGCGACCGTCTTGCCGGCGTGAACGAGATCGGCCACGGCGCGCTGCCCGCCGCTCCGCTCGGGAGCCAGCGTCACCAGCAGTATGGGCTTGCGGATGACCGCATCGAGCCGCGCGACGAGAGCCACGTCGGGGTCGATCATCGCACCCGGAGGATGGCAGCCGCGATACCCCGGCGCATCGTTCAGGAACGGCCCCTCCAGATGATAACCGGGGACCATCACGGGACCGAGACGGCTCCCGTGCACGGCTGTGTCCAGTGCCCGGAACCGGTCCCCGAGTTCGGCCTCATGCGCCGTGATGAGGGTCGGCAGGCAGCCCGTGACACCTGTCGTCAACATGGCCTCGAGCGCATGATCGAGGGCCTTCGGGGTGATTGCCGGGTCGTTGAAATCGACACCTGCAAAGCCATTGACCTGCAGGTCGAAAAGCCCGCTCGTCCGCATCAGGCCGCCCCCGGCTCTGCGGGACGCCCCTTGAGCAGACCCGCCGACGCCTTGTCGAGATGCAAGCTACAACTTGCGTGACGCTGGATGATCGACGCGGGATGCAGGTTCGTCACCGGCCCATCGACCGCGTCGGCGACCGCCCGTGCCTTGCGCTCGTCGGGAACGGACAGCACCAGGTGCCGGGCCTTCATGATCTGGCGGATCGACATGGAAATCGCTTTTGCGGGAACATCTTCAAATGTCTTGAACCACCCCTCGCCCATCTGCTGGCGCCGGCAACCCTCGTCCAGTTCGACCATGATGAAAGGTTGCTCGGTGTCGAAATCCGCCGGTGGGTCATTGAAGGCGAGATGGCAATTCTCGCCGATGCCGGCAAAGCAGACGTCGACCGTCTCCCGGGCGATGCGTGCGTTGAGCCGGTCAAGTTCGGCCCCGATGTCGTCCGCATCGCCATTCACCGCGACGAATTCGGCCAGTGGACCGACACGGCCGACGAAACGCTCGTCGAGGTAACGGCGAAAACTTGCCGGATGTCGCACATCCAACCCGATATATTCGTCAAGATGGAAAACCGTGACCCTCGACCAGTCCACCTCGGAGTCAACGAGCGCTTCGAGCATCTCGAACTGGCTCGCGCCGGTGGCAACGATGATCGCCGCCTGCCCCTTTCCTTCCAGCGCCCGGTTGATCGCCCCGGCACCTTCGCTCGCGGCCGCCCTGCCGAGAGCAACCGCATCGTCGTGAATCCCGATCTGCATTCCGGCTCCGCCTGAAGAAATACCCTTGCCGATGAATGCAGAAATTCGGCCATGCGATCAAGGACCGACCTCGCTGCCGGCTCCTTCCCCCAGGTGGAAAGTCCTGCGGACCGAATGGAAGCGAGGTCGAGGTAACCGGGAAACCCACCTTGAATTCAGAACGGCACCTTGACGTTGACCTGGACCTGATGGTTCGTGAAGTCCTGGCGCTTGGCGATGTCGTAGTCGAGGGAGACATCGTAGCCCTCGCCGTCCAGAAAACTCACGCCCAGGCCGCCGACAACGGCGAATTCGTCTGTGTCCAGACCGTCCGTGGTGAACGTTCCGCCACCCGCGCCGTTATTGGCAGCAAAACGGCTGGTGACGTCATTGCCGCCGGCCAGCGCATCGTAGGTGAAGCCCAGATCGCCGCTCACATGGAACCCGTCGAAGAGCCGGTAGGCAAACCCGCCCGACAGGCCCAGCTCCAGGCTGTCGGCATCGCTCTCGTCCACGATGAAGTCGGCACCGCCCAGGCCATCCTCGCGGTAATCGTCGAATTCCGCATAGATGTACTGCGCATGGGCCCGCGGAATCAGGGTCAGGTCCTCCGAAAGGGCGATGCGATGTCCGACCTCCAGGGCAGCCGTGGCATTCCAGCCGTCGAAATCCGCACTCGCCGTATCGCTCAACCCGCCAAACGTTACCTTGCGCTTGCTGTGATTGTCGCTGATGCCGCCTCCGGCCATCAGGCTCACATAGGTCGACGGGGTGATGTCGTAGTTCGCATAGACCTGCCCCTGCCAGTTGTCCCCACGGATCTTGGCATCGACGCCGTGCCTGGACTGGACATTGCTGCGCGAATAGGCCGCCGACACGCCGAGCATCAGATCTTCGGTGAATTTCGCATCGAAGCCCACCGCGAGTCCGCCGGTAGTTGCGGTGAAACCGGAAATGTCGCCGTCGGATTCCTGCAGCGTGCGTGCCGCAAACGGTTTCACCCAACCCGTGGGAGCGGTGAACGTTGCATCGCCGCCGCTGACGCCGGAGAATGCGCCCAGACGGTCGAGCGTCACCCGGTTGGATCCGGCGCTCACCATCATCACCTGGCTCTGCGCCGCATTGCCGCCCAGGGCGGGCTGAAGCTCGTTCAGTGCGGCGGCCACCTCGGCGGCACTGCCGAGCGACGTGAGTGCACCGAATACCGGGCTCGACGCAACCATGGCCGGGCTGTTCAGGATCGTGTCGATGGCATCGAGCATGTCGCCATCGGCATGGGCCGCGCTCGTGCCGGCCAGCACGTCACCGAGCGGATCGGCGGTCACGTTCACATCAATGGCCTGACCGTTCAAAATGCCGGCAAAGTTGAGGATCGCACTGTTGTCGGTGACCGTCAGCGAGGGAGCGTTGATCGCACCACCGGCGGAGATGACGCCGGGAATGGTCTGTCCGCCGACAAGCGTGGAATCCGGGGCCACGGTGAGCGCGATGGCTCCCGAGCCGGAAAGATCGACATTGCCGCTGACCTGCAGGATGCCATGGCTGGTCGTCGAATCTACCTTCATCGCCAACACGCCGCCCGCTGCCTGGGTGAAATCGCCGGTGAGCGCGACCGTCCCGTCGCGAACATCGACCACACCGGCATTGGTCATGCCGCTGGTGGCCGTCACAGCATGGCCCAGCTTCAGATTGCCTCCCGATGCGATACTCATCGTATCGACGGTGAACGTCCCCTCGCTGGTGAAATCGCCCTGCACGTCCACGACCGAACCTGCGCCGCCGCTCACATTGCCCACCACCCTTGCATCATTGCCGGTAATATCCAGTCTCGAGGTTCCGAGCACCACACCGCCTTCCAGCACGCCGGCATTGGTGACGGTGGTGGTGTTGGCTCCACCGACATTGATCGAATTGAGGGTGCCGGTTATCGTGCCGCCAGCCTGGTTCTGAATGCCGCCCGCAACTGAAGTACCGGCTTCCAGAAAGATACCCGAATAGCCGGAAATATCACCCGAATTGACGATGGCACCGTTCAGCATCACTCCGCCGGACGTATTGATCGCTGATCCGGTCGAATTGTTGTAGGTGTTGATGATCGTCCCGCGATTGATGATTGATCCGGTAATCGTACTGTTGTTGACGATCCTTATGGCGCGAACTCCCGTCGTCCTTATGACACCATCATTGATAATCGATCCATTCACGGTCGATGTCGCATGAACGAGAATTCCATAGCCAGGTGAACTGATCGTTGCGCCTTCCTGATTTTCTATGTTTCCATTTGCAGTCGATGAATACACGTATATGCCATGTGAATTCGCATCGATATCCCCGCCATTGATGATGGCACCGGAAGTGGAAGTATATATTTCCAAGCCCATATTTCCGGACTCAATATTGCCGCTATTGATGATGTTGCCGGCGATGGTGGTGTTCGAACCAAATATCCCCAGTCCACCTGGAGCCGTGATCGTACCGGAATTCACCAGATTGCCGCTGAGCCCGGAACCGACAGCAAGATTGATTCCATCGCCGGTACTGGTGATTGTCCCGGCATTGCTGATACTGCCGGCCGCGCCGGTGACCCGCAGGGATGATGTCGCGGGCGTGGTGTCGGCCAGCGCACCGCCGCTCTGGATCGTCACGCTCTCGCCGGCACCCAGATCGCAGTACTCGTCACTGGCTGCGGCACCACTGATCGTCGTGTTCGCCACAATGCAAACGTCGCCGGCAGCGTTGGCAGAGTTGCCATGGGCCATGATGGCAAGGACAAGCGCCACGGCAGAACTCGCCATCAGACGCCGGCGACCGGAACAGCGACACGAGCGAGAATGCATCATCAAATTCCACCTCGACAGGGAAGATCTTACAAAGACACTCTACCAATAATTGATAATGAAAATACATTTCAAGAAATATTTTTACACATTCACAGAACAATTTAAGTATTAATACAAAAATTTTCCTATTATCAATCCTATAGACAATATACATGGACTTTACTGGAAACTATATATTACATGGAATTCGTGTATACATTCGAAATCATATCATCATTGACCATTCATTGCATACAGGTCCATGAATAACGTAAATATTCTGGTATTCCCACGTGGACCAGAATGTCGCCATCGCGAAGGAACGGTCCTGTCCCATCGGCTTCCGCCGTACTTTCAGCCTTGAGATGTTCCCCCCGTTCTGCCAGCATGTTCCGGTGAAGTTCGCAGCGGGCTCTCCCCTTGGCCTTTGGGCTGCGTCCCGTCACGAATGCCCCGGTCCCACTCTGTCTCCAGGTTCGATCCCATCCATGCGCGCGGCCTTCATTCACGCTGCCTACGACGTTCGTCTGGGCGAACTGCCCGAGCCGGTTCCCGGTGACGGTGAGGTACTGGTCGACATCGAATGTGTCGGCATCTGCGGGAGCGACCTGCACTACTACAAGGACGGTGCCATCGGTGCGGCCCAGGTGATCGCCGAACCGTTCGTGCCGGGTCACGAATTCGCCGGGAGGGTAAGGGAGAGCGTTCCCGGGCGTGGCATCGAAGCCGGCGATCTCGTCGTCATCGATCCCTGCCAGCCCTGCGGCCGGTGCGAGTGGTGCTTGCGCGGCGAGCATAACCTGTGCCCGAAGGTGGTCATGCACGGTGCTCCGCCCAAGGCTGGTGCCATGACCCGAACCATCGCCGCCCGCCGCGACCAGCTCTTCGCCGCACCGCGCAACTTCAACGCCACGGCTGCCGCCATGGCCGAACCACTCGGTGTGGGCATACATGCCACCGATCTTGCCCGGCCCCAATGGTTCGAGAGCGTCGTCATCCTCGGTGCAGGTCCCATCGGCCTCATCATCCTGCAACTCGTCCGGCTCGCCGGCGCGGATCGCGTGATGGTCGTCGACCCGGTCGACTATCGCCGCCGGAAAGCCCTCGAACTGGGTGCGCAGGAGGTATCGGCCCACCATGAGGACACGGCGTCATGGACCGGCGGACGTGGTGCGGATCTCGTCATCGAGGCCACCAACAGCCCCGAGGGCCTGCAACACGCGGCAGATGCCGCCAGGATCGGCGGACGCTGCGTCATCGTCGGCATACCCGACGGCAACACCTACCGGATCGAGGCTTCGGCCCCGCGGCGCAAGCAACTTACCATGATGTTCTCGCGACGCATGGGCAACGTCATTCCACGCGCCATCCGCCTCATCGCCGATGGGCGGGTGGACATGAAAGCCCTTGTGAGCCACCACATCGACCTCGATGACGTGCCGGAAGCCTTCCGCAAGCTTGCCGCCTGCGAGGACGGCGCCATCAAGATCATCGTCGACATCGCCGGCCACCCCTGAGACCCGTCCGCCAGCGCAACCGGGCGCTCGGGACAACCATCCGGACTTTGCCGATCAGAGCCCGGGGAACTGCAGCTTGGCGGCGACGATCGCCACCCCCACCGTCACGACGATTATCGTCGCAGCCAGATGCCACACGACACCCTCCACAGGATGGAACATTCCACATCTCATGCTGAAGGCCGGGCTATCATAGCACTGACCGGTTGCGTTGATAACCGTGCCACCCATCGCATCGACCGGAGGCACGGCAAGACAAGGTCGATCAAGCCACCAGCCCGTGCTTGCGGGCAAGATCGCGCAGGAACGGCATGCCGACATCGAGCACCTCCTCGGCACTGCGCGCGACCGGACGCCACACCGACAGCGCCCGGGCGATCTCCGGCGGCAGGGTGATGAAACTCTCGCCCACCAGATCGCCATCGAAACCGATCCCGGCCAGTGCCGCCAGCGTATCCTCCCAGTGAACATTCGCCGATCCCGGCACACCCCGGTCGGATTCGGACAGGTGGATGTATTTCAGGTGCCTGCCGGCGGTACGGATACCATCGGCCATGCCCTTTTCCTCGATATTCATGTGATAGGTATCGAGGTGGATCATCACCGCCGGCTCGCCGATCCGTTCGATCAGCGACACCGCCTGGGCCGCCGTATTGAGCAGGTGCGTCTCGTACCGGTTGCAGGGTTCCAGGCCGATCGTCATGCCAAGATCGGCGGCCCTGCGCGCCACCGGCCTGAGGACACGGGCAATCGTCTCGTATTCCGCCTCCGTCGGCGGGACGCCGGTGGTATAGCCGATCGACGCGTACACCACACCGGTCAGCGTATTGGAGCCCAGACCGTGGGCCGCATCGAGGGCCGTCATCAGGAAGGCTTCCGCCCTTTCCGGATGCAGCGGCGCCGTCTTGTCGAGCGGCAGGCCCAGCGAACAGGTCGGGGCCACGCCATGCTCGTCGAACAGCGCACGGCTGTGCGCCACATCCACCTGCTCGGGTGCCAGCAGCGCAATCTCGATGACATCAAGACCATGCCTTGCCGCCAGCGGCACTACGTGTTCGGCGGCCTCGCGTGTCCAGCTCGACGTCCACAGGCTCGAATGCATGCCGAATCGCACCAAAACCGTTCCTCCCCCCTGTTTTCACCGCTCCAATGGACCGATGACCATTGTCGCATCGATGTTGACGAGTTAACGGCTATTGGCAATAGCAGGCTGCCGGTCTGGCGGCAAACGGATGATGGCATGCCTTTCCAACCCCACTTCGAAATTGTCGTGGTCACCTCGGCCGATGGCTATCTCGGCCGCTATCCGGGACAGAACCCCCGCGAATGGGCCAGTGCGGAGGAACAGGAACAGTTTCTCACTTCCGTCGATGCCGCCGACTGGTCGTTCATGGGCCGGACCACGCACGAGACCGCGCCGCGCACCGACCGCCGCAGGGTGATTTTCTCGACCTCGGCTCCCCGCCCTGAGTGGCGTGCGCCGCAGCAGCTCTGGGTCGACCCCGGCCGGACGTCGATCGCGGAGATCTGCGCCATCATCGAAAAACGCCACCCGGCATGCGCCTGCCTCATCCTCGGTGCCACCCGCGTCCATGACTGGTTTCTCGAATACGGCCTCGTGCGCCGCATCACGCTGACCATCGAACCCATCGTCTTCGGTGCTGGCCTGCCGATCGTCAGCCAGGTCGCCGGCGACCCCAGCAACGTCATGAGGCAATTGGGCTTCGACCGCCTGAACATACGCAGCCTCAACAATTTCGGCACCCGCCTCGAAACCTGGGAACCGAGGTGAGGACAAGGGAAAATGATTTTCCCCTTGCCCTCATTCTTTAAGCATGGAATCGCGGCCGTGATATTGCCTCAGAATCTCACGATCGGGTATAGTGAGTTGGTCCCGGGAATTCAGACCGCCGATCAGTTCTGGTAATATTTGCCGTAGCTGCCGGAATAGCTGCCACTGTCGGCATAGCCGTACTGGGCATGCTTCTTGATGTTGACCCTGGAAAGCACGATGCCCGCGAGATCACCACCGGATTCGACGACCTGCTGAATGCCCGACTGGGCGACATTGCGGGGGGTTTCCTGCCAGCGGACGACATAGAGCGTCTTGTCGACCTGCGGCGAGAGGATGAGGCTGTCCGAAACGGCACCCACCGGCGGACTGTCGATGATGATCAGATCGAACTTGGCACTGACCATGTCCAGAAGCAGGCGCATCCGGTCCGAGCGGAACAGATCGGGCGGACTGACCGGAGCCATGCCGGCCGGGATGAACTTCATCCCGGATTTCTCATCGACCCGGATCGCCTCGGCCATGCTGAGATCCCCGTAGAGGATGTCCGCCAAACCGTTGGTGTTTGATACCCGGACGACCTCATGCAGGCGCGGACGGCGCAGATCCGCATCGATCAGCAGCGTATTCAGGCCCGATCGCGCCGACTGGCGGGCAAGCGATGCCGAAACCAGCGACTTCCCTTCCACCGGTACCGACGAGGTCACGAGCACGGTCCGGGTCGCGCGCGACCGGTCGGAGAGGAAGATGCTGGTGCGAATGCGCTGCAGCGATTCGGCAAAGGCCGATTGCGGCTTTTTCAGGATGTATTCCTCAGCACTCATGTCACGGGTCTCGCGGCGCGTAAGGTCGGGAACCAGGGCCAGAGCCCGGATGCCGAGCGACGCCTGCACCTCCTCCGCGCTGCGATAGCCGAAATCGCTGTCCCAACGCTCGACGACGAAGGCCAGGACACATCCGATGACCAGACCACCGGCAAAGCCGAGCAGGACGATCAACTTTCGATTGGGCCAACTCGGATCGACCGGTACGGCCGCCGGTGACAGGACCGTGGCATCGGCCTGCTGCAGCCCCTGGGTCTCGCTCACCTCGCGCAGGCGCTGCAGAAAGCTCTCGTAGATTTCCCGGGCGCTGGATGCTTCACGCTCCAGATCGCGCAGTTCGACCGATGAGACTTCCTGGCCACGCACCTGGCTCTCAAGCCCGCCAAGGCTGCGGCGCAATTCCTGTTCGCGCGCGCGCGCGACATCGACCTCGTTGCTCAGGTCCTGAACGATGCGTTCGACCTCCTCGACCATCTTCGCCCGCACGCTGCGCACCTCGGCCTTGAGGTTGACCATCTGCGGATGACGTGGGCCGTAGACAGTCGAAAGCTCGGACATCTTGCGGCTGAGTTCGGTTTCCTGCTGACGCAGATCGGCCATCAGCGGCGAAGTGAGGACGTTGGCCGCCGCTCCGATACCGCCCGAAGAGCGCAACAGGCTCTGGACCTGGTTGAAGCGGGCCTCGGCTTCCGCACGCGTCGCCTGGGCCTGGGCCAACTGACCGTTGATCTGGCCGATCTGCTGCTGGATCGGGTCGATGCGTCCCTCGCCGGCTATGCCCTTGGCATTCTTGAGATCGACGATGCGCTGCTCGGCCGCGACCAGCTTCTGCCTCATCTCGTCCACGCGGTCGCGCAACCAGTCCGTAGCCTGGTGGCCTGCCTTGAATTTCGTCTCAAGCTGGCCGACGATGTAGGAATCGGCAATCGCATTGGCGATCATGGCCGCCTTGTCGGGTTGTTCCGCACTGAAACGGATCTGCAGGACATAGGACCGACTCACCTGCTCGACGCTCAACTTGTCGAGAAAATTGGCGATGGTGCGCGAACGGGCGGTCTCACCGTCAGCCAGCGAACCGGTGTACACGCCGTCGACAGCCCCGCCCTTGCCGCCGAACAGGTAGGCGTTTACCGACGAGGGCAGCCATGTCCGCCAGTCGTGCTTCTTCCAGAACGGCTGACGGTCAGGGTCGAGCGAATTGTTGAATTCGGCATCTTCGATGAGGTTCAGCTTGTCGACCATCCTGCTGGCGAACGCTTCGGATTCCAGCAACTCGACCTCGCTCTCGATGGTCGACGCGTCGGCCTCGAACTTCCCGCCGATTTCCGGCAGTTCGATGACGTTCGGCTTGCCCGACTGGATACGGACAAGCGTCTCGGCCCGGAAAAGCTGGGTCGCGGTAAGGGAGTAGATCAGCGCTACCGAGGTCATCAGCCCTATCATGCCGATGACAACCCCCTTGCGGCGCCACAATGCGCGAAGGAGCGCCCGCGGGTTGAGCTGGTCCTCGACCATCGGAAAGCTCTCCTCTACTCCAGCCGCCATGCGTGTGATCTGTCGTGCCATCGTCTCGTCGAACCTCCTGGTCAATCCGATCGCTGCAGCGCGAGCTGCACCAGCGCCACAAGTCGAAGGCGGATTATCAAAGTTGGCGTCATGATGGCAATAACGCTTTCGTTGGCCGATGGTTAATATTTACTACAAAACATGGTAGTATGAATTCGTTAAAATTCGATTAATTCTCAAGATTCAGATGCTTGCACTTTTTTAACCTTTTTCTCCGTCAATCCTTCCATAGACCATTTGCAATAACGGGGTGCCGTGCGACTTTAATCATTTGTTCGGGAAATATGACCAGACGCGATATTCAATCGGATATTCAGGAACCGGCCGGGGTGGCGCGGGGATCCAGCGCCCGCTGCAGACCGTCCCCCATCAGGTTGAACGCGATCACGGCCACGAAGATCAGCAGCCCCGGATACCAGGCCAGGTGCGGTGCCTGCCAGATCAACTCCTGGGCGTTGGTCAGCATCCCGCCCCAGCTTGCCAGCGGTGGCTGGATCCCGAGGCCGAGAAAGCTCAGCACCGATTCGGTCAGGATGATGTTGCCGATGGAAAGGCTGGCGGCAACGATGATCGGCGAGGCGATGCTGGGCAGGACATGGACGAACATGATCCTCCACGGCCCCGCCCCCATGGCCCGGGCCGCCCTCACGAAATCCCGTCGCCGGAGGCTCAGCGCCGCCCCCCTGACCAGGCGGGCGACAGTCGTCCAGCCGAACAGGGCCACGATGACGACGATCCTGTAGACGCTGGCGGTCTCGCCGGTCAGCAGGTCGCCGCCGAGTCCGATCTTGCGCGGATCGATGGCTGCCAGCACGATCAGCAACGGCAGAAGCGGCAGGGCGAGGACGGCATCCGTCAGGCGCATCAGCACGGCGTCGGTAACACCGCCGAAGAATCCGGCGACGAGGCCGATGAACGTACCGATGACAGCTGCCAGCAGGGCGCCGCTCAATCCCACCGCAAGCGAAACCCTGCCTCCCTCCAGCAGTCGTGCGAGAAGATCACGGCCGAGTTCGTCAGTACCGAGCGGATGGACGGCATCGGGAGCCTGCAGCCTGGCGAACAGGTTGACCGTATCGGGATCGATCCCGAATGCCGCCTCGATCTGCGGCGCCAGGACGGCGCATGACAGCATGAAACCGAGGACGACGGCAGCCGCCATCGCAAGTTTCTGGCGGGAAAGACGCCCCGCAATGCCACGGTGGACGATGGCGGAACCCGTCATCTCAACTGCCATAATCCACCCTCGGGTCGAGCCAGGCATAGGCGAGATCGGCCAGGAGGTTGGCCAGCAGGGTCATGGTCGCGGCCAGCATCAGGGCGGCCAGGGCAAGATTGAAGTCATTGCCGAGGATCGCATCGTAGATGAGTTTTCCCATACCGTGATAGGAAAACATGGTTTCCACGACCAATGCACCGGAAAACAGCGACCCGAGCTGGAGCGTGGTCACCGTGACGATGGGAATCATCGCATTGCCCATGGCGTGAATCCAGACGACCCGTCGTTCACTGCATCCCTTCGCGCGGGCCGTGCGCACATGGTCTTCCTGCAGGGCATCGATCATCGCCGCGCGGACAAAGCGCAGGAATGTGCCGGCCGACAGTGCGGTGAGTGTCAGCACGGGCAGCACCATGTAGCGGAGCCGGTCGAGCAGGCCGGTATCATCCAGACCGTGAATGCCGCCGGCGGGCAACCATCCCAGATGGACAGAAAAAACGATGATGAGCAGCAGGCCGAGCCAGAAGGACGGAATGGAAAAGCCGGCAAAGGCGACCAGGTTGATGGTTCCGTCAAGCATTCCGCCCGGCCGCCGGGCGGCCGCGACACCGGCCGGGACAGCGATGAGGAGCGCCAGGACGAAGCTTGCACCGAGCAGCCACAGGGTATTTGCGATGCGCGGCTGGAGAACATCCAGCGTCGGCTGGCTGTAAAGTCTCGAATAGCCGAAATCGCCCTGCACCGCCTGTCGAAGCCAGTGGGCGTAACGATGCCACAAGGGCTGGTCGAGCCCGTAAAGGCCCTTGAGCCGCTGTGCGTCGGCCGTGGTCATGTCGGGATTGGCCGAGAGCATCATGTCGATCGGATCGCCCGGCATCAGCCCGATCAGTCCGTAGATCAGGAAGGAAAGTGCCAGAAGGAGAAATGCGGTCTCGGACAGGCGTCGCAGGATGTAGCTTGTCATGGATGATCACCAGAGCATCTGACGGTCGCCTGTCAATCGTAATCTGCCTCGTGCCGCCGTTAACAGCGTGTTGACGAAATGCCGATAGCCGTCGGCATTTCGTCAACACGCTGTTAAGCCCCATTCCAGGTTTGTCCGGGCGAATGACCCAAATGGGAGACAATCGTCATTTCGCGAACGACCAGTTCCCGCCGGGCACCGGTTCGAGCGCCTCGCCGCTCGCGGGCTGACCGAGGAGCGGCCCCTGCGCCTCGTCGCAGCCCAGGGCGAGCAGGCCGTCAAGTTGCCGCTCGTCTTCCACGCCATCGGCTATCGAGGTCCAGCCCATGCCGCGCGCGAAGGTGATGGCCGCCTTGACAACCGCCCATGTGGCTGAGTTCTCCGGCATGTGCCGGATGAAGCGGCGGTCGATCTTGAGCTTGTCGAAGGGCATCGAGCGGATGCTGTCGAAGGATGCTGCACCCGTGCCGAAATGATCGAGGGTGAGATGAACGCCGAGGCTCTTGATACGCTGCAACTGCCCGGCAAGGCCGGGATCGCCACGTGCCAGGGCCGTCTCCGAAATTTCGATTCCGAGCCGTTCGGGCGGCAGTTTCGCGGCATCGAGGGCCTGCAGGATCTGGCGGGCGATGTCATATTGCCGAAGCTGGGCCTGCGACAGGTTGATGGCCAGCTGTGTTCCGGCTCCATGATGCTGCCAGCGGCGCGCATGGCTGCAGGTTTCGGAGAGGATCCAGCGGCCCATCGGACCGATCAGGCCGGTCGTCTCGGCAAGTGGAAGAAACTCCGGGGATTGAAGATTGCCAAGAAGCGGATGCTTCCAGCGCAGCGAGACCTCGGCCGCGACGAGCGCCTGGGTCTTCAGGGTATAGCGGGGCTGGAACAGCAACTGGAGCTGACGTCTCTCGACCGCTTGCCGCAGGTCGCGTTCGAGCTGCGTGCGGTTCCGGTGATGGGCGTCGAGTTCCTCGGAATACAGCGAATAGCGGCCACGGCCGAAGGACTTGGCCTCATACAGGGCCTGATCGGCGTGCAACAGCAGTGCCCCGGGGTCGGTCCCGTTTTCCGGAAACAGGGCGACCCCGAGACTGGCGAGGACATGACTGCGGTTGCCATCGACCTCGAAGGGCATGTGAAAACCGTGCAGGATGCGCTCGGCTAGCTGGGCCGCGTCATGCGGGCGGCGAATGCCGGTCGAGACGATCGCGAACTCGTCTCCCCCCATGCGCGCCACGGTATCCTCGCTGGCGGTAACGGCCAAGAGGCTGGATGCCGTGTGCTTGAGCAACGCATCACCGGCGTGATGGCCGAGCGTGTCGTTGACCTGCTTGAAGCCGTCGAGATCGATCATCATCACCGCCACCGGATGCCCGGCGCTACGGGCTGCTTCCAGCGCCTCATCGAGGCGGCGCATCAGCAGGATGCGATTCGGCAGGCCCGTGAGCGAATCATGTTCGAGCAGGAAGCGGATCCGCTCCTCGGAACGGTGCCTTATCTCGATCTCGGAATTCAACCGCGCATTGCTGTCGCGCAATTCGCGAGTTCGTTCGCGCACGGAAGCGGAAAGTTCGCTTCGGGTCGTGCGCAACTCGTAGCGGCTCTTGCGCTGCTCCGCTTCGAGGCGATGGACAAGGGCGCGATGCTGGCGCGCGCGAATGCCGAGCATGACCAGAACCAGCGCCCCCATGGCAGCGAGAAGGACGACCTGTACCCACCGGTCTGGATGCAGATGGAAATAGCCACCTGCATAGACCATGCAGGTGGAAAGAAAGAGGGCAAGCTGCCGCCCCGGCGACCGGTGCAGGACGAGGAACCCGCCCGCCAGCATCGCCACGACCAGGAGCGGCAGCAGCGAATGCCCCTCATACCGCAGCCCATCGTGCAGCAATGCGCCGCCTGCGCCCCACAGGGCACCGCCTGCCAGCACCTGCCAGTCGAGCAGCCGGAAGCTCCGGTCGTATCGTTTCCGGCCGCGCAGGAACCGGGCCACGACCGATGTCCCCTGGCTGGCGGCCAGCAGCAGGAACCAGAGGGCTGCACCGGGAACCTCCAGGGCGGGCAAGAGCGATGCCGGCAGCAGGACCACTCCCGCCAGAACAAGAGAGGTTGAATATCCGGCCATCAACTTCAACTTGAACATCCACGGTCAAACGAGCGGCAGGGCATGTCCGCGACACATCATCACGTGTCGAAGGGGTCTTTGCGAGGAGAGTAGAACAGAAGTTATGATCGTCAAACGGGAAATTCTGTCAATCGAAACATTATATACACCTGCAATTACCATCCCACTGGTTGATCAACCCGCAGGATTGCCCGCCCCTCCCCTTGCGTGGTTCCAGCGATCCACCACATATCGAATGTGGCTGTCGCGATGCCTCGAAGGGGGTCACGACGAGCCGATCCGCTCGCATGAGGGACAAAGGAGAAAATACTCATGGATTTCGAGAAATATACAGAACGCGCCCGCGGTTTCGTCCAGTCCGCGCAGGCGATTGCCGTGCGCGAGGGACACCAGCGCTTCCTGCCCGAACACCTGCTCAAGGCCCTGCTCGACGATTCCAAGGGTCTGGCCGCAAGCCTCATCCAGGCGGCTGGCGGTGATCCGGCCCAGGCTCTGGCCGCGGTCGATGCCTTTCTCGCGAAGCAACCGAAGGTCGAAGGATCGGGAGCCGGACAGCTCTACCTCGCACCTGAAACGATGAAGCTGTTCGATCAGGCGCAAAAGCTCGCCGAGAAATCGGGCGACAGCTTCGTGACCGCGGAAAGGCTGCTGCTGGCGCTGGCGATCATGGCCGGAAACACGGCAACCATCCTGAAGAATGCCGGTGTCACCGCACAATCGCTGAATGCCGCCATCGAGGAGGTCCGCAAGGGCCGCGCCGCCCATTCGGCCAGTGCGGAAGACAATTACGGGGCGCTGGAGAAATATACCCGCGACCTCACGGCTGCGGCCCGCGACGGCAAGCTCGACCCGGTCATCGGCCGCGATGACGAGATCCGCCGCGTGATCCAGGTGCTTTCGCGCCGCACGAAGAACAATCCGGTGCTCATCGGCGAGCCGGGTGTCGGCAAGACGGCCATTGCCGAGGGGCTGGCCCTGCGCATCGTCAATGGTGACGTTCCCGAGAGCCTGCGCGACCGCCGGCTGCTGTCGCTCGACCTCGGCGCCCTCGTGGCCGGTGCCAAATATCGCGGCGAGTTCGAGGAGCGGCTGAAATCGCTGCTGCAGGAGATGAGCCATTCCGGCGGCGACATCGTGCTGTTCATTGACGAGCTCCACACGCTCGTCGGTGCCGGAAAGTCGGAAGGCTCGATGGATGCCTCCAACATGCTCAAGCCGGCCCTCGCCCGCGGCGAGCTGCACTGCGTCGGCGCGACGACGCTGGATGAGTATCGCAAGCACATCGAAAAGGATGCAGCCCTCGCCCGGCGCTTCCAGCCGGTCATGGTCGCCCAGCCCAACGTTGCCGACACCATCTCGATCCTTCGCGGCCTGAAGGAAAAATACGAGATGCATCATGGCGTGCGCATCACCGATGCGGCCATTGTCAGCGCGGCCACGCTGTCGGACCGTTACATCACCGACCGCTTCCTGCCGGACAAGGCCATCGACCTCATCGACGAGGCCGCGGCGCGCAAGCGCATGGCCATCGACAGCAAGCCCGAGGAACTCGACGAACTCGATCGCCGCGTGGTTCAACTCAAGATCGAGCGCGAGGCGCTCAAGAAGGAGAACGACCAGGGTTCACGCGACCGGCTCGGCAAGCTCGAAAGGGAATTGGCCGATCTGGAGGACGAATCGGCGGAACTGACCGCTCGCTGGCAGTCGGAAAAGGAGACGCTGGCGTCCGCGACCAAAGTCAAGGAACAGCTTGAACGGGCGCGCCTCGACCTTGCCGATGCGCAGCGGCGCGGCGACTATACGAAGGCCGGCGAACTCACCTATGCCATCATTCCCGAACTGGAGAAGAAGCTCCAGTCGGCCGATGAGCAGCAGGCCGAGATCATGGTCCATGAACGCGTCACCGACAACGACGTGGCCCAGATCGTCTCCCGCTGGACCGGCGTGCCGGTGGACAAGATGATGGAAGGCGAGCGCGAGAAGCTGCTGAAGATGGAAGAGGCCCTGTCGCGCCGCGTGGTCGGACAACCCGATGCGGTGGAGGCGGTCAGCCATGCCGTCCGCCGTGCCCGCGCCGGCCTGCAGGACCCCAACCGGCCGATGGGCAGCTTTCTCTTCCTCGGCCCCACGGGTGTCGGCAAGACCGAACTGTGCAAGACGCTGGCGGCCTTCCTGTTCGACGACGACCAGGCGATGGTCCGTATCGACATGTCGGAGTTCATGGAGAAGCATGCGGTCTCGCGGCTCATCGGCGCGCCTCCGGGCTATGTCGGCTATGACGAGGGTGGCGTGCTCACCGAGGCGGTGCGCCGGCGGCCCTATCAGGTGATCCTGTTCGACGAGGTCGAAAAGGCGCATCAGGACGTGTTCAACGTGCTGCTGCAGGTCCTCGACGACGGCCGCCTTACCGACGGTCAGGGCCGCACGGTGGATTTCCGCAACACGATGATCGTACTGACATCGAACCTCGGCGCCGAATACCTGGCCGCCCTGCCCGATGGAGCCGCTGCGAGCAAGGCCCGGGAACAGGTCATGGATGTCGTCCGCAGTCATTTCCGTCCGGAATTCCTCAACCGGCTGGACGAGATCATCCTGTTCAACCGGCTGGGCCGTGCGCAGATGGGGGCCATCGTCGACATCCAGCTGGGCCACCTGCGCAAGCTGCTCGCCGACCGCCGCATCGAGCTCACCCTGGGCGATACCGCCCGCACCTGGCTCGCGAACGCCGGCTATGACCCGGTCTATGGCGCAAGGCCGCTCAAGAGGGTCATCCAGAAGGAGCTTCAGGACAGGCTGGCGACCATGATCCTCGAAGGACGCCTGAAGGACGGCGACACCGCCATGGCCAACGTCCTTGACGGCCAGATCGTCATCGAACCCCTGGCCGCTGCCGAAGCCGCGTAGACCGCTGAAGTTCCCCGGCAGCTGCCAGCTTTCCGGGGAATGACACGGAACGGACAGCACCCCCCCCCGCCGCTCCGGGACGATCGGAAGATCCCGGAGCGGTTTTTCTTCGCGTCGGGCGGACGTGAGAATACCGGGCTGACAAATCCGGGGCCTTGGGGCAGGCTGTTTTCGTGCCGTCAGCGATCCTGCCGGCAGAAACGGGGAGGCCACAATGCATTCAGGACTGTTCATGATGCCGCTGCATCCGGCATCCAAGGATTATCATCAGGTCCTCGAAGAGGATCTCGAAGCCATCGTTCACGCCGACAGGGTGGGACTGGACGAGGTCTGGCTCGGCGAGCACTTCAGCTGCCAGACGGAACCCGTCACCTCGCCCCTCATGTTCATGGCACAGGCCATTCCGCAAACCGGGCGGATCAAGCTCTGTTCCGGCGTTCTCAACCTGCCGCAGCAGCACCCGGCCGTGGTTGCCGGTTTCGCCGCCATGTTCGACCATCTGTGCAAGGGCCGCTTCGTCATGGGCATCGGCCCCGGCGGCCTGCCCTCGGATTTCGAACTGTTCAAGCTCAACGATGCCATGGAACGCGGCCGGAGGATGCTCGAATCGATCGACATCATTCACAGGTTGTGGACGGAAGACCCGCCGCACTCGATCCGGGGAGAATACTGGCAGATCGAGCAGCCCGAGTGGCATGTCCCGGAATTCGGCCTGGGTGTGTTTCCGAAACCCTACCAGAAGCCCTTTCCTCCGGTGGCGATTGCCTCGATGAGCCCGTTTCCGTTCCTTGCCAGGGAAGCCGCCGGACGGGACTGGTCGGTCATCAGTGCCAATTTCATTCCCGAGGACAGCGTCGCCACCCACTGGCAGCGCTATGTCCAGGGATGCGAGGAAAATGGCATCGAGCCGAACGGCGCGAAATGGAGGGTCGCGCGTACCATCCTCGTCACCGAGACCGACGCGGAGGCGGAACGATACCTGCAACAGCCCGGCTGCGCCCCGCGCTACTATTTCGACTACCTCTCGTCCCTGATGAAGAAGGCTGGCTTCTCGCAGGTCATGAAGGGACTGCGCAAGGACATGAGCGACGCCGACCTCACTCCCGACTGGTGCATCAACGAAGTCGTCATCGCCGGCAGTCCCGCGACGGTTGCCGACAGGATCAACGCTCTGCGCGACCGCATCGGCCCGTTCGGCACCATCATTCTGGGCGGCATCGACTGGGATGACAAACCCCTGTGGCGCAACTCCATCAAACTCTTCGCCGAACAGGTCCTGCCACGGCTGAACTGATCCGCCCCCGTCGCCGGAGCGGGACGCGATCTAGTCCGGACGCAGCTCGACCCGGACCCGGCTCGATGTCGACTGGGCGATGCCGATGCCGAGCACGACGGCGAGGGTGAAGCCGATGGCGGGGATCTGCAGGCTGAAATCGACCAGGGCGTGCAGACCCGCCACCAGGGCGGCCGACAGGGCGGCCAGGGGGTAGACCTTGTCGCGCCGGCGTCCGACCAGACCGCCGGCGATACGCAGGATGATGGCGAGGATGCCTGCATACAGCACGATTGCAGCAGGTATTCCCAGTTCCGCGACATGCTCCAGATAGGTATTGTGTGCCTTGTCGACGACCGCCGTCAGTCGTTCATCCCGCCACGCGGCGAATGCTGCCTCGTAATTGCCATACCCCTGTCCCAGCCATGGCCGATCGGAGATCATCTTCAAGGTCAGATCATAAATGGCCACACGCGCATCGTTCATTCCGACCGCCCGGCCGATCCGCGTCAGCGAATAGTCGCCACTGAGCGTCAGTGCCCCGACCAGCACCGCGGCGAGGATGACGGGCAGCATCAGGCGAACGGCCAGCGGGGTCCGGCTGAGCCAGACGACGATGCCCGTCATGGTCGCAAGTGCCAGGGCCAGGCTGAGCAGGCCCCCGCGCGATCCGCTCAGCAGCGAGGAAAAACCGAGCAGCATCAGCGCCAGGAGCAACAATACGCCTCGGGGCGTGGACAGGATTTCGCCCATGCGCTGCCTGTATTGTGTCCAGTCGCGAACTTCCAGAAGCGGGGATAGCAGGCTCGCGAGAACTGCCATCAGCGAGATATTGGCAAAGGTCGCATAATTGTTCGGATTGACAAAGACCGACTGCAGGCGTGCGAGCGTGATCCGCGGGACGCCCGGAACGACCCAACCGATCTTCAGGAAGTGGTTGGCGAGACCATAGGCGGCATAGGCCGCACCGATCGCGATGACAGCCGTCAGCAGCCGTTTCGCCTGCTCGCGGTCCACTGCGAGCCGCGAAGCCAGCCAGAACGCCGCGCCATAGGTCGAAAGGCGCATCAGGGCTTCACGGGTCGCCTGCCCGTCGAGCCCGATCAGGGGTTCGCCTTCGGCATCGATCAGGGCGAGCAGGGACCAGCGCGGATGCGCCAGCGCCCCGATTCCCAGCGGAACGGACTGTAGCCACGCCCAGATGCAGACGCCGACAAAACCGATGGTCGCCGGCAGTGGAATGGAGGCCGCATGACGCACCTCGGCCGCCGGTTCACGCCGGATCAGCAGACTCGCCAGCAGCATGACCCCGGTGACGAGCGCCAGCAGCGACCATGGCCACGGTCGGTTTGCGCCGAGCGGCAAAGGTGCTGCCGCGAGGACGGCGATCAGCATCCAAGTCAGCGCCGCCGGACTCGCGCGAACTGCATGCAGCCAGGCTGGCACAACCGACAGGCTATACCGGCGGTGCCGCCGGCTGCGGGATCGAGATTGGCCGGTTGATACAATCATGCAGGTTTAACCCGTCATTAACCACGTTCTGCAAAGATATTCTCACAAAAGCAGAAATCCTCACGTGACGGATGCTACCATGTCATTTTCAACTTCAGGTTGCAATATGTATCCAGGGCGGCACCCGTCATGATCACCGGCCTCCGTGCCCGGCACACGGGTGTCCGACCGGGCTTCCTCCTCGATCTGGCGATGGGTGCCCTTTCGCTGCCACTGGCGTCATGGCTGCGCTTCGGCGATCCCGACACGACCTTGATGTTTGTCCTGCGGACGCCTGAAACGCTTGCGACCTTCCTGGCAATCTTCGCCCTGGTCATCGCCGCCTGCCGCCTTCCGTCGAGTGTCTGGCAGCATCTGTCGACATCGGACCTGCTGCAGGTGGTCAAGGTCGCTACGATCGCCATCGTGCTCGCCTATACCATCCTTTTCGTGCTCAGCCGCCTCGAAGCCGTACCGCGCTCGCTGCCGGCGCTGCACTGGCTGGTCCTTGTCGCACTCATGCTCGGGCCACGTCTGGCCACGATCGCCCTGGCCCAGCGCCGCGCGCGCGGGCGCCCGCTCGATGCCCTCTGCTGGCAGCCGGTCCTGCTGGTCGGCGCCGGCGATTGCGCCGCCCTGCTCTCCCGGCTCTTCCGCATGCGCCGCGACACGACCTACGAGATTGTCGGCATTCTCGATGACCGGACGGAGCTGGCGGGCCGTCGCATCGACGGCATTCCCATCCTCGGGACGACCGCCGATCTGGATCGCGTTACCGCCCGCCTCGCCCTGCACGGAGCACGGCCAAGGCATCTGGTGATGGCCGACATGGCCAACCGTCACGACCAGGCCGGTTTGCTGGACCTGTATACGGCTGCCCGGCGCCACGACATCGCCATCCGCGATCTCGTCGACGTCCTCCGCACCGATCCGGCCGAGCGGCATGGACCGTTGCCCGGCGACGTCATGATCGAGCTGGAACGACGCTCGTTCATCGCCGCCAAGCGTCTGGTCGACATCATGCTGTCGGCCACCGGGCTGCTGCTGGCGTCGCCGTTCATGGCGGTTCTCGCCGGCGTCATCCTCGTTGGCATCGGTCGCCCCGTGATCTTCCATCAGGTGCGCCCCGGCCGGGACCTCAAGGCATTCACGCTCTACAAGTTCCGCTCGCTGGCCCAGGCGCATCGCGACGATGGCTCGTTCGCTGCCGATGACGAGCGCCTCACGGGTCCCGGACGGTTCATGCGCCGCACCCGCCTCGATGAACTGCCGCAACTGTGGAATGTACTCAAGGGAGACATGTCCCTCATCGGTCCCCGCCCGCTTCTCGCAGGCGACCTGTCGGGCATTGGTGCGGACCTGCACGAGCGGGCGAGCCTGCGACCAGGTCTGACCGGCTGGGCGCAGGTCCACGGCGGGCATCAGCTGACATCCGAGCAAAAGCTCGCCCTCGATCTCTTCTACATCCGCAACTACAGCCCCTGGCTCGACATCGTCATCCTCGCCAGGACCGTCTCGATGGTCCTGTTCGGCGAGAAGATCGACCATGACGCGATCCGCCGCGCCCGGGGCGACCATCCCTTCGACATCCTTTCCATCGAAAGCGGGGCACGATGAGCAAGACAGCACTGATCACCGGTGTCACCGGCCAGGATGGCGCCTATCTGGCCCGATTGCTGCTCGCCAGGGGCTACGAGGTCCACGGGATCAAGCGACGCAGCTCCTCATTCAATACCGCCCGTATCGACGACCTCTACGAGGAACACGGCGAATGCGGGGCACGCTTCTCGCTGCATCACGGCGATCTCACGGACGCCACCAACCTCATCCGCATCGTCCAGCAGGTGCAGCCTGACGAGATCTACAATCTGGCGGCACAGAGCCATGTGCAGGTCAGCTTCGACATGCCTGAATACACCGCCAGCGCGGACGGGACTGGCACGCTGCGCCTGCTTGAGGCAATCCGGATCCTGGGACTCGAGAAAACGACCCGCTTCTATCAGGCGAGCACATCCGAGCTTTTCGGCGCGGCACCGGCACCGCAATGCGAATCCACGCCATTCCTGCCGCAGTCGCCCTATGCCACGGCCAAGCTCTACGCCTACTGGATCACACGCAATTATCGCGACGCCTACGGCATCCACGCCAGCAACGGCATCCTGTTCAATCATGAAAGCCCGCTGCGCGGCGAGACCTTCGTCACCCGCAAGATCACCCGGGCAGTCGCCGCCATCGAGCATGGTCTGCAGGACTGCCTGCGTATCGGCAATCTGGAGGCACGGCGCGACTGGGGCCATGCCCGCGATTTCGTCGAAGGCATGTGGCGCATGGTCCAGGCGGATCGCGCCGACGACTTCGTGCTGGCCACCGGCGAGTGCCACAGCGTGCGCGAATTCATCGAGCGGGCATTCGCGATCACCGGCCGCCAGATCATCTGGCGCGGCTCCGGAGTGGAGGAGCGCGGTATCGACCGGCGCAGCAACACGGTGCTGATACGAGTGGATCAGAGATATTTCCGACCTCTCGAAGTTCACCACTTGAGGGGCGATGCGACGAGGGCTCGAACCCGCCTCGGATGGTCGCACCGCACCAGTTTCCACGAACTCGTTGCCGAGATGGTGATGGCCGATCTGGAGCGCCTCGACCGGGCGGACGCGCGCGCCCATGTCCGGGAGGCGGATGCACGCGTCCATGCAATGCGGCCCGGGACTCCGGAGGTCATCGGTTGATGTCGTTCGATTTCGAGCTTTTCCCCCTGCATGGCCGACGCGTCTATGTTGCCGGCCACAAGGGCATGGTCGGTTCCGCCATCTGCCGGCGGCTGGCGAGCGAACCTGTCGAGGTTGTCACCGCCGCGCGACACGAACTCGACCTGACACGTCAGGCGGATGTCCGCCGATGGATGGAGCGCATGTTGCCCGATGTGGTGATCCTCGCGGCGGCGAGGGTCGGCGGGATCCTCGCCAACGCCACGCGGCCCGTGGATTTCCTCGACGACAATCTTCGCATCGAGCTCAACGTCATCGGTGCGGCCTTCGAAACCGAGGTGAGCAAGCTGCTCTTTCTCGGCTCGTCCTGCATCTATCCGCGGATGGCGCCGCAGCCGATCGCCGAGGATGCGCTTCTTGGCGGACCGCTGGAGGAAACCAACCAGTGGTATGCCCTGGCGAAAATCGCCGGAGTGAAGCTGTGCGAGGCCTACCGCCGGCAATACGCCGCCGACTTCATCACGGCCATGCCGACCAACCTTTACGGACCGGGAGACAATTTCGACCTGCGTAGCAGCCATGTCCTTCCCGCCCTCATCCGCCGGATGCACGAGGCAAGGCTCGCCGGCGACGGATCGGTGACGATCTGGGGAACCGGTACGCCGCGGCGCGAATTCCTTCATGTCGACGACCTGGCCGATGCCTGCATCCACCTCCTGAAACACCACTCGTCGGCAAGGCCCGTGAATGTCGGCTGCGGGCAGGATCTGACCGTTCTCGAACTCGCGCGGCGGGTTGCCGCCATTGTCGGCTTTCACGGCGATATCCTCACCGACCCCTCCATGCCCGACGGCACGCCACGCAAATGTCTCGACGTCGGTGCGCTTGCCGGGACGGGCTGGAAGCCGCTCATCGGCCTCGATGAAGGTATCGCTGCGACCTATCGCTGGTTCCTCGAACATCACGCCGACCATGGAACCCCGCGGCGTCTGGCACGGGAGCGAATTCCGGCATGACAACCATACCCGTATCGCCTGCACGCTCGCAGCTTGGCATCAGCGAACATGCTTCGAAAAGGAGTAAGGCGGCATGAGCGGGTCCACCGTTTCGGACCGTCCGCGGATCGACCGCGAACGACGCCGGCCGACCGGCATGCCCCTTGTTCTCGGCGACGGGCGGCAGCGCGCAAGGCGCATCCGCGCCCACGATCTTTCCACCTTCGAACGTCCACGGATTCCCGGCAATCGCTCGCGGATCTGGCAGGCGGCCTGGTATCTGGTCAATGCCACGATCTTCCGCGGACATCTCCTCGGCCTGCTGCCGTCACGCTACAAGGCGGCGATCCTGCGCCTGTTCGGCGCAAGGGTCGGCCGTTCGGTAGTCATCAAGCCGGGATTGAACATCAAATATCCGTGGTTTGTCGAGATCGGCGATCATGTGTGGCTGGGCGAAGCCGCATGGATCGACAATCACTGCGCGGTGCGCATCGGCGACCATGTCTGCATCAGTCAGGGAGCCCGCCTGTTCACCGGCAATCACGACTGGAACGACGAGGCGTTCGGCTTCTTCTGCCGGCCGGTGACGGTCGGGCGTTCGGCGTGGGTGGGAGCCTTCGCCGTTCTCCTTCCCGGCACATCGGTTCCCCCCGGAACGGTCATCATGGCGGGCCTGCGCTATGGCCCGCAAAGCGGTGGAAGCGGATCGGCATGAGCTGGCCGCGAGCGGGCCGTCCGCCCTTCACTTCCCTTTTGTCCAGTGCCCTTGCCGTGTTCACGATCCGGGCTGTTCTCGCATTGGCAATGTTCGTCACAATGACATTATTAGCGCGGATCCTCGGACCGTCCGGCTTCGGCCGCTATTCGACGATCCTTGCCATCGTCGCACTTGCGGGTCTGCCGCTGTCGATGGGCATTCCGCAAGGCATCGTGCAGATCCTGCCGGCCGCCCTCACCGGAGGTCCGGCGACCGCGCCGGCTGCGGCCGCATCATGGGCCCTGCGCATGACAACCTTCTCCGGACTCGCCGGCGGATTTGTCGCGATCGCCATCGCCGGCCTTCTGGCGACGCTCGATCTGGCAAGTTTCACCCATGGGGCGATCATCGCGCTGTGCCTGCCGCTGGCAGTCGTCACTCTTACCTGCAGCGGGATCATCCGCGGACTCGACCGGCCGGTGCTGGCCATGTTGCCCGAACTGCTCGGTCGTACCGGACCGCTGCCGGCCATACTGCTTGCCTGCATCGCCCTGGGCTTCACACCCGACCTCGACGCAGCGCTCGCCCTGCAGTGCCTGGGCATGGCGGCCGGCTGCGGCCTTGCCTTTGTCTTCGCACTTGATGCACTGGATATCCTGCCGGCAGGCGGCCGTGCATCCGGCCAGTCAACCGAATGGCTCGCCATCTGCTGGCCGCTGATGGCCGTCAGCATCGGTGGAGCGGTCATGACACAGGCCGATCTGGTGATGGTCGCCACCCTGCTGGGACCGGAAGAAGCCGGCCTGTACCGCACCGCGGTCCTGGCAGCGCTGGCAACGCCGATGGCGCTGGCCGCCCTGCTCCAGCCCGCGGTACCGCGTATGGCCCGTCTCCATGCCCGCCGCGACGACCGGGGCCTGCAAGTGCTCACGAGCTCGATCACGCTCTGGGCGAGCTTGCTCACGCTGCCGGTGGCGGGCCTGCTCCTGATCGGCGCCGGCCCCATACTGACCCTGGCCTTCGGCGGTGACTTTGTCGGTGCGTCGACATCCCTTCGCATCCTCGTCGCCGGCCAGTTCGTCAACGTGCTGTGCGGGCCGGTCATGGTCCTGTTGCAGGTTACGGGCTCACAGGGACTGGTGGCACGGACCTTTGCCATCTGCGCGGGTGCCAACCTGCTGCTGAACGCCATCCTCATCCCCACCCTTGGCGTCGATGGGGCGGCTGCGGCAACGGTCATCTCGATGGTGAGCTGGAACGTCCATCTGGTCATGGCCGCACGGCGCAACCGGTCGATCTCCACCAGCATCTTGGCCTGCCGCGCCCTTGCGCCGCGCGCCATCTTCCATCCGGATGCATCCATCAAGGACGTCAGCGCATGACCCCCGCCCCCGTCTTCCTCTTCTCCGCGCCGCGCGCCGGATCGACCTGGCTGCAACGGCTCATCGGCAGCCATCCGGACGTCTGCACCCTGAACGAGCCATGGTTCCTGCTGCCGCTGATCTACATGCGCAGGCGGCGCGGCATATCCTCGGAATACTGGCAGGACACCTGCGGCAAGGCCGTCAACGAACTGATCGACAGGCTTGACGGCGGTGAGGAGGTCTTCGACGCCGGTGTGCGCGCCTTCGCCGGGACGGTCCACAGGGCCGCTGCCCATCGTGGCGAGCGGTATTTCCTCGACAAGACGCCGCGCTATGCACTGATCGTCGACGATATCGAGCGTATCTTTCCCGATGCGAAGCTGATCTTCCTGTGGCGGAATCCTCTGTCGATCATATCGTCCATGATCGAAATGAGTGGCGATCGCTGGCTTGTGCCACGCTTTGATATTGATCTTATCGAAGGCATTCCACGATTGGTAGATACTGCCGAACGCCTGGGTGAGAGGGCCTTGTGCGTCCGCTACGAAGACCTGCTCGAAGACCGCGATGCGGTTCTGCGCCGGACTTTCGACCACCTCGGATTGCCGTTCGATCCCACTGTTCTCAACGCCAACCGTTCCGGCGTCGCACCGGGTCTCATGGGTGACGCCAAGTCGGGAAGCATGGACGGCCTTGCCACGGACCGCCAGCTCGGCGGCTGGCACCAAAGGTTGTCCGGACCGCTGCGCCGTCGCTGGGCCCGACGCTATCTCGACGGTCTCGGCCCGCGCCGTCTCGCGTTCATGGGCTACGATGCAGCCGACCTCGACCTCGACCTTGCCGACGGCCGCTGCCCGCCACGGCAGTGGCTGGGTGATCTCGCCTGTCGCGCCTACAGCGCCACATTTCACAGCCTTCATGCAGAATATCCGCTCAAGCGCATGGCCATGCGCTGGGCTGGCCGCGAGCACGGTCGCCAGTTCGGCATGATCTGACGCAGGTGATTTATGACCATTTCCACCTTTCCCCGATTGTCGATCATCACCGTGACCCGCAACGCCCGGACGGCACTGCTGCGGACGGCGCGATCCATCGCTCCGCTCGCCGCCCGTCTCGATCTGGAGTGGATCGTCGTCGACGGTGCCTCCGGCGACGGCACGCGCATGTGGCTGGAAAGCCGCGACGAGCCCTGGCTGCGGAGCACCAGCGAGGCCGATGCCGGCCTCTATGACGCCATGAACAAGGGGATCGACCGCGCGCGGGGCCAATTCCTCTGGTTCGTCAATGCCGGCGACGAGGTGGCCGATGCCGCGGCACTCGCTGCCATCATCGACACATGCCCCCCCGACCTTGCGGACAGGGTGCTGTTTGCCGACTGCCTCGAACGGGAGACGGACGGATCGCTGCTGCTCAAGACCGCCCGCGATCCCGCCTGGCTGACCTACGGACTGTTCGCCCATCACCAGGGAATGCTGTTCGGCCGAAACGCCATCGCCGGTTACCGGTACCAGCAGCGCTTTTCGATCGCCGCCGATTTCGCGCTCGTCGCCCGCATGTGGCGCGACGGCATCGCATTCGAGCGGATCCGCGGCCCGCTTGCCGTGTTCGAACGTGGCGGAGCCTCGGCCACCCACGCGCTCACCGGCCTGATCGAGCAGGCGCGCGCACGGCACGAGGCGCTGGGTCTGCCGCTGTGGCGGGTGGCGGCCATCGCCGCGGCCCAGCTCGCCGCCATCGCTTTCCGCAGGTCCTGCCCCGCGCTCTATGACAGGCTGCGCTTCCGGCGGCCGCAAACGGCACCCGCATGACCCTTCCCGTGGCAGAGACCGGATCCCGCTCACAGGGCCAACCCCTCCGACTCGCGGCATGGCTGGCGCTGGGGGCGACCTATGGCGGCCTCAGTTCGCCTACGCCGGACATCATCGGCATTGCAGAGATGGTCGTCGGCGGGCTCCTGATCGCAACGGTCGGCATTCAGTCCCTGAAGAAATTCGCCGAAGTTGCACGACCCCGCTCGGCCACCGCAGACCGCTCGCTGGCCGACCTCGGGCTCGCCACCCTGCTCGCCACCCTCCCGCTGCTCGTCGGCATCGGCCGCGGCAACCATCCCGCCGATATCGCCCGCGACCTGATCCCGGCCCTCTATTTCCTCATCCCGCTGCTGATCGTGCGGGCCGGCTGCCCGCACCAGCCGATCATTCCCGCGCTGACGGCGTCCCTGCTGGTCGCCGGCAGCGCCTTCTCCGTCCGCCACATGCTTTCCGACGATTTCTCCCTCGCCAGCCTCGGCACGCAGACCTTCTACGGTTCGATGGACTATTTCGTCCTCGATCCCGCCGTGCTGTTCACCGCCGCGTTCGGACTGTCCCTGTTCCTCCTCACCCTGCTCGACCGTCCCACGCCCCTGCGGATCCTCCTCGGGGTCCTGCTGTGCACCGCTCCGATCATGGCCATCGGTGCCACGGTGATACGATCGCAGATCGGCATCCTGCTCGCCATCGGCCTGTTCTGCATCCTGCGTTCGTTGCGCATTTCGCTGGCTTCGCTGATCGGCATCGTTCTCGCCATGGCGATCTTCACCCTCGCCCTCCTGCTGTTCGGCGACCACCTCAGCGGACTGTTCGACCTCATCGAGCGCAAGCAGGCCGCGGTCGGCCTCGCCAATGGCCGGATGCTGGAGATCCATGCGGTATGGTCGGAAATGACCGCCCGCTGGGACCTTCTCCTCTTCGGCAAGGGCTGGGGCGGCACCATCGTCCACCCGCTCGGACTGGCCGGGCAGGAATGGCGCTTCGTCCATGTCTTCCCGCTCTACCTGCTGATGAAGGTGGGACTGACCGGCATCGCGATCCTGGCCCCCCTGCTCCTGCACCTCGCCCGCGCAGCCTTGACGCTCCTGCGCCAGCCCGGCCTGCCGGTCGCCGAACGGGCCATGGCGCTCGGCTGCACGGCCTCGATCCTCGTCAACGTCACCGTCAGCGCCGGTTTCAAGATGCTCAGCATCGGCCTCGTCACCGCCCTGCTGCTGTCCCTGTCGGCGCGGCACCGTCACCAGCCGCGCATCACCCCGACGCTCTCCTCTCCTCACAGGCCGGTCGTGACCCTGCTGCCGCCCGGCTTGCCGGCGCAGACCGTCGGGGCCGCACCGCGCCGGAACGCCGGAACCCGCACCCGGCCAGCACCAGCGGCCCGGTGACGGCGGTCACCAGGCTTGTCGGAATGACGGGAGAAACGGGCTGCCGGCGGGCCGCGGGCGCGCCTGACCGCCTGCCTGCAACACGTGGCAGCGGCGGTGAACGGGCGCGGACCCGCCGCCACCCATCCCACCGGCGCGATCGTCGCCGCGGCCAGCTCGTCGAGCAGTGCGGCGGTCAGGCGCCTGTGCCACAGGGCGTCGATATCGGGATCGACGGCTGCATCGGTCGGATGCGATAGCTCCTTCCGGTTGCGCCGCTGCCGGAAGGAGGCCAGCAGCAGGCCCACCGCCTCGCGCGGATCGCGGCCCTCGGCGTGGTCGAACCATGCCTGCCGCAGCAGCCGGGTCTCCCCGGCGGTCAGCGCCAGTTCCACCGAGCGGGCCGTGATGAACGCGTCGAGCACGGGCCCGAAGCGCCGACGCGCGCGGCGGCCGCCCATGATCCTGACCCGGCCGGCCAGCAACCGGAACGCGTGAAGGGCCATGTCGGACACGACCGCGAAAGCCGGGTGCCCACCTTCCGGCGAACGACCCCGGTGGCCAGCAAGCAACCGGCATGTTCGCCGCAGCGCACCACGCAACCGCAGGCCCGCGATATGTCCGATGAACTCCTTCATGTTCCCATGCATGACATGAGCGGATGGCAAAATCAAGGATTAAATTCTTATATCGAAATCTGCCACTTGCAATCCACCCCTCACCCTTGCGGATGGCTTCCCACGATCGGCGCCGAACTCAACCGGTGCGCCAGCGCCACCAGCGCCGATTGCCGGTTCGTGCCGGTCTTGTCGAACATCCGTGCCAGATGGGTCTTGGCGGTGGTCCGGGCAATCCCGAGATTTTCAGCCGCCTGGCCGATATCGTCACCCAGGACGATCCGCTCCAGCAAGGGCCTGTCAGGAATTTCGTGTACGGGCGATGATGATGGAAAGAGAGGAACCATCACATGCCAGCACGCAAGAAGCCTACGCAACGTGAGCGACTGATCGACCAGTTGCTTGTTGGGCAAGATCCCTCGACGCTGTTCGACAAGGGAGGATTGCTTGATGAGCTCAAACGGCAATTGGCCGAGCGGGCGTTGAACGCCGAGATGGATCATCACCTGGCTGGCGAAGCGAGCGAGGGGAAATCCAACAGCCGCAATGGCTACAGCTCCAAGACGGTGATCACGGACAGTGGCAAGTTCGGGATTGCGGTGCCACGTGACCGGTTATCGACCTTTGATCCGCAGCTCATCGCGAAATATCGCCGGCGACTGCCGGGCTTCGACGAAAAGATCATCTCGATGTACGCCCGCGGCATGACGGTCAGGGAGATCCGCGGTCATCTGGACGAGATTTATGGCGTTGACGTCTCCCCCGAGCTGATCAGTGCCGTGACCGACGACATCCTGGACGAGGTTGCCGAATGGCAGAACCGGCCGCTGGAAAGCCTTTATCCGCTGGTCTTTTTCGATGCCTTGAGGGTCAAGATCCGCGACGAGGGGATGGTCCGCAACAAGGCGGTCTATGTCGCGCTCGGCGTTCGGCTCGACGGCCAGAAGGAGATCCTCGGGCTCTGGATCGAACAGACAGAGGGCGCGAAATTCTGGCTGCGGGTGATGAACGAGCTGAAAAACCGGGGCATCGAGGATATCCTGATCGCGATCGTCGATGGCCTGAAGGGGTTTCCGGAGGCGATCACGGCCGTGTTCCCGCAGACCCAGGTCCAGACCTGCATCGTTCATCTGATCCGCAACTCATTGGATTTCGTCAGCTACAAGGACCGCCGGGCCGTCGCCGCCGAGCTGAAGACCGTCTACCGGGCCAAGGACGCCGACGCCGGAATGGCGGCGCTGGAGGCGTTCGATGCTGGAATTTGGGGGCAAAAATACCCGGCCATTGCCATGTCCTGGCGTCGCAACTGGCAGGCCGTCATTCCGTTCTTCGCCTTTGCCGACGACGTTCGCCGGATCATCTACACCACCAACGCGATCGAAGCCCTGAACAGCAAACTGCGACGCGCGGTGCGAACCCGTGGTCATTTCCCGAATGACGAGAGCGCCATGAAGCTGCTCTTCCTGGTCTTGAACCTGGCCGAAAAGGAGTGGAGAATGCCGCCACGCGAATGGGCCATGGCCAAGGCACAGTTCGCCATTCTCTTCGAAGACCGCCTCCGGGCCGCCTGAAAATCATGATCAATTCATCGCCCGTACACGAAATTCCTGACAGGCCCCTCCAGCAACCGCACCTCCCCTTTCGTAAGACCGAAACTTCCCGCCACACCTGCCAGATCAGGTGCCGGCGCCATATCCGGGCCACTGAAGAACAGCGCGACGGCCGGACGGGGGGCAATGTTGAGGCGGGCCACACCATGCATCAGCGGCAGCAGATGCATCACGGCCGGCGCCGAGTCACCGCTTCGAAGCGCTATTCCCGTACCGGTGGCATCCCCCGCGACATCATCGAGAAAGGCCGCGGCCAACGCTCGCGAAAAACGCGATTGCGCATCGGCCGATCTGACCACCAGACATCCGTGCCGCTCGGCGATCATGTCGTTGCGGGCCACCAGTCGGGTTCCGGCTGCATTCCTGAAAAGCACCTCGCCATTTTCGGCAACCAGGAATATCGGAACCGACAGTCCGCCCAACGCCTCGGCAAAACGTCCGGTTTCGATCATGTGCCTGTCGATCAGATCGGAGATGGCCACCGCCCGACGGACATGCGGCAGCAGGAGCCGGAGCCGGGCGATCGCCCCGCCGTCGACCCGGCCGGCACTCTCCGCGCGTCCCATCGCCAGGGACGCCAGACGCCTGTCGTTCTTCATCAAGGTTGCCTGAAGCAGATCGCACAATCCCTGGGGCCGTGCCCATTCGACGATGTACCGGTTGGTGCTCAGGACATCGGCCGGAACATCCCGGCTGGCGATGTAATAGCGATCGATATCCTGCGCCAGCAGATCCCCGGTGCTCGCCATCATTTCGCCGACATCCGACTGATATTCCGGCATGCGCGCTTCCCATTCGCGCGCGATGCCATCGCTCACATAGAACAGCAGGCGGGATTCAGCGGGATCGAAGACATAGATCGCGGCATTCGCGAAATCCAGTTCACGCCTTATCCGGGCAAGGACCGCAGGCCACCGGCCCGTATCGAGCGCGCAATCGTAGATATCTCCTATCAGATCCGAAAATTCCGCAAGTTCAGACATCATCATCGCTCCCGAAACAGGACTCATCAATTGGACAAGATGCAAATGGCGAATGACCACGATGCGACAGGCATAACAAACCTGGCAATTCAAAATTATGTGCACACCAATCATTAATGGAATTGACGCCAACTCGATAAATCCAGAGGCGATCCAATCTTGGGATTTTCCAAAAAAACAATTTTGTCATCCTTTTGGATGACGACAACGTTCCCAAGTCATGTTTTTCATTACGGCGTCAATCGCATCATTGACATTTTGAATAAATAAAAATTATTTAATAATGGGAGATTGGTCATGACATAACATTGCAAAATCATCAGTGAATCCACTTCATTTGAATAATTGATGACAATTTCATTCATGTGATTTTCAGGTTGAATTGTTGCGTCCGACATTCGATAAAAACGGGCATTCATCAATTATTCAACAATTTCATCGATTTCAATCAAGGAGTCATTTCAGATGCGCGCAATCTCGGGCATGCTGGTCGTTGATCAGGATCATAGCCGCAACGGCTCGGCCGTCGTCAATTTCGCGAATGTTCCGGCCGACAATGCGGATGTCGGCGATGCGAGGTTTTCGCAACGCCGTGTCATCGGCGGATCCGGGATCTTCCGGACGCTTCCCGCCTATGTGGCGACGATCCGGGAATTCATCGTGCGGGACGACCTGCGGGATGGTCTGACCAAGAGTGAAAATGACGATTTCATATTGAATACGAATTGCGATGAGCAGCGCATTCATTTCGACTGGAAAGTCGAGGATAATGGCGGTCGCATTTCGGAAATCGCATTTCTCGTGATGGGCGAATAATGCCCGGCGCCTCCCGGCTGCCACCGGGAGGCGCAATTCATCCCGGGCGATTGACAGGACCGGGACCGACTTCGGCGGCGTCCTGCGATGACGACCGCCGCTCTTCCTCGATCAGTTTCGCATCGACGAGGAAGCGGTACCAGAATGCCTGGAGGAAGTGGAAGACGAGGCCCTCGCGGCCGTCGAGGAAGCCCCGCTGGAGGATGTAGCGCATGAACCAGTAGGCGCCGGCCCGCCACAGCCTCGGCGAGCGGACATAGACATGTTCCTTGGCCCAGCGCCGGCGACCGGCCTGAGCGGCAGGACCGTCTCCGGGCCCACCCTGTTCCACGCGCAGCAGGTCGCGCACCTCGCGGCTGGCATAGCCTTCGTGCTTGATCGTCCAGAAGCCCAGCCCCTTGTGGTTCTCGTCGATGATGTCGCCCTCCAGCGACAGGATGCGGCCGCGATCGACGATCATGTGCTCGTCCATCCACCGGCCCTCGCAGCGCGCGGTGCCGGTGCGCCATATGCGCAGCAGCCATGTGGGATAGAAGCCGCCATGCCGGATCCAGCGGCCCCAGAAATGGACGCGCCGCCTGACCTGCAGGCCGGTGACATCGGGGCCGATTTCCGGCAGCCGGGACCTGAGTTCCTCCACCAGCGCGGGGGTCAGGCGCTCGTCCGCATCGAGGCGCATGCACCAGGGCGTCCGGGCCTCGATCTGCCCGAGCGCCCAGTTGAACTGGCCGGCATAGGTGGTCCATTCCCGGTGCAGGACATGGCAGCCATGGCCGAGGGCGATCTCCACCGTACGGTCGGTGCTGCCGGAATCGACGACCCACACATCGGCATCGAGACCGCGCAGGCTGCGCAGCGCATGGACGAGGTTTTGCTCCTCGTCGCGAGTGAGTATGATGATGGTGAGCATGGTTGCAGATCCGATAATTCTACCATAAGTAGAATTAATAATCTACCAGAGGGGGAATTTCCAGCCTTGTCACTGATTCCGCCTTCGGCTTCGCAGTCCCGGGGAGGTACGATCTCTTGAACATCGCCCATCTCTTCGAACGCAATGCCCGCCGCGCTCGCGAGGGCACCGCCATTGCCATCGGCGGCAATCCCTTCTGCACGCATGGGGAGCTGGCCGGACGGGCGGCCGCCCTTGCCGGCTGGATGCGCTCGAAGGCCGGGCTCGTACCGGGCGACCGGGTCGCGCTCATCCTCGCCAACCGCGTGGAATATCTCGAATGCATGCTGGCCTGCTGGTGGGCCGGGCTCGCGGCGGTGCCGGTCAATGCCAGGCTCCACCGCAACGAGCTGGCCCATGCCATCGAGCACAGCGGGGCGGGCCTTGTGATCAGCGAGGAGAAATTCTCCGGAGATATCGATGCCGGGGTCCGCGTCCTCATGGCGGGCAGTCCAGGCTACGCCACCGCCCTGGCGCACGATCCCGTTGCCATGGAGCCGCGCGGCCCCGATGACCTCGCCTGGCTGTTCTATACCAGCGGAACGACCGGCAGGCCCAAGGGCGCGATGATCACCCATGGCAATATCCGGGCCATGACCTATGCCTATTTCATCGACATCGACCGGATTGCCGCCGGAGACGCCATCCTTCATGCCGCACCGCTGTCGCACGGTTCGGGCCTCTACATGTTCCCGCATGCGGCGATGGGTGCCACGCAGGTCGTTCCGGCAAGCGGCGGCTTCGATCCGGCGGAGATATTCGACGCACTGGGAAGCTGGCCCGGCACGACGATGTTCGCCGCACCGACGATGGTCAAGCGGCTGACGCGCCATGCGAGACAGGAAGGAGGCGACCATCGCAACCTGAAGACGGTCGTCTATGGTGGAGCGCCCATGTATCTCGCCGATCTCGACGAGGCGCATGAGGTGTTCGGTTTCAGGTTCGCCCAGCTCTACGGCCAGGGCGAGAGCCCGATGACGATCACCGCCCTCGACAAGGCCGCCCACGCCGATGTCGGCCATCCGCGCTACCGGGAGCGCCTGCAGTCCGCGGGCACCGCCCAGACCGTGGTCGAGGTGAAGATCGGCGACGCCGAGGGGTGCCCGCTGCCCGCCGGCGAGAGCGGCGAGATCATGGCCCGCGGTGCCAGCGTGGTCCCCGGCTACTGGCGCGACCCGGAGGCGACGCGGCATACCATGGGCGATGGCTGGCTGCGCACCGGCGATGTCGGGGTAATGGACGAAGACGGCTTCGTGACGCTCAAGGATCGTTCGAAGGACCTGATCATCTCCGGCGGCACCAACATCTATCCGCGCGAGGTCGAGGAAGTCCTGCTGCTCCACCCGGCCGTCCGCGAGGTTTCGGTGATCGGGCTCGCCGATGCCGAATGGGGCGAGCGGGTGGTGGCCTGCATCGTCGAGACGGCAGCGGTCGCCGACCGCGACCTCGATGCGCACTGCCTTGCGCACATCGCCCGGTTCAAGCGCCCGAAGGTCTATGTGCGCTTGCCGGAACTGCCCAAGAACAATTACGGCAAGGTTCTCAAGACGGAGCTGAGGGCCCGCTTCAAGGACGGCTGACAGTCGCCGGCTTGCCGTCCGGGCGGTGATCCTGTATCCGGCCACCACCCCCGGGCGGACACGCCCGCATTCGAGGACTTCATGCGCGGTCTCATCGGCATCTTCTTTTCCACCAATCCCGCACGTGCCTGGCTCGTCCTGACGGCCCTCGTCCTGGCCAACCTCGTCGAGGGACTGGGGCTCGCCACGATGATGCCGCTGATCGCGGCCGCCACAGAACAGAGCACGGGCAGCTCGCCGGCCCAGACGATCGTGCTGGGCCTTGTCGGCTGGTTCGGCCTCACCCCCGATCTGACCACGTTGCTTGTCCTGATGGTCGGGTCGATCGTCCTCAAGGCGCTGATCACCCTGGGAGCGATGATCTTCGTCGGCTTCACCTCGGCCGAGGTCGCAAGCGACCTGCGGCGCAATGTCGTCCGCAATCTGATGCGGGTTCGCTGGCGATACTTCATCCGTCAGCCCATGGGCCGGATCACCACGGTCATCAGCAACGACGCGACCCGCGCGGCGGAAGCCTACGTCCTGGCGGCCTCGTTCCTGGCACTCGCCGCCCAGTCGGTCGTGTTCGCCGTCGTGGCCCTCGTCGTCTCGTGGGAACTGGCGCTGGTGGCGTTCGCCATGGGGGTGGTGACACTCGGCTCGCTGCATGCCCTCGTGCGAGCGGCCAAGCGCTCCGGCCAGGCGCAGACCCGCCGGACCCGCGACCTGCTGATTTTCCTGTCGGACACGCTGAGCAACCTCAAGCTCATCCGTGCCATGGACCGTCAGGCACCATTTGCCGACCTTCTCGACAAGAAGATAGGTGCCCTGCGCAAGGCCCTGCGGCGACAGGTGGTCGCCCGTGAATCGGTGGCCAACCTGCAGGACGCGGTCATGGCCATCTTCCTGGGAAGCGGATTCTACGTTCTCTACAACAATTTCGACGTGCCCATGACCGAACTGCTGGTGTCGGGGATCGTCGTTGCCCGGACGGTGCAGACGGTCGGCAAGCTGCAGAAGGCGTATCAAAAGGCCCTTCTGGTCGAAAGCGCCTTCTGGTCGGCGCAGGAGCTGATCGACGAGACGGAAGCCGATCTCGAACCGAATCCGGGCAGGCAGCCCGCCCGTTTCGAGCGGCGGATCCGCTTCGAGAACGTCCGTTTTGCCCATGGCGACCACCCGATCCTGCACGGGCTGGACCTGGAGGTCGAGGCGGGACAGCTCACCGTGCTTACCGGACCGTCCGGTGGCGGCAAGACGACCATCATCGATCTCCTCCTCGGGCTGCACCAGTCCCGCGATGGTGATATTCTCATTGACGATATTCCACTGGAGAAGATCGATCTCGCGAGCTGGCGTCATCTCGTCGGCTACGTGCCGCAGGATGTCGTCCTGCTGCATGATTCGATCCGCGAGAATCTGATGCTCGGCGACACGCTCCCCGAGCCCCGTTTGACAAAGGCTCTCGAACTGTCGGGTTCAGGCGCCTTCGTGCGCAGCCTGCCCGATGGACTGGAAACGGTGGTGGGCGAGCGCGGCGGCCGGCTTTCGGGCGGTCAACGGCAACGCCTGGCGCTGGCCCGTGCGCTCGTGCACGAGCCTCGCCTGCTGATACTCGACGAGGTCACCAGCGCCCTCGATCCGGCGACCGCCATCACCATCGCCGGCGAAATCCGCAAGCTCAGTCGCGAAATTGCGGTATTGACCATCAGCCACCGCCACGAACTCCTCGACGTCGCCGACCGGATCTATGTCGTCGAGCACGGCAAGGCCAGACTGGCCGAAAGCGCCCTTCACTAGGGGATATTCAACGGCCGATGTGTTCAGTCGACTGCCGTCAGACTTCCCGCAGCACCTCTAGAATGGCGGTCCAGTCCGAGCGGCCGCGGCCCCTCGCCTGACCGATCTCGTAGACCGGACGGGCCGCGGCACCGGCATAGGTCGGCGAGCCGATACGACTGCCCAGTTCGAGTGCGATCTTGAGATCCTTGAGCGCCAGGTCGAGCATGAAGCCCGGAACCGTGTCCCCTTGCAGCACCTTGGCTGGATAGGTGGTGTTCAGATGCCCCTGCCCGGCCGTCGTTCCACGGCAGACATCGATCGCCACATCGAGAGAAAGGCCCGAGCGTTCGGCGAGGACGAGGCTCTCGGCAACGACGACATTGGACACGATCGACATGTAGTTGTTGACGATCTTCGCCCGGCTGCCCATGCCCGGCCCGCCGCAGTGAACGATGGTGTCGCCCAGCAGGGAGACCACCTCGCGGGCCTCGTCCAGATCCTCGGCATCCGCCCCCACCATGACGAGCAGCTTGCCCTCCTCGGCATGGCGCGAGGTGCGTCCCACCGGGGCATCGACGAAGCGGAAGCCGCGCCGCCGCACCTCGGCGGCGATCTCGTCGGTTTCCAGTGGCTGGACGGTACTCATGTCGATGACGAGACTGCCCTTCGGCAGGGTCTCGCAGGCACCGTCCCTGCCGAACAGGGCAGCCTTCACATGCTCGCCCTTGGGCAACATGGTGATCACGATGCTCGCACCGTCGGCAGCCCCGGCGGCGCTGGCGGCGGGACGGTTGCCGGCAGCACGGATGGCATCGGCGGACAGGTCGAAGCCCATCACCTCATGCCCGCCCCTGACCAGGTTGCGCGACATGGGCGCCCCCATCACACCCAGTCCGATAAAGCCGATTTTCTTCGACATGGTTCAACCCTCCCCTGAATATCGCCACTCGCTGTCAGTGTTAGACGCGGCAGGGCCATGCGTCCATCGACGCGTTCGTGTTGACGGCGGAGGCGGGTCGGGTCCATCTGTGCCGCGACTTCGAAGCGATCGGAAAAAGCAAGCCCATGATCATTCCATCCATCGACCTCCAGGACGGACAGGCCGTGCAGCTCATCGGCGGCGAGAAGCGCGAGATCGAGGCCGGCGATCCGATGCCGATCGCCGAACGCTTCTCGGTCGCCGGCGACATCGCCGTCATCGATCTCGATGCCGCCATGCGGACGGGGTCGAACGCCGATCTCGTCGAGACGCTCATCGCCCGGTTCGACTGCAATGTCGGAGGCGGCATTCGCGATGTGCAGACAGCCATTCGCTGGCTCGACAAGGGAGCCAGGCGCATCATCCTCGGAACCATGGCAAAGCCGGAAATCCTGCGTCAGTTGCCCAAGAACCGGGTCATCGCCGCCCTGGACGCCCGCCACGGCGAGGTTGTCGTCGAAGGCTGGAAGCAGGGCACCGGAGAAGGCATCTTCGAGCGCATCGAGGCCCTCAAGAACCTCGTATCGGGCTTCCTCGTCACCTTCGTCGAACTTGAGGGCCGGCTCGCCGGAACCAATCTCGACCTCGCACGACAGATCGTCGAGGCGGCGAAACCGGCATCCGTCATCATTGCCGGCGGCGTCACCACGGTCGAGGAGGTGGCCGCACTGGATGCCCTCGGTGCCGACTGCCAGGTCGGCATGGCGCTGTATTCAGGCCGCATGGACCTGGGCGAGGCCGTCGCCGCACCGATCACCAGCGACCGCCCCGACGGCCTCATCCCCACCGTCGTCAGCGACGAACGCGGCATGACGCTGGGTCTCGTCTATTCCAGCCGCGAGAGCATCAAGGCCGCGGTCAACGAGCGGCGCGGCATCTACCAGTCGCGTTCGCGCGGACTGTGGCGCAAGGGTGAAAGCTCCGGAAACATCCAGGAACTGCTGGCCATTCGCGCGGACTGCGACCGCGACAGCCTGCAATTCATCGTCCGCCAGAGCGGCCGGGGGTTCTGCCACCTCGGCACACGAAGCTGCTTCGGCGACGACCGGGATCTCGGACGCCTCGCCCGCCGGCTTCAAAGCCGTGCGGCAAGCGCTCCGGCAGGGTCCTACAGCCGCAAGCTGATCGACGATCCGGCATTGCTGGCCGGCAAAATCCTCGAAGAGGCGAATGAACTGGTCGAGGCGGGATCACGCGACGAGGTGATATGGGAAGCCGCCGACCTCATCTTCTTCACCCTGACCCGGCTTGCAGCCGAGGGAGTGTCGCTGGAAGAGGTCGAACACCACCTCAACCGCCGCGAACGGAAGGTGACGCGCCGGAACTGACCGCCCCGGACGGAGCGTGCCCGCCCCGTCCGGAAAACGCACGCAGGCTCAGTCGTCGAGCCTGGTGTATTTCGAGCCTTCGATGCTCGCATTGGCCATGAGGCCGGTCTCGCCGAAGACGAAACCGACGATCGGCGCCTGGATGTTGCTGGTATCGACCTCGCCGCTGGCCCCCGTGTCGAGCACCGCGACCGAGCCATCGACACCGGCTTCCCAGCCCTGGCCAGCCTGGAAATCGGCCAGCGCCTGGTCTTCGAGGAACATCAGCACCTGCGAGTAGCTCTGCACGCCGATGGCCAGGCCGAAACCGGCGCTGGTCAGGTTGTAGTAACCCGCGGGCTGGCCATTGACCCGCAGAACGCCCGTGCCGCCTTCGCCGGTGATGCCGAGGCCGCCCTTGATGATGTCGGGCATGATCAGGATGCCCTTGGCCCTTTCGCTGAGCGTCTTGGCCTCGGGGTTCTCGGTGTAGAGCTGGTTCAGGGCGACGGTGGCTTCCTGGTCGATCTGGGCGCGCTTGTCGGCGGTCTCCTGGGGGGTCGAGCCGGAAGCGCAGGCCGCCAGCGCCAGAAGGCTGGTGACGGCGAAGAAGCGTCTCGTCTGTTTCATTCGGGTTCTCCGTGTGCCGCGATGCGGTCGTTGTTTCTCGATGGGTCAACCTGATTTTGCGGCGCGACACCGAAAGCCGTGAACGGGCAATCCGACCAGCGTTACGGCCCGGGCAAAATCCACGCGCCGGATCTTACCGAGCCATAACCCGTCGACAATGCGTAAAGTTCCCGATGCCCCAAAAACAGACACGCATTCCGCCTGCGTCCGATCGGGGAGCAGCCTAATGGATGCTTCCCTCGCGGGGGTTGAGCATGACCTGGTCGATGAAGAACAGATCGCTCAGGAAGGACTGCACCGTGATCATCTCGTTGAGATTCTCGACCATGGCGGCGCTGATGCTGGACCTCTCCAAAGCCATCGCCAGAGCCGAGCGGACCACGGACAGATCGGCAAGGAAGCGGCGGGCGAAAGGCCCCATCAGGCCATCGCGGAACATCTGGGGCGCACAATAGCCGATCTCCTTCATCGCCCCGTCGAGGTCCTGAAGGCAGGAACGGATCTCGCGGATCTCGGTTCGCGACGGGTCCCTGTGCCGGCCATCCATGGCGTATGCCAGCATGAATTCATAGCATTTCTCGATCCGGTCGATGGAATCGCGAACCGAAAGCGTTCTCATTCCATCGAGGGTGCTCAATTGCGACAAAGCCATATTCACCATCCACGGTCGAACAACGTTCCAATGGTCTAGCATTCGTACCACTGCCTCGTAAACGATTATCAAATGGCATTTTATTCAACTATATCCATATATTCTCCATGTGTATCACGTTATTTTGGAATGACTTGGCAATCCGGGAAATAGACACTGCAAATACTGTCATTTCAATCGACGGCATCCGTCCGGGGCCGTTCCATCGGTTTCATCGCATTTGAATAAAATGCAACCCATCGAGGCGGCGTTCGCCCCTTTCAGGCGAATCCGTCTTGCGGGAAGGGCCGATGCGGATCACGGTCCATGTCGATCCGAAGCCTGTCGGCGGGCCGCGAAGGCCAGGCGGCCCGCGTTCGCATCCGGGCATCCGTCGTCGCCCCGGCAGTCTGGGCGGCCAGCCGGTCCATGATCGCTTTCATGAGGGCTCGCACCAGATGGCGGCGACCGCGACGGCGCAGGCAGGCTTCCCGGCGACGGCCTTCGTCTCCCGGTTCCCGAACCCGCCGAGCCGGCCGTTCGGCCGGATCCACCGTCCCCGACGGCAAGGTTTCATCGCCATGGGCGGCTGACGGGTCAGGTTCGCGCAGTGGCTTGTCCAGGCTTCGCAGGACCGTGCGCAGAAGAGCTTCCAGGGGCTTGCATCCATGCGGCCCGGTTGCCCACTGCAACCAGGCGATCGCGTGAGGGTTTTCATGTGCCGGGCCATCCAGCAGGCGCAGCACCAGGTCGTCGAACCAGGCCGGCGCCCAGGCCATGATGAACGACCGCAATCCGTCTCCGCCGGCGATGCGGGTCAGCGCCGCGGTCACGACGGTCACGATATCCGGCATGAACCTGATATCGGCAGGATCGTCGAGACCGGGAAAGCCCGAGCGCGCCAGCACGGCCTGCCGCCCGCCGGCCAGAAGCCAGCAGAAGCGCAGGAGACGGCCGCAACCCCAGCGCGAGATGCGCCGCGCCAGCGTCGACTGGCGTGAATCCGGACCGGCAGGCGTGAAAAATCTCGTCATGCCATCCAAAGTGGCACAGGCAGCCGGCAAAAAATCAAGGAATATTTTCCTTATCAATTTGACCTGCATCCTGCACCACCGAACAGTCTGGACGTCTCCCCTGCATGCAACACGCCAACTGCATGCAGGGGTGTCCGCAGCGACTTCAGGCCAGTTGCATCGGTTCGGGCGGCGTCGGTGGACCACCGGCATAGGCACCGCGAACCGACTGGTCGAAGGCGATCACCGAACCGGTCATCATGCCGCTGTCCGCGGAGGCGAGATAATTGACCGCACCGGCAACTTCGGCCGGTGCGAGCAGCCGCCCGAAGGGCAGGCCCGCCGCCGCCTTCGCCTGCCAGTCATCGGCAGCACCGTGATACTGGCGCTGTATGCGGTCCTCGCCATCGGAGGCCATCCAGCCGATATCGAGCTGATTGACCCGGATACGGTTGCGCATCACGGCAAAGGCGGTGTTGCGGGTCAGCGTGGCCAGAGCCCCCTTCGAGGCGCAATAGGACGAGATGAACGGCTGGCCGGCAAAACCGGAGGTCGAACCGATATTGACGATCGAACCTTCCGTCTTCTCGCGCAGCATGATGCGGATCACTTTCTGCATGAGGAAGAACGGAGCACGTACATTGATGGCGAACATCCGGTCGAACAATTCGACCGAGGTATCGAGAATGGTGCCCCGATCAGTCAGGCCCGCCGCGTTCACGAGAATGTCGACGCGATGGAAACGACTGTCGGCGAACTCGACAACGTTGCGGCAATCCCCGACCGTCGCCAGATCGGCCCTGACGAAGTCGACCGGGCAACCGGTATCGTTCGAGACCGCATCGGCCACCTGCCGGCCTTCCTCCACCTTGCGCCCGCAGGTGACGATCCCGGCGGCCCCGGCTTCCGCCAGCCTGCGGGCGATGGCCGCGCCCAGTCCCTGCGTGCCGCCGGTGACGATGGCGAATTTTCCGTCGATCCGGTTCATGTCGTGATTCTCCCCTTCCCGTTTCGATAGCCTGTTTCGATCTTCGGCCTCATCGGCTCGCCGATATGGCCCAGCGAGGAGGACGTTTTTCAAGGAAGGCCGCAATGCCCTCGCGTGCCTCGTCGGTCTCCCAGCTGTCGGCCAGCCGTTCGATCGTGGCGTCGATCACCGCCCCGTCGATGCGTGGACCCAGCATCCGGGCCAGCGACTTGGCCCTGCCCACCGCTCCGGTCGCCACCTTGAGATAAGGGGCCACGGCCGCGTCGACCGCCGCATCGAGTGCCGGACGGGCGACAACCCCGCTCACCAGATCGAGCCGGCATGCCGTGGCGGCATCGAACAGTTCCGAGGACATGAAGACCCGCCTTGCCGGTCCCTCGCCCATGCGGGCGATGACATAGGGACTGATGGTGGCGGGAATGAGGCCGAGCCGCGTCTCGGTGAAACCGAAGCGGCAGTCCCCGCAGGCAATGACGTGATCGCATACAGCCATCATGCCGACACCGCCGCCGAACGCATCGCCATGTACCCGGCCGATCAGCGGCTTCGGCAATTCGTTGAGCGCCTGCAGCATCAGCGCCAGCCTTCGCGCCTCGCGCATCCGCGTGGGCCTGTCGGCCCTGACCTGCTGCATCATCCAGCCGAGATCACCGCCGGCGCAAAATACGGGGCCATCCGCCGCCAGCACGACGGCCCGCACGCCGTCATCGTCGCCAAGCATGCCCGCGGCGTCGGTGATCTCTCCGATCATCCGTGCGGAAAGCGCATTGCGCTTGTCGGAACGTGCCAGCGTCAGGAACGCGACGCCGCGTCCGTCGACCGCAATCCGGATCGTGCTGTCGCTCATGTCCCGCTCCCCAGGCCTCGCGCAAAATGCGCCGCGTCTTCCAGCCGTTCCCTGTCGACACCCGTCGCAAGGCCGAGGGTTTCCAGCCGTTCAACCACACGTTCCGTGGCGACATTGCCCCTGGCACCCGGTGCATACGGACAGCCGCCAAGCCCGGCAATGGAGGAATCGAAGGTCCGCAGGCCGCGTTCGAGACTGACGAGGATGTTGTCGAGCGCCCTCCCGCCGGTATCGTGATAGTGGCCGGCGAGCCGGGTTGCAGGCACGTCGCCCAGCACCGCATCAAGCATGGCGGCAATCGCCCCGGGTTCCGCCTTGCCGGTCGTGTCGCCCAGACTGACCTCGTAACAGCCCATGGCCAGAAGCGAGACCGTCAACCGCGCGACCGATGCGGGCGGTGTCGGACCATCATAGGGGCAGTTGACGACACAGGACACATATCCCCTGACCGGCAGGCGATCAGCCGCAGCAGCCTGCATGACCGGCAGGAATCGTTCGAGGCTTTCGGCAATCGAACAGTTGATGTTGGCTCTGCTGAAACCTTCAGACGCACTGGCGAATATCGCCACCTCGTCGACATTGGCCGAACGCGCACGCTCGTAGCCCTTCAGGTTGGGTGTCAGCGCTGTATACAGCGCCTTGCCCCGCTGTATACCGGCCAGCACCTCGGCGCCATCGGCCATCTGCGGCACCCGTTCCGGGTTGACGAAACTCGCCGTCTCGATCTTGGCCAGACCGCACGCCGTCAGGAGATCGACCAGCCGGATCTTGTCCTCGGTGGCAATGGGGACTTTCTCGTTCTGAAGACCGTCTCTCGGCCCCATCTCGAAGAGGGTGACATGATCAGCCATCGGCAGGCCCCACCTCATCGACCGCCTCCAGCCGCAACAGCACCATGCCGTCATCGGCCTGATCGTGAACGGCGACCGTCACCTCCCGGACCACGCCGTCGCGCGGAGCGGCGAGTACATGTTCCATCTTCATCGCTTCGAGCACGAACAACCGCTGTCCCTTGCGGACCCGGTCACCCGATGCCGTTTCGACGAGCTTCACCAGCCCCGGCATCGGTGCGCGGACGACATCGCCGCCTGCCGCACCGTTTTCATCGACGGGCGCCAGCGGATCGGGCAGGTGGAAAGAGAATGCCGCACCCTCACTGTATACAGTCAGCGTGGCCCCTGTCAGGGCGGTATTCAGCCGGGTCACCATTCCGTCATGACGCAGTTCGACCCGACCGTCGGCCAACAGGCGGCATTCGAGCTCGATACCGTCAGCAGGCCCATCCACCCGGTAGAATCCTTCCCCCAGAATATGGACCGGACAGGCTGCAACCTCGTCACCCATTCCCAGCAAGGCGACCGGTCGTGCCGTCGCCCATGACCGCCAACCGCTCAATCGTACCCATGGATCGCCATCCCCGTCGCCTTCCCTGGCCAGACCGAGTGCCATGATTGCCGCCACGGCAACGATCCTCCCGTCCGGGACCGGCTTGACGTCCAGCATGGCCAGATCCCTGGCGATCAGGCCCGTATCCACCTCACCACGGGCAAAGCCCTCATGTCGCGCCAGCGCCGCGAGAAAGGCGACATTGGTCGTCGAACCCGCCACCTCGACTGCCGCCAGCGCGGTCTCCAGCCGATGGAGGGCAGCCGCCCGATCCGGGCCGTGGACAACCAGCTTGGCGATCATCGGGTCGTAGTAAGGCGTGATGGCATCGCCCTCACGCACTCCGGAATCGATCCTCACCGGGCCGTTCCGGAACGGGACATGATCCGGCAGGTTGAAATGGTCGAGCCGTCCGGTGGCGGGCAGGAAGCCGCGGCCGACATCTTCGGCATAGATCCGGGCCTCGAAGGCATGCCCGTCGATGGCGAGGTCTTCCTGTCCGAATGGCAGCGCCTCCCCCGCAGCCACGCGCAACTGCAACTCGACAAGGTCGAGCCCCGTAATGGCCTCGGTGACCGGGTGTTCGACCTGCAGGCGGGTATTCATCTCCATGAACCAGAAGCCGTCGGTCCGAAGGGGTCCGCTGCCATCGGCGATGAATTCCACGGTACCCGCACCGCGATAGCCGATCGTCCGCGCGGCTTCCACCGCGGCCCTGCCCATGGCATCGCGAACCGCCATCGTCATACCCGGCGCGGGCGCTTCCTCGATGACCTTCTGGTGGCGACGCTGCAGGGAACAGTCCCGTTCGAACAGGTGGACCACCTGGCCGTGACTGTCGGCGAAAACCTGGATCTCCACGTGTCGCGGTCGGGTGACATATCGTTCGACGAGACAGGCCGGGTCACCGAAACTCGACAGGGCCTCGCGCTGCGCACCTTCGAGGGCCGACGCGAATTCGTCCGGATGCCCGACCAGCCGCATGCCCTTGCCGCCACCGCCGGCACGTGCCTTGATCAGCACCGGATAACCGATCCGGGCAGCCTCGGCCGCCAGCACGCCAGGATCGCGGCTCTCGCCATGATAGCCGGGGACGACCGGCACCCCCGCCCTTTCCATGAGCACCTTGGCCGCGTCCTTGAGGCCCATGGCGCGGATGGCCGACGCGGGAGGGCCGATGAAGACAAGCCCCGCCCGCTCGACATCGTCGACAAAGTCCGGATTTTCCGAAAGAAAGCCATAACCCGGATGGATCGCCTGCGCTTTCGTGCGCAGTGCGGCCTCGATGATGCGGTCGCCGAGCAGGTAGCTCCGTGCCGGCGGCGCATCTCCAACCAGAACAGCTTCATCGGCCATGGCCACATGTTTCGAATGGCTGTCGACGGAGCTGTATACAGCGACGGTGGACACGCCGAGACGTCGGGCGGTGGCCATTACCCGGCAGGCGATCTCACCCCGATTGGCGACGAGAATCTTTGCGAACATCAGATTTTCCCATCCCCGTGAAAAACAGCTTCGAGACGATTCCTCGAAGGGTCGATCAGGAACGCCGCGTAATAGCCGCTGTGATAGCTGCGCAATCCGGGCGGGCCGCCACAAGCTCCACCATGGGCGATGCCCGCCTCCCAGAAACGGCGCACGATGTCCGGACTTCCCGCCTTGAAGCAACAATGCACGCCATGACGAACCCCACCTGTCGACCCGAGCCGGACCGAGATATAGCTGTGTCCGTCATCGCCCGGCCGGCAGCGCTCGCCATAGCCCAGCCAATCCGCTCTCTGGCCGACCTTTGCCGCACCGAGAACATCCATGATCGCATCATAGAAGGGGGCGGCACGGGACATATCGTCGACGACGAGGGAGACGTGATCGATGAGCTGCACGGCTTCACATCCGGAAAATGCCGAAGCTGGTCGGTTCAACGGGCGCATGGAGCGAAACCGAAAGGCTCAGCCCCAGGACATCCCGCGTCGAGCGCGGATCGATGATGCCATCGTCCCACAATCGCGCGGAAGCGTAGAGCGGATGGCTCTGCCGTTCGAACATTTCGAGCGTCGGCCGCCTGAATTCGGCTTCCTCGTCAGCCGTCCAGCGACCTCCCCTGCGCTCTATCGCGTCCCTTCGCACGGTGGCGAGCACGCCCGCGGCCTGCTCGCCACCCATCACCGATATCCGCGAATTGGGCCATGTCCACAAGAAGCGCGGGTCGTAGGCCCGGCCGCACATACCATAATTTCCCGCACCGAAGGACCCGCCCACCAGCACCGTCACCCTGGGCACCCGGGTGGTCGCCACCGCCGTCACCAGCTTGGCGCCGTGCTTGGCTATCCCCTCGGCCTCATACCTGCGACCGACCATGAAGCCGGTGATGTTCTGCAGGAAGACGATCGGTATGCGGCGTTGCGAACAAAGCTCGACGAAATGCGCACCCTTGAGCGCGCTTTCGCTGAACAGCACGCCATTATTGGCGACAATCCCGACCAGCATGCCGTGAACATGCGCGAAGCCGGTAACCAGTGTCGTGCCGTAGCGAGCCTTGAATTCGTCGAACCGCGAACCATCGACAATGCGGGCGATCACCTCGTGACTATCGTAGGGGACCTTCGGGTCCGCCGGAACCACGTCGATGATCTCCCGCGGATCGTAGCGGGGTGCCTCGACACTCGGCGAGGCCGCTGCATGCAGCCCGCTCCCCCCCAGGCCGGCCACGCAACGGCGCGCGAGAGCAAGAGCATGCGCATCGTCACGGGCGAGGTGGTCGGCCACACCCGAAAGCCTTGTATGCACATCGCCACCGCCCAGATCCTCCGCGCTCACCACCTCGCCGGTCGCTGCCCGCACCAAGGGCGGACCGGCCAGGAAGATCGTCCCCTGATCGCGCACGATGATCGTCTCGTCGGACATCGCCGGCACATAGGCACCGCCTGCCGTGCACGAGCCCATGACCACCGCGATCTGGGCGATACCCCTGGCGGACATGTTGGCCTGATTGAAGAAGATCCGGCCGAAATGATCGCGATCGGGAAAGACTTCGTCCTGATTGGGCAGATTGGCCCCACCCGAATCGACGAGATAGACACAGGGCAACCGGTTGGCTTGCGCGATCTCCTGCGCACGAAGATGTTTTTTCACCGTCATCGGGTAGTAGGTGCCACCCTTCACAGTGGCGTCATTGCACACGACCATCACCTCGCGACCGGCCACCCGACCGATGCCGGTGATGATACCGGCAGACGGACTGTTGCCATCGTAGAGGCCGTGGGCCGCGAACAGCCCTATCTCCAGAAACGGCGAGCCCGGGTCGAGCAATCGCTCAACACGTTCGCGCGGGAGAATCTTGCCCCGTGCCAGATGTCGCTCGCGTGCTGCTTCACCGCCGCCGGCCAGAGCAGCATCGGCGGCTTCACGAACCACCGCGATCGCGGCCTCATGGGCCTTCCTGTTGGCCCGGCAGGCCTCCGATTGCGTCGACAGCGAAGATTGAATGACAGCCATGTCAGGCCGTCTCCCTGAACAGCTCCCGGCCGATGAGCATGCGGCGGATCTCCGAGGTCCCGGCACCGATCTCGTAGAGCTTGGCATCGCGCAGCAGCCTGCCGGCAGGATAGTCGTTGATGTAGCCGTTGCCGCCCAGGCACTGGATGGCTTCCAGCGCCATCCAGGTCGCCTTCTCCGCACTGTAGAGGATGCAGCCGGCAGCATCCTTGCGCGTCGTCTCGCCGCGATCGGCAGCCCGGGCGACTGCATACACATAGGCCCTGGCAGCATTCATCACTGTATACATGTCGGCAAGCTTGCCCTGCATGATCTGGAACTCGCCGATCGGCTGGCCGAACTGCTCGCGGTCATGGACATAGGGCATGACGATATCCATGGCCGCCGCCATGATGCCCAGAGGCCCGCCGGCAAGCACGATCCGCTCGTAATCGAGCCCGGACATCAGCACATTGACGCCACGTCCCTCCTCGCCAAGGACATTCCCGAACGGAACCTCGCAGTTCTCGAAGGCCAGTTCGCCGGTATCGGAGCCGCGCATGCCGAGCTTGTCGAGCTTCTGCGCACAGCTGAACCCGGCCATGTCGCGTTCGACGATGAAGGCCGTGATGCCGCGCGGGCCGGCATCGGGATCGGTCCTGGCATAGACCACGAGAACATCGGCGGTCGGCCCGTTGGTGATCCACATCTTGGTACCATTGAGTACATACCGGTCGTTGCGCCTGTCGGCACGCAGCCTCATCGACACGACGTCAGATCCCGCCCCGGGCTCGCTCATGGCCAGGGCACCCAGATGCTCTCCGCTGACGAGCTTCGGCAGGTAACGTTCTCTTTGTGAAGGATTTCCGTTTCGGGCGATCTGATTGATGCAGAGATTGGAATGCGCACCGTAGGATAGCGCCACCGAAGCAGACGCCCGGGAGATTTCCTCCATGGCGACAACATGGGCAAGATAACCCATGTTCACACCGCCATAGGTCTCGTCAATGGTTATGCCATGAGCACCCAGCGCCCCCAGTTCCGGCCACAGGTCGCGGGGGAAGGCATCGTCGCGGTCGATCGCCGCCGCCCGCGGCGCGATCTTCTCCTGGGCAAAGCGATGCAGGATGTCGCGCAGGCTGTCGATCTCGTCACCGAGGGCAAAGTTCATGGCAGACGTGAACATCATGGACCTCCCGCGATCAGGCTTGGTTCCATCTGTGTACCGGCGGTTGCAACATGACGTCCAGTCGAACCATGCAGCATCGCACCGGAGCTGCATGCAGCCACTCGCGACTTCCCTTGCGCAACCCGGTCCGCTAGATCGGCTTCATGCTGGAAATCTATATCGATGCCGACGGTTGCCCGGTGAAGGAAGAGACCTATCGCGTTGCAGGTCGCTACGGACTCAAGGTGTGGCTTGTGGCCAATCACTGGCTGCGCGCACCCGAATCCCCACTGATCGAGAAGGTCGTCGTCGAGGAAGGGCTCGACCGCGCGGACGACTGGATTGCCGCACGCGCCGGCACCGGCGATATCGTCATCACCTCCGACGTACCACTGGCCGACCGCTGCGTGAAGGCCGGCGCGCGGGTCATTTCCGGTACCGGCAAGGTCTTCAGCGAAAGCTCGATCGGCTCCGACCTGGCCCTGCGCAACCTGATGACCAGCCTGCGCGAGACGGGGGAGATCCGTGGCGGCGGCCGGCCGATGGACAAGCGGGACCGCTCGCGCTTCCTGCAGGAGCTGGACAAGGCGGTTCAGGCAATCAGGCGCACGGGACGGTGAAGCGGACCCGCCGGGGAACGGTCAGTCCTTGATGCGCGGCGGGGCGTAGCCGCCGAGACGCGACGTCCGCAGGCCGAGGCGCACGAGGCCCTCCGCAAGCGTGACGGCGGCGGCGACACCATCCACAACGGGCAAGCCGTGCCTTCGCGCGAGGTCGGCCGCCAGATCGGCCATGCCCGCACATCCGAGCACGATGGCTTCCGCCCGATCCTCGACCATGGCCCGGCCGATCTCTTCCGAGATACGCGCAACGGAGGCTTCCGACCGCCTCTCCAGATCGAGGACCGGCACGTCAGCAGCGCGGACACGGGCGCATCGGGTGGCAAGGCCGTAGCGAACGAGATTGTGCTCGATGGCGGGGATCGAGCGGGCGAGCGTGGTGACGACCGAGAACCTTCCGGCGACCAGTGTCGCCATGTGAAAGGCCGCCTCGCCGATCCCGACCACCGGCGCCGGGGTCATGCAACGCAGCGCATCGAGGCCCGTATCGTCGAAACAGGCGAGCACCACGGCATCCACGTCTGCATGGGCCGCCACCGTGTCCATGAGCCCGGCAAGGCTCAGCGCCTCGTCGTAATATCCCTCGATGCTGGCAGGGCCGCCGGCGGGATTGCGGGCGACCACCTCCGTGCCCGGCGAGACCGCCGCCTCGGCGGCGCGCCCGATCTTCGCAGTCATCGAGGCCGTGCTGTTGGGATTGGCGACCAGCAGGCGCATCAGACCTCGCCACCCAGATAGGCAGCCTTGATCCGCTCGTCCCGCATGAGTTCCCTCGATGGGCCGCTGAGCACCACCGAGCCCGTCGACAGGGCATAGGTGCGATTGGATATCGACAGCGCCATGCGCGAATTCTGCTCGACCAGCAGGACAGACACCTTCTCATCGCGATTGATGGCGACGATCGAACGGGCGATGTCCTGGACCAGCTTGGGAGCAATACCCAGCGATGGCTCGTCCAGCAGCAACAGGCGCGGCTTGGCCATGAGCGCCCGGCCGATCACCATCATCTGCTGCTCGCCGCCACTGAGCGTACCCGCGGTCTGGCCGTAGCGCTCCTTCAGCCGCGGAAAGCGGCCAAGCACCATTTCGAGCGTGCGGGCGATGTCGGCCTTGTCCGTTCGGGTGAAGGCCCCCATCAGGAGATTGTCCTTCACGGACATGAACGGAAACACCTGGCGACCTTCTGGCACCATGGCAATTCCACGCCTGACAATATCCGCCGGATTGAGGCCATCGATACGCTCGCCCATGAACGAGATCTGGCCGGTCCTGATGCGGTTGAGGCCGGTGATTGCGCGAAGGATGGACGACTTTCCAGCGCCATTGGCGCCGATCAGCGCGACGGTTTCCCCCTCGTCGAGGGCCACCGACACGCCCTTGAGCGCATAGACGTGGTCATAATAGAGTTCGACGTCGTCGAAGCGCAGCATGCCTGTCATCACTCAAATCCCGATCGCAGCGTCTTCGCTGCCCAGATAGGCTTCGATGACCCGTTCGTTGTTCTGGATTTCCGCAGGCGTGCCCTCGGCGATCTTCTCGCCGAAATTGATGACGACGATGCGGTCCGAAATCCTCATCACCGCCGGCATGTCATGCTCGACAAGGAGCACGGTTACTCCCCGGTCGCGCACGCCGCGCACCAGTTCGACCGTACGCATGGTCTCGTCATGGTTCATTCCGGCAAAGGGTTCGTCCAGCAGAAGCACCTTCGGGTCCGTGGCAAGCCCGATGGCGATACCCAGTGCGCGGAGATGACCCTGCGGCAGATTGCTGGCCAGTTCCCCCGCGATATCGCCAAGACCGAGGAAGCCCAGGATTTCATCGGCCGACCGGCCGAACGCCCGCTCGTCCTCGCGTGCCACGGCCGAGCCGAGGAAGAAGCCCCACAGGCTCGAACGCGAGCGCAGGTGATGGGCGATGATGACATTGTCGCGCACGGTCATGCTGCGGAAGATCGTGGTCTCCTGGAAGGTGCGCACCACGCCCTTGCGCGCCACGACATGCGGCGCCAGGTCGGAGATCTTCTCGCCGTTGAAGATGACCTCACCCGACGTCGTGCGCAGGAAGGAGGCGATCAGCTTGAAGAGAGTCGACTTGCCGGCGCCGTTGGGACCGATGACGGAGAGAATCTCCTTTTCGCCCACACCGAAGCTGACGCTGTTGACCGCGACCAGGCCACCGAAACGCCTGGTGACATTCCTGACTTCGAGAATATGGCTCATCGCGAACTCCCCGGCCGACCGCCCAGGCGCAGACTGAGCAGGCCGTTCGGCAGAACCAGCATCAGGACGATGAGCAGGCTCGAATAGATCAGCAACTGGAACCTTCCGGTCTGGAACAGCAGATCCCAGCCGAAATACAGCACCAGCGTGCCGAGCATCGGTCCGAACACATAGCCCAGACCGCCGAGGAAGCAGTTGAGCATAAAATTGACCGAATCGGCCACCTGGAAGCTCGACGGATAGATCGATTGCGAGATGGCAGCGAACACCGCCCCGGCAATACCGCCGAAAAAGGAGGATATCGAATAGGCAATGATCCGCAGATGCGCCGTGTTCACACCGATCGACGCCGAAAGCTCCTCGTTCTGCTGCAAGGAGCGGCACAGATGGCCGATGCGCGAGTGGACGATCCGGTACAGCGCGGCAAAGACCAGCACCATGAGCGTTACGCCGACATAGTAGAAGCCGAGCTTGACATTGGCGAGCGTGGCGAAATCGGGAATGATGGCGAACCCTAAGATCGAGATGCCACCGGGCAGGGGTATCGAGACGATACCCTTTGCACCATTGGTGATCGGCAGGGCCAGGGCGGTCAGCCGCGCCACTTCGGTGAGCACCAGCGTCACCATGGCGAAATAGACCCCGCGCAGGCGCAGGATCGGCAGGCCGATGAGAACGCTGAGCGCGGCGCAGATCATGCCGGCCAGTGGAATGGTGAGCCAGAAGGACATTCCATAATCGGTGATCAGTATGGCCGACACGTAGCCGCCAACAAGGGCATAGGCCCCCTGTCCGATATTGATGCGGCCGATGTAGAAGGTAAGCCATACGCCGGCACTGGCAATCGACAGAAGGGCCACCGAAGTAAGCGTATAATAGAAATCCCAGCGGCCGCTCCGCTCGATGCCCCAGGGAATCGCGACATAGACGACGGCAAGGAAGAGCAGGACACCCAGGACACGCAATACGATCTTCATGACGTCACCCCCAGGGCTTGCCCATCAGCCCCTGCGGGCGGATGGCGAGGAAAACCATGAGCGACGCGAAGATCACCAGATAGGTGATGTCGCCATATTGGGACAGGACCGTCAGGCCGATCGATTCCATCATGCCGAGGATGAAACCGCCGGCGATCGCTCCCGAGATCACACCGGCACCGCCGATCATGACCATCATGAAGGCCTTGATCGAAGTCGGTCCGCCCATGCCGAGATTGATGCCGGTGATCGTGACAAGCAGTCCGCCGACGACGCCGGCGAGCATGGCACCGAGGGCAAAGCCGATCATGGAATAGCGATCGACGTCGACACCCTGCAACTGCGCTGCCGTGCGGTTCTGTGCCAGGGCGCGCATGGCCCGGCCTGTCCTGCTGTACTGCATGAACAGGATGAAAGCGGCGATGATGACGATGGCCAGGACACCGATCAGGATCCTGTCGTAGGGCATGATCAGCCGGAAATCCCAGTTGAGCACGCCGTTCACGATCTTGGGAACGCCGCGCTGTTTCTCGCCGAACAGCAGGAGGATGACCGCATCGAGAAAGAAGGCGATGCCGGCTGCCAGCAGCATCGTGCTTTCCTCGCGCAGCGATCGCCGGATGACCGGACGAAAGAGGAATTTCTCGATCAGGGCACCGACACCGGCGAGGGTCAGTGCCGAGCAGAGAAGGGCCACGACGTAGGGAAGACCCAACTGGCCATAGATCGTGTAAGTGACGAACCCACCAAGAACGTACATCTGCCCGTGAGCGAAATTGAGCACGTTCATAAGGGCGAAAATAAGCGTCAGCCCGAGCGCTATGAGGGCGTATTGCGCACCCAGATAAAGCCCGTTGGCGATAATCTGTTCCATCGCCGGATCATTCCGGTTTGAGGCCGGTCGCCCGGGCAAGACATTCCCCGGCTGCCGGACGTTCATTTTCCCCCGATTTCCCGCCCTTCGCGGGACGGACGGCTGCCCCGGCCAGTCGGGGTCCACCGTCCGTCATTCGGAGACTAATCGACCGAGGCGATGAACAGCGTCTCGAACTTGCCGTCCCTGAACTCGTTCACGACCATCGGCACGAAGACCTGACGCTTCTGGCCGAAGGAGGTCGTCCCGACATATTTGAGCGGGCTGTCATCGCCCTTCATGAAGGGATTGGGGGCCTCGAACGTGTCCACGGTCTTCTTGAACTCCTCGACATTGTCAATGGCCGCCGGGTTCGCCTTCAGCGTGTCGACGATGTATTCGAGCGCGTACACCTTCGTGTTCGACTCGTCATTGTATTCACCGAACATCTTCGTGTATCGCTCGACGAATTCGTTCATCACATCGGATGCGATTTCCGGGGTCGACGCACCGCCGACCGAGATGAAACCGTTGGCGAGATCGCCCGCTCCCTCCGCCAGCACGGCCGCATCCTGCGCGGTTTCGGTGGAGATCAGCCCCTCGAAGCCAAGCTCGCGGGCCGAGCGGATAAGCTGTGGAGCGTTGGCCGGGGCAACACCGGAGAGGACCAGGAGGTCGGGCTGGAGCTGGACGATCGGCGTGATCACCGGAGTGAAGTCGGTGGTGTCGACCTGATAGGTGACATTGTCGGAGACCACATCGAGACCGAGTTCCCTGGCGGCGGCGATGCCTCCATCACGCTGGCTGAGCGGGTCCGACTCGTTGGCGGCGACGAAGGCCACTGTCTGCACGCCCTTGTTTTCCTTGAGATACTTGTAGATTGCCGGACCGGACTGGTAGTTGGCGATCATGCCCAAAATGGCATTGCTTGCCGGCGGCGTATAGAGCTCCTTGGGGAAGGCATACGGGAAGTAGATGATCCCGTTCTGCTCGGCGACCGGACGGACAGCGGCAGCACCATCGTCGACATTCGGTCCGACAACGTAGTGAATTCCCTCCTGGGCCATCTTCTCCATGCCGGCAATGGCGCGCTTGGGATCTTTCTGGTCGTCGAAGGTGACAATCTCGATATCGTAGGTCGTGTCACCGATCTGCACGCCGCCAAGCTCGTTGAGCCAGTCGGCACGGGTCTGCATCGAGCGGACATTGGAAATGCCCCAGGCGGCGGCAGGTCCGCTGGTCACGCCGACGAACCCGATCTTCAGGGTCTCGTTGGCGGCAAGGGCCGTGGACATGCCGCCCAGGGCCAGCACCGCCATTGCCGTCGCGGACAAAGCCATCGACTTCAAGATGTCACGCCTCATCATCCCGTCTCTCCCTAACATTGCCGATCCGCGAAGATATCCCCGCGGTCAGGATCTCCTTCATCAAATGAAGCAACCTGAAGATTGTCAACAAATTTGGGGAGGATCGAAAACGAACGGGGAGTGGCTTGTTCGCAATCTGCCTGTGTAATAGGCTTTCTGCCCACGAGTGAGGCAGTCAACCGGATCGGGAATCATGCAGCATTCACGCACCCACGGCGGCAATGGCGACGAGGCCGGCTGCGACGGTCGAAAGACGGCCGGACACCCGGACGACAGCACCGAAATGCTGGACAGGGGTCGCGGCGAGGGGCCTGACGAGAACGAGATCGTCGAACGCGTTTTCGACGCGGTGATCGACCAGCGCCTGCCGCCCGGAACGAGGCTCACCGAACAGGCGCTTTGCGAGGCGTTCGGCGTCGGTCGCATGCGCATCCGCCGCAGCCTCCTGCTGCTGGCCAGCCGGGAGATCGTCGAACTCCACTCCAATCGCGGCGCATTCGTCTCGAAACCCACACCGGAACAGGCCCGCGAAGTGTTCGAGGCGCGACGGATCATCGAGCCCGACGTCGCCTGCATGGCCGCCGGGCATGCGCAAGGCGGCGATATCCGCCGACTGCGCGCCCATCTCGATCAGGAACACGCCGCCCACATGACCGGCAACCGGCACGACATCATCCGCCTTTCCGGGAGTTTTCACGTTCACCTGGCCGATATTGCCCGCAACGGGACGCTCACCCGCACGATCAAGGAACTGGTGACCCGGACCTCCCTCATCATCGGCATGTTCGGTTCGGCCGGCGCCAGCACGTGCCGCGAGGGGGAGCACGCCCGGATCGTCGATGCACTCGAAGGCCATGACGGCGACAGGGCGGCACAACTGATGGCCGCTCACCTCGCTGCCATCGAGGCGAATGTCGACCTGGTCCGCGGTGACGGCGATCCCGTCGATCTGGTCGGGCTATTTGGCAAGCACCGTCGCCATATTGCTTAATTCTTGTGCACCATGGCGTAGGCAAAAAAAATTTTCGTCACCCCGGGCCGAGGAGGTGGGGTTAGGCTCCGCGGCATGATCACTCCGCCGCGCTTTCACCCTCCACGACAAGCCGCAACGACCATCGGTCGCCTTCTGGCGTTGATGGCCCTGTCGGCGCTCGCCGCCTGCGGCAGGAGCGATCCCTATCCGACGGATCAGGCCATCGTGCTTTGCTATCACACCCTTGCCGATGTGCAATGCTACGACCGCCCGGACGACCATCGCGCTTCCCGCCTCGTCGGTTTCTACCTCACACCGCTGGACAATCCCGGCGACAACGCCACTGCCCTGCAATGGGCGAGGATCCGCGCCGCCGAAAGGGCCGCGGAAGACGACCCCGAAGACTGAACGCCTCAGGCGGCGGAATCAGGCATCCTCGTCATCCTCGCCTCCAGGCATCGCCACAAGGGCCTGGTAGTGCTGCGGCTGGCGATGCAGGGCGAAGTTGAAGATGTTCGTCTTGATCTCCCTGCAGCGGTCGAGATCGCAACGGGCGGTGATGACCTCATCACCGAGCGTCGAGCACATGGCAACAATCTCGCCGGTGGGAGCGATGATGCAGCTCTGACCGATCATCAGACAATCCTCCTCCACGCCGCACTTGGCCACGCCGACAACCCAGGTGCCGTTCTGGTAGGCGCCGGCCTGCATGGACAGGTGGTTGTGGAAGTTCTGCAAATGATCGTGTTCAGGCGCCAGCGGATAATGCCAGGGCGTATTGTACCCCAGCAAAACCATTTCCACGTCCTGGAGGCCCATCACCCGCCATGTCTCGGGCCAGCGACGATCGTTGCAGATGCACATGCCGATGCGGCCATTGAACGCCTCGAACGTGCGAAACCCGTAGTTCCCCGGTTCGAAATAGCGTTTTTCGAGGTGCTGGAACGGGCGCCATGGTTCATGCTCGGTGTGTCCGGGCAGGTGGACCTTGCGATACTTGCCGACGATATCGCCGTTCCTGTCGACGAGGATCGACGTGTTGTAATGGTGCGAATCGGGAGTAAGTTCGGCATAGCCGAGGCAAAAGCCGATACCGAGTTCGGCAGCCGTCTCGAACAACGGCAAGGTCGCGTCATTGGGCAGGCCGCGCTCGAACCAGATATCGATATCGCCCTGGTTCTGAAAATACCAACGCGGGAAGAATGTCGTCAGGGCGAGCTCCGGATAGACAATCAGTTCCGCCCCCTGCCCGCTGGCCTCGCGCATCATGGCAACCATGCGCGCCACCGCGCTGGACCGCGGTTCATCCCTCGCAATCGGCCCCATCTGGGCCGCGGCAACCTTGAGTATACGCGCCATCGCCACTCCCCGGCTTCACTGTCGGCATGCCTGTCCATATACACACACCACGCCACCCGCCTGCAAGCCCCGCTGCGGCGGACTTGCCGGAAGAAGGCACAGATGCTCAAACTCTGCCGAGGCAAGCACATCATTCCGGCAAAGCACATCGGGTCTGAACACGACAAATGACCGGCATCCCACGCATTCCCTTCACATCGCTGGTGGCCAACCTGCCATCGGCCATACCGTTCACCGGCCCGGAAACGCTGGAACGCAAGGCAGGCAACACGTTTCGGGCGCGGGTCGGGGCCAATGAGAGCGCGTTCGGCCCATCCCCCCGCGCCCGGGCCGCCATGGCAACCGAAATCGAGCGGGCAGGCTGGTATGGCGACCCGGAAAGTTTCGAACTGCGCCGGAAGCTCGCCCGCATCCACAATGTCGACATCGCCGAAATCGTCATCGGCGCCGGCATCGACGAACTGCTGGGCAACATCGTGCGCATGACCGTGGCACCGGGACAGGCTGCGATCACGTCGGCCGGCGCCTATCCGACCCTCAACTACCACGTCCGCGGTTTCGGCGGGCTCATCGAGGCCGTCCCCTATCGCGATGCCCGCGAGGACCCGCCGGCCCTGATCGATGCCGCCCGCCGCACGGGCGCGCCCCTGATCTACATCTCCAATCCCGACAATCCCATGGGCAGCTGGCACGACGCCTCCACCATCGAGGCCATGATCGGGGCCGTTCCGGACGGGGCCCTCCTGATTGTCGACGAGGCCTATGCCGATTTTGCCGAACCGGGGATCATCCCCGCAATCGACAGTTCCAATCCGCGGGTCATCCGCCTGCGCACCTTCTCCAAGGCGCACGGCCTCGCCGGGGCGCGGATCGGTTACGCCATCGCCCATCGCGAGGTCATCGCCGGCATCAACAGGATCCGCAATCACTTCGGCGTCAACCGGCTGGCGCAGGCAGCCGCGATCGCATCACTCGACGACAGCGACTTTCTCGCATCGGTCTGCCGCGAAGTCGCGAAAGGTCGAAGCGAATATGCCCGGCTCGCCAGCGAACTGGGCATGGAAGCGCACCCGTCGATGACCAATTTCGTGACCATAGATACCGGATCGAACGAACGCGCGAAGGCGCTGCTGGAGACCCTCGACCGGCGCGGCATCTTCATCCGCATGCCGGGCGTGCCGCCCCTCGACCGCTGCATCCGCATTACCGTCGGCACGGACGCGGAACGTGCCATCGTCGCCGAGACGCTGCGCAACCTGATCAGGGAGGGATTGTGACATGCCCCGGCACAGCCCCGGGCTCGACCATGCCATGGAGCTCCTGCACGGTATCGGCGGCATCACCACCAAACGCATGTTCGGAGGTCACGGCATCTTCGTCGAAGACAGGATGTTCGCCCTGATCGCCCATGAGCAACTGTATCTCAAGGTGGATGACCAGACGCGGGACCGGTTCGAGGAAGCCGGCTGCGAGCCCTTCGCCTATGCGACGAAGAATGGCCAGACCCGGATCCCGTCCTACATGACCGCGCCCGACGAGGCCCTCGACGATGCCGAAGCCATGCATCCCTGGGCAGAACTCGCGATCGCCGCGGCGATGCGGGCGAAGGCAACCGCGCGCAAACCTCGCCGCAAGTCCGGCCGCTCGACCGGGGCCACGATCGGCGATAGCCAAAATTCGTGATCGCGGGTAAGACTGCACGCCAAATGGAAGCCTTCGCAATCCGGATGCAACGAACATTCCCATGCTTCTTCTGATCGATGTGGGCAATACCAACACGGTCTTCGCCCTCTATCGCGAGCGAAGCCCGCTCGGCCAGTGGCGGCTGTCCACACAGCACCAGCGCACGGCCGAGGAATACGGCGCACTGCTGATCCAGCTCATCGGCATCGCCGGGCTGGACTATCGCGACGTCGAGGCCGTCGTCATTTCCAGCGTGGTGCCGCCGGCCCTTCAGCCGCTGCGCTGGATGAGCGAGGACTTCTTCGGTTGCAGGGCCTTCGTCACCGGCGAGGATGTCGAACATGGCATTCCCAACAAGCTCAACAATCCGCGCGAGGCCGGCTCGGACAGGCTGGTCAATGCCGTGGCAGCCGTACGCCGGTACACGCCACCGCTGATCATCGTCGATTTCGGCACTGCCACGACCTTCGATGTGGTCGACCATGACGGCGCCTTCATCGGCGGTGTCATCGCGCCTGGCATCAACCTTTCCATCGAGGCGCTCCACCGGGCTGCCGCCAAGCTGCCGAGGATTGCCATCGAACCGCCGGCCAGCGCCATCGGCCGCAGCACCGAAGGTGCCATGCAGTCGGGCATCTACTGGGGTTATGTCGGCATGATCGAGGGACTGGTGGACCGGATCGAAGCCGAATACGGCGCCTCGATGACCGTGATCGCCACGGGTGGCCTCGCCCCCCTTTTCGCCAAACACTGCCCGCGCCTTCAGCATATCGACAAGGATCTGACGATGGCCGGGCTTCTGGAGATATACTGGATGAACAAGAACCGGATTCACGCAGAAGCCACCGCTCCCGCCGAACCGCCGCGAGGTCGCGACGCATGAGCGGCGACCTCGTTTTCGTGCCGTTGGGCGGTGTCGGCGAGATCGGCATGAATGTCTATCTCTACGGTCTCGACGATCAATGGATCATGGTCGATCTCGGCCTGACCTTTGCCGATGACCGCCTTCCCGGCGCCGATCTCGTCCTTCCCGACCTCTCCTTCATCGAGGAGAGGAAGGACAGGCTTCTGGGCATCGTCATCACCCATGCCCATGAAGATCACATCGGTGCAGTTCCCTATTTGTGGCCCAAACTCGGCGTACCGGTCTACTGCACCCGTTTTCCGGCTGCCGTGCTCAACCGCAAGCTGGTGGAAAACAGCGTCAAGCCGGCATCGGCCATACGTGAGATGATCCCCGGCCAACCGTTCGATCTCGGTCCCTTCCATTGCTGCCTGATGCATGTCACCCATTCGATTCCGGATGCCAATGCGCTGGCCATCGATACGCCCTACGGCCGCATCCTGCATACGGGTGACTGGAAGCTCGACCCGGCTCCGATGGTAGGCGAACGCACCGACGTCGAAAGGCTCGAATCCTTCGGTGACGAAGGTGTCCTGGCCATGGTGGCCGACAGCACCAACGTCATGAGCCCCGGTACTTCGGGCTCCGAGGCCGAGGTCCGCGACAGCCTCAGAGCCCTGATCCGCAAGCAGACCGGTTGCGTGGTCCTTACCACCTTCGCCTCCAACATCGCCAGGCTCGAAACCGCCATGCTCGCCGGTCATGAGGCAGGTCGTTCGGTGGTGGTGGTGGGTCGCTCGATGCATCGCATGATCGACGCCGCCAGGGAATCGGGTTTCCTTGCCAACATGCCCCCGGTACTCGACGAGCGCGACGTGACCCAGTTGCCGCGCGAGAAGCTGCTCTATCTGGTCACCGGGAGCCAGGGCGAACCGCGCGCCGCGCTGATGCGCATCGCCTTCGGCAACCATCCGCGCATCAAGCTCGAAGCCGGCGATACAGCCATCTTCTCATCCAAGATCATTCCCGGCAACGAGCGCACGCTCTACAACCTGCACAATCAACTGGTCGAACGCGGGGTCGAGGTGATCACCGAGGAGGACCATTTCGTCCATGTCTCCGGCCATCCCTGCCGTGACGAGATGGAACAGATGTATCGCTGGATGAAACCGAGGATCGCGGTTCCGGTGCATGGTGAAACCCGCCATCTCTATGCCCATGCGAGACTGGCCGAACGGCTGGGTGTGGAAGCGGCCCCCATCATCCGCAATGGCGACATGCTGCGCCTGGCGCCGGGACCGGTCGGCGTGATCGACGAGGTTCCCACCGGCCGACTCGTACTGGAATCCACCGAACTCGTGGATGCCGGTGACGATCTGTATCGAACCCGCCGGCGGCTCATGAGCCATGGCACCATCCAGGTGGTGCTGGTTCTCGACAGTTACGGCTCGCTGCTTGCCAGCCCGCGCGTGACCCCTGTGGGTGCCGTCGAAATGGAGGGCTTCACCGATATTGCCGAGAATACCGCCGAGCGCCTGAGCGACGCCATCGAGGATCTCAACGACAGGGATGTGCTCGACGATGAGCGGGTCGAAATGGCCATCCGCACGGCCTTGCGCCAGGCCATGAACCTGCCGAAGTTCAAACGGCCGATCATCGACGTGCAGATCATCCGCATCGCCCCCGAGACCATCGACCCCATGCAAGGCAAGAAGAAGGGCGCCGCCTGATCGAATTCTCCGTGCCGAGACTGTTCCCTGTCCTGACCACGGTCGTGACGGGGGCAGTTTGCGGGCCGAGGGTCTGGCGAAATCTCCGTGACAAGCCATGCCGCTCTCAAGTTGCAAGATTGATGGCAAAGTCGCCTTGAGGATCATGCGGGCGCATCGAACTGATGCGCTGCCGCAACGGCGGCGACGGCGATCATCAAGACATACGTCGATGCGACCAATCCATATATCGAGGTGCCGCCTTCCAACCTAAGGTGGCGCCCATGAAAAACGCCCAAGACGAACACATCGCGAGCCTCCATGCTCTGCGCGGCATCGCTGCGCTTGGCGTCGTGATCCTGCATCTCAGCGAATCGACGCCCGGACTGCCGATCCGGAACTTCACGGACATCGTCGCGAACATGTTGTTCGCGGTCGATCTTTTTTTCGTGCTCAGCGGTGTCGTCATGGCCGCGGTCTACGGTGCCGCCTTCGATGAATGCGTCAGGGGCTCGACCTATTTCCGCTTTCTCATGGCCCGTGTCGCGCGCATATGGCCGATGATGATCCTTGCCGCGACACTGGCCATCACGGCCGAATGGATATCGAACGTCGCCGGCACCACGGTAGCCAGCACAGGCGGCACTTTTTCAAGCTTTCTGGCAGAATTCTTCGGCCTGGCAGGATGGTTCACATGGGCCTGGCTCAACCCGCCATCATGGTCGCTGACAGCCGAGTTCGCGGTCTATCTGGTGGCGCCCTTGCTCATCCTCGCCTTCAGACGGGCTCCGGTTCCATTGTGCCTCGCCACGCTGGCGGTGGCACCGCTGGTACCCGGCATTCTCTACGGAATGGCAACGGCACCGTTCGTGGACAATCCTCTCGGCCTCAACCTCCCGTTCGGATACACGCTGCTTGCACCCGAGGCTCAATGGTTCTGGAACATGAAGGGCGGGTTCATCCTCACCCGGGGACTTTCCATGTTCCTGTGCGGTCTCGCCTTGCACCGACTGGCCCGGCTCGGCTGTCTCGAACGCCTGTCGACGCTGACGACATTCCTTGGCGCCAGCGCTGCCACACTTGTCGCCTTGCATGCGGGCCTGCCGCGGGTGCTCATCCTGTTCCTGCTCATTGCACTTGTGGCAACCAGCCTCGGCCGGCACATGACCAACCATGCGATCTTCCGCCATCGCACACTTCACTGGCTGGGCGAAATTTCCCTCGGTGTCTACCTTATCCACTGGCCGTTGATCCAGGTCGCACGCGCGTCCTACAGCATGGCCTTCGGAACCATGATCGAGGAGGCAGGTCCCCTCGAATGCCTGCTGTTCATCCTTACAGTTCTTCTTGCGGTCATTGCCGTCGCCTCTTGGCTGTATGGAATATATGAAATTCCCGCCCGCAGGATCATCCGTGCCTGGGGAGAAAGGCGCCTCGCCAGAACCGGCAAGACGACAGTCTTCATGACAGGTGGGAAAAAAGTTGAAACTTTGGTACTCTCGGCTTCCGCATTTGTGTTACTGGTCTCCATTCCCTTCGGGATCATCACACAAGGGTACTGGTTGCGCGAAGGTTGGGCCAACCAGTTGCCAGTAATCACCCAGATACGAAAGGAAGCCAATGATGTCGTTCTCATCCTCGATCATCAGGCTCCCCTCCCCGTGCGCGTCGCGGGATGGGGCGATATCGATGCGGTCCTCGGACCCCATCGACGCAATGCGCTGGTACTGAAGCCTGGACTGCCGCTGCAGGTCACGCTGGTCCCGAGACCGATGTCCACCGGTCAGGGCGGAGTGGAGCTGTTCGCCGGACGCATTCATGAAAAGATCGAGCTCAAGTGACAAATATCTATCAATGATAGAAATTTCATTCAGACGATCATCTCTCGGTACATCATCATGCGATCCCCGGGGTCCGTTCCGGACTTTCGGCCTTCTTTCGCCGTGCATGAACTCATTGAATTCGCTAAGAGACATGCGCATGGACACTGCAAACCGCCGGTTGACGGCGTTGCGGGGGTCCGGGCACGTTTCGCGACAGGTCGGTTCCTTCCGGCAGGCTCGTGTCAGCAGGGGCGTAAACGTGAATGGCAACGATTGACTCGCGAGATCTCGCGCTGAACTCCGGTCGCCAGATGGTGACGCCCGGTCAGATCCACAACCCGGCCCTGCCGGCCCATCCGGCCGCGTCACATGCCCGGGTTCTCGAAGTGGATGTGCTCGACATCATCCGTTCGATCTGGCGGCGACGCTGGACGGTGATCATGACGACCATTGCCGGGGGCATGATCGCCTTCGTCATCGCGATGCTGTGGCCGGTGCACTATTCCAGCAGCACGCGGGTCATGCTGGAGAACCGCCGCAACCAGGTCGTCGATTCCAATGCCGTGCTGAGCGAGCTGGAACCGACCGACGAGGTGGTCGAAACGGAAATCGAGGTGATCCTGTCGCGCTCCGTTCGCGAGCTGGCCGCCATTCGGGCGAATCTGCCCCTGCTGCTCGAACGCCGGGCCGCCGGCCAGGATGAACAGGTTATCGACCGGCTCAAGCGCTGGTGGTGGGAACTCGGAGTCCCGCGGATTCAGCAATGGCTGCCGTCGCCGCTTGCAAACCTGCTGCCGGAGCGCGAACCACAGACACCCAAGACCCTCGATGATGCCGTGGAGTATCTCTACGATCACCTGACAGCGCGACAGGTCGGCAATACATCCGTGATCTCGATAGCGGTCACCGATGTCAATCCCAATGATGCCGCCGATCTCGCCAATATCGTCGCCAACGAGTACATGGCCAACCAGATCGCATGGAAGCGGTCGGCCACCTCGGGTGCCAACAGCTGGCTCAGTGCGCGCATCGGCGAACTGGAGAAGGAGCTGGCCGCCAAGCGTGCCGAACTCGAACAGCTGCGCAGCAATTCGGGCTATGTCGGGACCGGCGTAGCCTCTTTGGTTGATCAAGGACAGACTCTGATCAACCAACGCCTGCTGGAAGCCCGCGCCGAGCGGATCCGCCTCCAGTCGGAAATCGACTCGCTGTCCCGGGTGATCAGGGAACAGGGGCCGGAAAAACTGGCCAGCATGCTCGATTCACCTATCATTGGTCAGTTGCGGCTCGATGTGAATGCCGCCAATCAGCGGTTGGCCGAACTCAACCAGATCTACGGCCCCAAGCACCCGCTGCGGCTCGACGCCGAAGCCCAGCTTCATCGCGCGCTCGAGGACATCACTGGCGAGGCCGAGAAGGAACTGGCTTCGAAGCGAACCGCACTCGCCACCGCGAGCGCCGAGGAAAGCGAACTGCAGCAGGCACTCAGCGAACAGACCGAGCGAGGCCGCGAACTCGGCAGCAAGCGCACGACCGTTGCCGCGCTGGATAGCGAGATCCAGACGATGCAGAATCTTCTGGACAACTATCTCACCCGGTACAAGGAGACGCTTGAACAGCAATCGATCATCAGGGCCGATGCCCGCGTGATCTCCGCCGCGGTCGCGCCCGACTTCCCCGACCCGCCGAGCCGCAAGCTGATTCTCCTGGGCGGACTGGTCTTTTTCGGTCTGGTCGGCGTTGTTCTGGCCTTTGCCCGGGAGGCCATGGACCGCACCATACGCAGCATGGCCACGGCCGAGCGCATCCTGCAAGTCCCGGTCATCGGCACCTTGCCGAAGCTCGGGGGCAAGTTTCGCAACCATCTGCCAGCCGACTACGTCCTCGAACGTCCGACATCAGGCTATGCCGAGTCGATCCGCGGCATCATGGCGGCCGTCGGCGTGAGCAAGGCTTCCGACGAGACGAAGTGCATTCTCATCACCTCCGCCATACCCGGCGAAGGCAAGAGTTCAACGGCAGCCGCAATGGGACGGCTGATGCAGCGCGCAGGCCATTCGGTCGCCCTGATCGAATGTGACCTGAGGCGTCCAAAGCTTGCCAAGGCGATGAAATGCCTGCCCAATCTCGGCCTGATGCAGCTGATCGAGGGCCGCGCGGCCGAATATGAAGTCGTCCAGCGCGACTCCGCGTCGGGCATGACCTTCATAGGTGCCGGCGGGCATTCGGAAAACTCCCTGTTCCTGCTCCAGTCACCCAAGCTCAGGCAGCTCGTGACCTGGCTGGGAACCAGTCACGATCTCATCATCCTCGATTCGCCACCCGTCGTTCCGCTGTCAGATGCGCAAGCACTCACCGGCCTTGCTGATCAGATCATTTTCCTTTGCCGCTGGGGTTCGACCAGACGCACGACCAGTGCTGCCGGTGTCCGCATGCTGGTCAGGCAGGGCGGTGCCCCGGTCTATGCCGCGCTGTCGCAGGTCGATATGCGCCGGTCGGCGGGATATGATCTCGCCTACAGTGATGCGGGCTACGGCCAGTATTACCGGAATTGAACGCATTGCTTGCGAACCCGCTGTCCGATCCGCGAACGAGACTCGCCCTCTCGCACATGCGACTTGCCCAGACCGGGGAAATCTTCCGCCGGATCATGGGCAGGCCGGTGTGGAAGGACGAGGACTATCGACCTTCGCTCAGCGAGGACGATCGCCGCGAGCTTCCGCGAATTGCAGAGGAAATACGCGGCGATGCCGCGCGCGCCGCAGTGTTCGTCCATGGAGTCCTGCCCCGCTCCGGCACGAACTTCGTCGCCAACGCGCTGTCTCTCCATCCCGATATCTGCGCCTTTCCCGACGATATCTGGGAATTTCCACTGCTGCATCTGGCACCGGGTGGCAGAGCCCTGCGCAACGAGATACTCTCGCTGTTTCCAGCCAACGATACCAGGCTTTCCCCGCTGGCTCCGCTGGCCTATGTCGCATCGGGCTGGCTGCATTCGCTCGAATTGCGGTATCCGCGGGGCCGCTTTTTGTTCAAGAGCCCCCATGTCCGCGGCCTCTCCCTGTTTTCCTCCCTGTTCCCCCATGACCACCTCATCGTCTGCATCCGCGATGGACGCGACATCGCCGCATCCAGCGAAGGAACGTTCAAGGGCGGGATCTTCGGCAAGAACCTCACCCAGATCGCTCACGAATGGCGGCAGGCGACCGATGCCGTCCTGGATCTTGAAAATGCCCGACCGGACGGGATCACGGTGGTCCGCTTCGAGGATCTCGTGCGTTCCGCCGCGAACGAGATCCGGCGGATCCTTCCCAGGATAGATCTCGACATCGAACGTTTCCCGTTCGACGAACTGGAACATCTGCCGGTATTCGGATCGAGCACGAATGACCGATCCGATGATGAGCGCTGGCAACCCGTCGAGCGCAGCGGCGATTTTTCCCCGATCGGCCGATGGAAAAACTGGCCCGAGAGGCGCAAGAGGCGGTTCCATGATCTGGCAGGAACCGCGCTGGAGCGGGCAGGTTATGCCTGAGCCGCTGTTCTGCCCCGATTTCATCGGCATTGGTGCACAGAAATGTGCGACCACCTGGATCGCCGATGTCCTTTCTGGTCATCCTGGCATCTTCGTTCCGGACTGCAAGGAACTGGATTTCTTCTCCTGTCACTATCTGCGCGGCCATATCTGGTACAGCCGGTATTTCGAGACGGCCGGCGAATGTCTCACCGGTGAGATTTCACCATCCTACCTGACGGATCCGCTTGCGCCTGCGCGGATCCACAAGGCAGCTCCCGGTACCAGGCTCATTCTGGCCCTGCGCGATCCGGTCGAGCGTGCCTTTTCCTCCCACCTGCACGAAGTCCGCAAGGGCTGCATCGACGGCAGGGCAACGCGCTTCGAAGTCGCGCTTGAGCACAACCCCATGTATATCGAGCAATCGCGCTACGCTCGCCATCTTCGCCGCTGGCTCGCGGTCTTCCCGGCCGAAAGCATCCACATTGTCGTTCAGGAGGAGATCCCCGCCGATCCGGTGGCCGAAGCAACGCGCCTGTTCAAATTCCTCGGTGTCGACCCTCTGGCCCGGCCCGACGCGCTGTTTGAACGACGACACGAGAACATCGCCTATCGCAGCACGGTGGCACGGCTTGCCTTCCGGACCATCGGCAGAACCGGCCGCAAACTCGGGCTCGGCCGGGTGATCGCCGGTCTCAAGCAGGCACCCGGCCTGTCCCGGCTCTATCGCTCCCAGCGCATCGACATGCGCGAAGCGGTAGCGCCCATGGAGGATGCAACCCGACGACGGCTGGTTGCCGAGCTGGCAGCCGACATGCTGGACCTTCAGCAGCTCATGGAACGTTCCGCGCTGCCCTGGCCATCGTGGCGGGCCATAGCCCGATAGCTGGCCTCCTGCAGCACCGAACAACGCGCCGCGACCGCCTGTGCGGAATCGCATTCCTCGATCCGCGACCGCGACCGCGCTGCACGCCGCGCGGCTTCATCCGGATTGTGGCGAATTTCCTCCAGTGCAGAACGGATAGCCGCGCCATCGCCTGCCGGTACCAGCCAGGCAGCATCTTCCGCGAAATATTCCTCAAGGAACCCCGTTCGCGCAGTGATGACCGGCACGCCCGAAGCCGCGGCTTCCAGCAGCATGGTCAGCCCCGCACCGTGGAGATTTTCCGCACTGGGAGCCACGAACACATCCGCCCAACGATACCAGTCGGAGAGTTTCTCGAATGTGGCAGCCGGCTCGTAGCGGAGATTGGCATGATCTTGTGCAAGTTGCCGGACATGATCCCGGCGCGACAACAAGACCGTCTCATATTCAAGACGGTCGGCAACCGCATCGATCACACTCGGCCAGTCGCGGCGCATGTCATTACCCGCCGAAAGCACCCGCAACGGCCTGTCGGGCTTGAACCCGGGCGACAGGCCGGGCTTCTCGCGCAAGGGCCGATACGCTTCGACGGGCACACCGAAACGATAGGCGACCACATGAAGCCCGGGAGCGATCCCGCGAAGCGCTTCGGCACCGCCTTCGACGCAAACCATCATGGCATCCGTGCGCTTCAGGCACCATCGCACGACATTGCGGCGAAACCAGCCATAACGCGGCCATTCATCAAGCATCCATACCGCTTCGCTCACAATGACAGGGCGACGCTTGAGGAAGCGGGTTGCCAGGACGAGCATGATCAGTTCGCGCTCGGTCATCGCCCAGATTTCGTCCGCTTCGCGCACCCTGGCGAAATTGGCAACCACATGGGCGAGGTCGACACGCAAAAGCCGATGTCCCAGCCGGTGAAGGAAATTCAACAACGGGCCAGGTTCGACATCTTCGGAAGATGTCACGTCGAAGCCGAGTTCCCGGGCGTGATGCATGCCCCAGTGACTGGCTTCCGGGCGCTCGCCCCGTTCATGCGCCCGACGCCACCGGACTTCCGAGAATCCTCTGGGATAATAGACTAGCAAACGCGTTCCCACCCTCAATTCAATTTTTAACTGGAGAATGCCCCATTGCCGAGAAGGGTACAATCAGAGCGATCACCTCATCGAGTCAAAATACACATTCCGACCCGGTCGATGAGCGTCTGTGGCATTCGGGGCAATGGCCGCCTTCGGTTGCCGGATGACCGTTGGCAACTCTCCCGATAGCGACAGGATTTTCGGCGCATGATGCAAAATGTGCGAATCGTTGGTGACTGGAAATCACTCCGGTCGTAATAAGATGCGCCTTATGAGCCCTTACGGTTTCAATCCGGCGTTTTGGCCTTTATGCAACCACAACCTAGAGTGCAATTCCCACCGGAGCCTGCGTGACCGGCAGCGATGACTTCTCGATCTCGACACGGATCTCGCTGGGCGATCTTCTCGTCATCCTGACGACACTCGTGTTCAGCAGCGACCTTGTCGAACTCACCTTCCGCGGCATCGGCCTCGGCGCCGTGGTCCAGGTATTCTACCTGGGCATCTATGCCATGTCCCTGCTGGTCGCCATTCTCACGGGCACCCTGTCGGGCCTGGCTCGTACCTGTCCCCTCGCGCTGTTGATGATCGCGCTTCCGGTACTTTCCATGGCATGGTCATTCGATCCGAACGAGACACTCCAGCGGGTGATCGGACTGGTCGGCACGTCGATATTCGGCTTCTACCTCGGCTGGCACTATACGACGGCACGCCTCATCCGGCTGGTGACCTGGGGCATGATCGTCAATGTCACGCTCAGCCTGATTGCCATCGTCGCCGTACCGGCAATCGGCATCGATCATTCCCAGCAGTGGAGCGGTACGTGGATAGGCATCCACACCCACAAGAACGAACTCGGCGGCAGCATGAGCCTCGTGATCCTGCTGCTCGCATACGCCCTCTTCGACACGGGTGGTCCCCTGCGTTTCGTCTTCTGGACCTATCTCGGGCTGTCAGTGCTCCTGCTCGCGGGATCATCGTCGGCGACATCCATTCTCACGACAGCGATCAGTCTCGCGCTGATGTCGATTTTCGTCATCTGGGCAAAGGCACCGGGGCTGGCCCGGCTGCTCATGCTGCTGTCGGTGGTCTTCGTCCCGTTCTTCGCCTTCCTTGCCTGGTATGCCGACCTCTTCGACCTCGTGCTCGAAGCATTCGGCAAGGATTCCAACCTCTCCAGTCGTGTCGACATATGGCGACTGGTGTGGCCCTATGTCGGCGATCGCTGGTGGCTCGGCTACGGTTACGGTGTTTTCTGGCAGGAAAACCTGCCATGGATGAACCAGATGGAAGAACGGCTGCATTTTGCACCGTTCTATTCCCACAACGGCATCATCGAAACCTGGATCGGCGGCGGAATTATCCTCGTGATCGTCACCGTGTCGGTCTATCTGCTCGGCCTGTTCAAGGCGTTCGTCAGGGTCGCCGGCGAGCCTGAGGTCATCACTGCCAGTTTTCCCATCGTCATGCTGCTGGTCTTCATCACCCGAAACATCACGGAATCGGCCCTGCTCAACCGTAACAACATTTTCTGGGCGCTGTTTGTCGCCATGATCGCCACACTGGCTCGCGATGTCCGGCTGCGGCTGGGGTCCGGCACCATCGAACCGGTCGAAGGCTGAGCGCCCGTGCTCCGTTCGGCAGGCATCTACTTCCTCGTCCGCGTGCTGGCAGCGGCACTGGCCCTGATGGCCGTGGCGGTATTCACCCGTCTGGTGCCACCGGAACTCTATGGCGTCTATACGCTGGTCATGAGCACGTCCGTGGCGATCTTCGCTGTAGGCTACCAGTGGCTCAGGGCTTCGGTCCTGAGGTTCGTACCGGGTGAGAATACGACACCCGAAATCACGCTTCAGGCCGTGTTCGTGGGATATCTGCTCGTCTCGGCCCTGCTCGGGCTGCTGACCCTCATTCTTGCAACCGGCGGTTTTCTGCCGGTCGGTGCCGGCCTCACCCTGATCGGCCTTGCCGTGACGCTCGCCTATGCTGCCATGGAAATCATCATGGCGGCCTTCCAGGCGAGGAAAAACCCGCGTTACTACGCGTTGCTGACGATCGCCCGTTCGTTCGGATCCCTGATCGTGGGCGCCGTTCTCGCCATTGCGGGCTTTGGCGGGACCGGTCTGCTGGTGGGCGTTCTCACCGCCAATCTCCTGCCGCTGATAGCACTTCGTTTCATAGACGATGCGAAACTGCCGGAACTCCATGTCAACCGCGAGGAATTGCGCAGGATAGCGGCCTTCGGCCTGCCGCTGGGACTGGTGGGGATCGGGGGAACGATCATTGCCCTGTCCGATCGCTACCTGCTGGCATGGCTCATCGGCGTGGATGCAGCCGGCGCCTATGCCGCCCCCTATGATCTCGCCCAGCGAAGCCTCAGCGTGCTGCTGCTCTCGGCCTTCCTCGCCTGCTCGCCCAACGTGTTCGGGCTTTTCAGCGAAGGGAAGCTGAACGAGGCACGGTGGGCCATGCATGCGCAGATGTCCCTCAGCCTTGTCGTGGCCTTGCCGACGGCGACCCTGCTCGCGGTGACGTCGCCGCTGATTTCACAAATCCTTTTCGGTGAAGCCTTTCGCCAGACGGCCAGTGCACTGCTGCCCTGGATCACGGCGGCAAGCCTGCTTCAAGGTGTTCAATCCTATTATTTCTCCTATGGGTTCACGCTGCCGAAACGTGCAGGCATGAACGCGATGATCGTTGCCAGCGGTGCTCTTCTCAATCTGCCCTTGAACCTCATCTTCATTCCCTCCATGGGGATTGTCGGTGCCGCGGTCGCGACCATCATCAGCTATGCGGCCGTTCTCTTTGTGTCGATCATCATCACACGGCAATGGATCGCCCTGCCCTGGCCACTGGCCGATACGGTCAAGGTGGTCGCGTCCTGCGCGATCGCGGTCCCTGTTCTGCTCATGGCGAACAATGCCCCGTCGGTTCTTTTCGGTCTGGTGCTGGCGGCTGTCGGCGGGCTGGTCATGGCGACAGCCCTGCTGGCAAGCGATGCGTGCGGCGTGCGCCGAATCCTGCTGCGCACAATCCGGCAACGATGATCGGCAAGCCCGCTCATGTCGCGATCTGTGCCTGCACGATGGACCGGCCGCAGGGACTGGGCGCCCTGCTCGACGGCCTTGCCCGCCAGCGCTTTGACCATGTGGAACGCCCACGCCTCACCCTGGTGATCGCCGACAATTCGAAGGACGGATCGGCCCGGGCCATGGTCGAGGATGCCGGCCAGCGCCTCGGGTTCCCCACGATCTACGCACACCAGCCCGAGCGGGGTTACAGCAACGCCCGCAACGCGCTGCTCGATGCAGCCCCTGCCGATGCGACCTGGCTCGCCTTTATCGACGACGACGAGATACCCGGCCCGGCATGGCTCGACTCCTTGCTCGCAACCGCAAAACGCAGCTCCGCCCCGCTGATCGCCGGGCCGGTTCGACCGATCTTTCCGCCCGATGCACCGCCATGGGCGAGGCAGGGTGGCTTTTTCGAGCTGGGACCATTCGAGGAAGGGGCTTCGGCTCCCTATGTGTCGACGAACAATGCGCTCGTCCTCGTCTCCCTCATCCGCGAACGCGGCTGGCGGTTTCATCCCGCCTTCAACCGGCATGGAGGCGAGGATGAGCATTTCTTCCGGCGGGCCATGCGAGCCGGTCTTGTCGCCGTCACCTCGGCCGATGCCGTCGTCGAGGAGACAATCCCCCTGGAGCGCGTATCCCGCAGATGGCTGTTCGAGCGGCATCGGCGCATGGGACGAACGATTGCCCGCATCGATGCGATGAACGGTCATTCACCGGCGAGAGCGGTCAAGGCGCTTGGCTGGCTTGCTGCAGGTACCGGAACCTGTGCGGCCGGATTGCTCGGAGATTCCGTCCGCTCGATTCGCGGTCTCTGCCTTGTCGCATGGTCCTTGGGCAGCATTGAGGAACTGGCAAGTTCACGTACCGACGACTGAAGCGAGCCCGCACGAACTGGTGTATCCTGATCGGGTGCGATCGGGATCCGTCGTCAACGGCGGGCCATGTTGGCCGTGTCCGGCACGTCACCAGCCGCCGGTCGGCGGTCTGCCGACAGGATCGAGCGAAACTTGCGCCCCAGGAACTGCAGGAGAAAGCCCTGATACAGACTGTCCGGGTAGCGCCACAGACCCAGAGCAAGGAGCTTCACGAACGACCAATTCTGCCCCTGGTAGAGCGCGATGCGTGCCCGTGCCCAGAAACTGCTTATGGATGCCGTACGATGGAGCCTCGCCAGTTCGCCCGATGTCAGGCCCGAGTGACGGCTGCCGGCGGCGAACACCTTGTCTATGGCCGGATCGTCCGGGCGGATTTCGATACGCACCAGAGATGCCGTGGCACTCGACCTGCGCTGACGATAGTCAAGTACGGGCCTTTGCCCGAGGGTGGCGAAGTCACCGCGACAGGCCACACGGCACCAAAGCTCCCAATCCTCGCCCTGGGTGAGTTCCACATCAAATCCGCCGACTTCCCGGACGACGTCGGTGCGCAGCGCGATCGTGCCGCCATTGACAATGGTATTGCGGCGGAGAAGCTGCGCCAGAGCCGGGCCGGTGCCGAAACCGGGCCGGTCACGGGCTTCCTCGCCCCGTATCAGCGCACCCTGCTCGTCGATCTTGTTGTGCCCGCCTACGACCGCCACAATGTTCGGCTTTCTTTCACAAGCCTCGACAAAAGCCTCCAGCGCATCGACAGCCATGATATCGTCGCCATCGACAAATACGACCAGAGGTGCATGAACGAGTTCGAGACCGATGTTACGGGCATGGCTCACGCCGAGACAATCGCGCTCGACGACGGTCAGGCGTGGATCGCCGGAAAAGGAAGCGACGATCTCGCCGGATCGGTCGGTGGAACGGTCGAGGACGACAATCAGCTCGAAATTCCGGCATGACTGGTCGAACACGCTCTGGAGGGTTGCGCCAATGAAATTTTCGACATTGCGGGCGGCGATGACCACGGCGATTGCTGCTCCGCCGCTCCCCGCCTCGTGGATCCGGACCCTCGTCTTGACCGTATTCACGGTTGTCGCCCTCCAAAGCCATGTCGCACATGCCGAATTCTGCGACCCGTTAAGGTTAACGGCGCAATCGGAATCGGACCAGAGCCGATCGATACGCAGCGCCATCTCCTATGCCCTCGTCCCCGGCGTCCTTGGCCTGACCCTGGAAACCGGCAGCTTCACCCGACGGGCCAGCCAACGCGATTACCAGCCCGCGAGTGACGACTGGATCGCAAGGAACGGCCTGATCAGGCGCGGTGGCCGGGATTTCGGTCAGATCGCCGGCAGGAACGGGGATCTCTATCTCGACTTCGCCTGTCCCGGGAATGACCCCTTGCAGGCCTTTTTCAGGGATGGCCGGGCAGATGATCCGAAAATTTATCATGTCATCGATCCGAAAGACAAGAAAGTTCTATCTCAAGTTGAAATTTCCCATGTCTGGCGCAAGACAAAAATCGTGGATACCGCGAGGCTGGGGCGTTGGGATTTCGACTTCATTCTCCGCCACGAACTGGCTCTGGAACTGAGCCAACCCCTGCCTGCGGGTACGGCATTCGCGATTTCCATCGATACGCCGGCCGGCCGGGTTGTTGCCGAACATGTTGAGGAAAGTGCCGCACTGCACGCATCATATGCCGGCTTTGCCCCCGGCGATCCGTTCAAGGCAGCCTATTTTTCCTACTGGCCGGGACAATCATCGAATGGCGGACTTAGCGAAGTTCTATCCCTCGCCGACGGTACATCTTTTCAACTCATTGATGAACGGACTGGGGCAACGGCCCTCGAAGGTCCAATCGTGCTGGATGCACCGGTCGGTACGCCGCCGGCCCTGAACGCCTCCCCGGTTTACAGGCTCGAATTTTCAGACTTCACCCGACCGGGGAACTATCGCGTCTGCATTGCTGGTGCCTGCTCGATATCATTCCCGATAAGCGATAATGTCTGGTTGAAACCCTTTCGAACGGCGATGCTCGGTTTCTTCAACCAGCGCAGTGGCATGGCCCTCGGCCCGCCCTGGACGGCATGGAAGCGGCCGCGAGCACTTCATCCCGATGATGGTTTCATAGCCCGGCAGTCCGGCGCGACGCTGATGGACACGTCGATGGGGCTCAACCTGAAAAAGCGCAACAGCTTCGAAGCCTTGCGCGAAGAAGCCACGAACGTGACCGTTCCGGGCGCATGGGGGGGCTGGCATGATGCGGGCGACTGGGACCGCCGTATCCAGCATCTGCATGCAGCACTGGATCTGCTCATGCTGGTCGAATTGCGCCCCGAACTGGCCTCCGTCGAACTGGGGATTCCCGAGAGTGGCGATGGCATTGCCGATATCGTCGACGAAGCTCTCTGGAGCATCGATTTCTACGCAAGGCTGCAAAAGCCGGATGGAGGAATTCCCGGCGGGATCGAATCCGCCAATCATCCACAATTCGGCGACAGTAGCTGGACTGAACGTCAGGATCTTTTCGTCTATGCACCCGACCCCTGGTCAAGCTGGCTCTTCGCGGCTGCGGCGGGGCGTGCCGCGCGCATCCTCCGGGACATGGACGAAGCCCGCAGCCAGAACCTGGCCGCCCGGGCCGGATCGGCCTTCGCATGGGCCGAAGCGCATCGCGGCTCGCTGGAGACGCGACACCATGCCATCGGCGATGCCCGCAACCTCGCCACACTGGAACTGTACAGGCTGACCGGCAAGACCGCCTATCATGACCTGTTCAAAGCGGGTAGCAGCTACCGGACGGGCGGACCGAAGCGCTGGAACGAGAGGCAGATCGACGCCGGATTCATCTATGCGAAATGGGTGAAGGAAGCCGATCCCGCAATCGCCGCCCATGCGCGCGAGGATATCGTCGCGAGAGCCGATTACCTGCTCAAGACGAAACCCGGCGGATTTGGCCAGATCGTCGATCCTCATCGCAGATACGGTTACAGCTACACATCGACCACACCCGCAGATGCGGCGGATGTCTTCGTTTACACCCATGCCCTCACTGGCGATGATCGCTACCTGAAGGCGATCATCGCAGAGACATTGTTCGGGCTCGGCGCCAATCCCGACAACATGTCCTACATGACCGGATTTGGCGTCCGTTCGCCACGCGCTCCACTGGTGGTCGACATGCTGGCGCTGGCCGACAAGACACCGCCTTCGGGCATCACGATCTTCGGCCAGTATGACTGGACCCGACGCGGCCACCGCGCCATCGACACCGCAAAACCTTGGATGACACCGAACTACCCTCAGGAATGGCCGATCCACGAAATGTATATCGGTTTCCCATCATTCGTACCCGTGAGCGAGTACTCCATTTGGGCCACACTGCGACCGGTCGCCTTCGTGCTTGGCTATCTCGCCGGACGGTCACCATAAAGTCATTACGATAGCCACGGGACGATAGCCACGGGCCGGCAATGGGCTCCATCCCCGGCCTTTCGGCAGGTCGACCATATCCCGACCCGTGGACGCCAATCATGATGGGAAGCTTCAATGATCGTCGACTTCCACGACGGTCAGCAGGGAATCCCGCTGCCGCTGCCCGCCCGTTGAAGCCTGAGGGGTCGACCCGGAATTATGCTCCCGCTGTTCCGCGAGCGATGACTCGTCATCGGTCGACGTCATGCGGACGATCTCCTCGTGATCGGGATGACCGGCGAACGGCACACCCAGCGTACGAAGGAGAATGATGACATCGAGCGTCAGCGACCAGTTCTCGATATAATCCAGATCGCAGTTCAAACGGTTCTCCAGCGCGCGCAGCGTCGGTGTCGGGCCGCGCCAGCCATTGACCTGCGCCCAACCCGTCAGTCCCGGCTTGACGCAGTGCCGCCTTTCGTAGTGCGGCAACGCTTCGGCGAAAGGGAGTCCATCGACCTCCGTTGCCGGCGCGTGAGGGCGAGGGCCGACCAGCGACATGTCTCCCCGGATGACATTGACCAGTTGGGGAAGCTCATCGATGCTGGTGCGTCGCAGGACACGGCCGACACGTGTCACACGCGGGTCATGCCACGTGGCCTGCAACCGGCCGGCGGCATCCGTCCTGTCGTGATAGAGCGTGCGGAATTTCAGCATGGTGAACCGCCGCCCGTGCAGGCCGACGCGCTCCTGCCGGAACAGGATCGGCCCGCGAGAGTCGAGCTTCACCATGGCAGCGACAATGGCCAGCAACGGCAGGACCAGCAACAGCAGGACCGAAGCCAGACCGATATCAACCCACCGCTTGAGGCGCAGATCGAACACGCCGATCGGCTCGCCCGCATGATCCTGCCCCATATGCCGGTCGGAGACCTCCATTGCGGACAGACCGGAACCGGGTCGATCGGCAACCAGGTTCTCGCTCATGCCCATACCTTCCGGATCTTCGTCACGGACGCCTGATGGTGCCCGCATTTCCACCCTCCCACGCGATCATGCCGCATGGAATTCCTGCATTCATTTTTCGACATTGAGGCGTCCCGCACCGGCCCCGCCCATGACTTCGGGCCATCGAAAAAAGGCTAGCCTCTCGATTGAGGCAAAACAAGGGCTGCTCGACCACGAGCATAATATTTTGCGCCACCAATAATCCGCGACCGGAAAAAGCGACGATTGACAACAACCCGTCCACAGACAATGTGGCCTGGATGCATCATTCGCAATTATCCCTATGTGGCATATGGCATCTTTTTACTTTTTGTGTGGCCAAGCGATCAATCGATTACACTTTCTCGCCTTTGGCGAATCGATGCGAATACGCTCCGGGATAGAATATGGATATGCCATCACCATTTATCGGCGAAATATGTGGTGTTGCAGAACGCAAGCATCCTGCGCAAGATGCGCGCAACGATTGATCGGACAACATTGCGCTTTTCGAGGGATGCCGACCATGAAGACAATGTCACCGGCCACCACAGCCCTCCTGCTCGGGCTTGCCGGGTTTGCAGCGGCCGGAGAGGCCCGTGCCGCCGGCCTCAACCTTGAACTCAACAAGCTTGAGGCGATAGACCAGGGCTGTCGGATCTACATGGTCATCGGCAATGAAACGGGGCAGGAACTCGACAGTTTCCAACTCGACCTCGTGAGCTTCGATTCCTCCGGAATCATCGGCGAGCGCCTGGCCATTGAACTCGCCCCCATCGCGGCCGCGAAGACATCGGTCAAGCTGTTCGACATGACCAGCGCGTGCGATGCGATGTCGAGCCTCCTGATCAACGACGTGCTCGCCTGCACCTCGGCCGGAAAGCCCGTGGAAGGCTGCGCCTCGAATCTCACCCTCTCTTCCAAGGCCTCTACCGAACTCCGGCAATGAAAGGCCCCCTTCCCCGCATCGCCGCTTTGCTTCTTCCTTGCTGCGGATGTGCGGATGAAGTGCCAAACGGGAAATTGACCGCCTGGGTTTCGGCATCATGTCGGGAATATTGACAGGTTTGTGCTGTCGGTAGCGTTGGCCTGCCTTGAGGCCGGCCGGCTCATCTTGCCGTCGGGCGTGGTGCCGGTCACGATCAGCTTGACAATTCCTGCGGACGACCATATTTCCGGGCCGTGGCCATCAAGGATGGTTCTGGGGGATAGTTAAACGGTATAACTCTCGGCTCTGGACCGAGCATTCCTGGTTCGAATCCAGGTCCCCCAGCCAGGCTTGAATGTACCGCAGTTGAGAGTTCGACCGGGTACCCTTGAAGGAACGAGGGCAGCCTGTTTGTCGGTACTCGTTGCCTGTGGGGCGGAGTAGCTCAGTTGGTTAGAGCAGCGGAATCATAATCCGCGTGTCGGGGGTTCAAGTCCCTCCTCCGCTACCAAAATATTTCAACAACTTAGGCGATTTCTCCAAACTCCGTTGCACAGGCGTTGCACCAAACTGAACAGAGGGGGTGCGACAGTTGGGCTATGTGCAGTGTTGGTGGAAGTGCTGTTGGGCAGAGACCCTGCTGCACCTTCAAGGCCAAGCTGTACATCCCACAATGCATGTCAGTCACGCCACCGGCAATCCAGACCTTCGTGCCGGCAGGAAAGGCGATCATGAGCCCTCCACCATGGGCGGCAATCGCGCCAACAAGGCTGCATCGATCAAGGCCGGCACGACTTCGCCAGTCAGGACAGATTGGTGAATACCCTGTCGCGGGATCGCGCCAAGGACATGGTGACAAATTATGAACAGCAACAGCAGATCGACCCCGCACAAGGATTATGCCGAGCGGCGCGGCATCACCTTCCGCACCCGTGTTGCCCAGATCATGCGCAGGCTGATGCCGGAGTGCGTGCGCGATGCCGTCGATGACATGCTCGACAGATTGCGCGCGCCGGGCGACGGCGTGCCCGGCCCCGAGGCCGGAACTGGCCGGGAAAGGGAAGGCTCAGTTCGCAGTAAATATCCCCCGGCAGAGCCGGGGGCTTTGGTTGAGAGCCGCTCAAAGCGGCGGTTTGCGGCGCTGCGCGGCCGCAATCTGTTCGCCGCCTGAAGGCGGCATGTTCAGGGTAACAGCGCGAGTTGATCGAGCCGGCGATCTTCCTTCTCCTGATTGCGAATGTAGTCGCGGATGACCGTTTCGTCTCGCCCGACCGTGCTGACAAAATATCCTCTTGCCCAGAAATGTTGGCCAACGAAATTGCGTCGGCGTTCGCCATAAACACGGGCTAAGTGAATGGCGCTCTTCCCTTTGATGAAGCCGACGACATTGGAGACAGCATATTTGGGGGGAATGGCGAGCATCATGTGGACGTGATCCGGTAGCAGATGACCTTCTATGACCTTGCTCTCCTTTTGTTTGGCTAGCTGTCGAAAAACCGCGCCGAGATGTGGGCGCAGGCCTGTATACAGCGTCTTGCGTCGGCATTTCGGGATAAAGACGACATGATATTTGCAGTCCCAAACGCTGTGACTTAGGCTCTGATACGTGTCCATCGCTGACGTTCCTTCCGTATGCGTGGTGGCAAACGAAAGAAACCCGGCGATGGACTGCCGGAAACGTCAAACTCGGGCTGCCGCCCCGGCATAGCCGGGGGATCTCCTATTTTAGTGTGAACGACCACCGGCTGAAAGCCGGTGGCTTCAGGTTACGGCTCAAAGCCGGATCGGTCCGCCGAACGGCGGACTACGTGACGTGAAAGTCATCATCCGGTTCTGGCGGGACCTGGCTCTTGATGTACTCCGCCCATACCTCGTCCGTAACATTGCCGCTCGACGCGACCCAATAACCGCGCGCCCAAAGATGCTGGCCCCAATATCGCTTCTTGAGCGAAGCAAACTCGCTCAAAAGCTTGTGTGAACTGCGCCCCTTGAGATGCTGAACCGCTCGCGATACCGAAAGATCCGGCGGTATCGACAACAGCATGTGGATATGATCCCGATTGATCGAACCGGCGTGTATGACCATTTCGTGCGCTCGCGCCGTCTCGCGTAACAGCTCCCGACAACGGTGCCCGACATCACCACCGAGAACCTGGTAGCGGTACTTCGTGATCCAGACCAGATGATACTTGCAGTCCCAGACCGTATGGCTGCCGCGCTTGTAAACTTCCATGCCGGCATTCTACGACGCGCCGCCTGATCACCCAAGCCGCCTAAAGGCGGGGGATTTACGGATCCCCTATCGGGGACTTTAAAGCCCGTCAGCTTTCCTTCGGCCAGCGCTCTCGGCAGGATCTGCCTGACGAACGTCTCCGCGTCTTCACCCTCCAAGGCCCGCTTGGCGAGGATATGCGAGAGGCCGTAGCCCCGGCTGAAGCCCTTGGCCGGGTCGCCAGGGCTGCCATAGCCGAACGAGATCATGCCAATGTCCGGACGGTACATCGCCTCCGGAACATCGACCTTGTCGTCGAGAACCCGCGCGGCCGCCTGCTCGCCCATGACACGGCTCTGCGCCGGCGTGATCGACCACTCGCCGCCCAGGGGACGCGGCTTGGGGATGTCGACCGGACGGCCCCGTGGCGACATCGGCGATGGCGGTGTCGAGATCGGCGACCGCAGCGGCGACATCCTCCGGGTCCGGCATGCCCGGCCGGCGGCCGCCGAGATCGCCCAGCGGGTCGACACGCTCGACGTCGATGTCACCGGTCCGCTCGTTGACAGCCGGCTTCCAGGAGCGTCCGCCGCGCGAACTCCACCAGGCACCACCGGCGCCGACAGCACCGCCGAGGGCAGCACCCATGCCGATATCGAGCAGCACTTCGGCGAAGCTCGCATCGTCGCCGAGATAGCTTTTGCGCTGGAGGATGAACGGCTCCATGGCCGCCGTGCCGACAGCGCCCTCCAGAGCGCCGACAGCGGCCGTACGCGCGATCATCGCCCCTCGCGTTACCGCCTTGGCCACCCAGGCCGCCCGCCAGGCGGGACCGACCATCGGAATGAAATTCACCGGATCGGGCAGGCTGCCGACGAGCCCGGCGCCAAAATGCAGCACACTCTCGGCAAGACCGGCGTCGCGTTTCTCGATGACGTAATCCCGCCATCGGCGGAGATCGTGCGCGGCCGCGCACTCCTCCGCGCGCTCCTGCGTCATGAACGGATCGAACGGCAGATCCTCGCGGAAATAGGGGCTCGCCTTCCAGTCTTCCTCGCTCATGGCGGCGGGGCCCTGGCGCCTGGCGTAGGCGTCGATGGCCGCCCGCTTTTCGGCGGACTGCCGTCCCTCCTGGCGGCGCAGCGCCGGGTTCAGCTCACCCGTGGCCGAGACATAGGCTTCGGGCCCGAGATCCTCGAGCAGCAGACCGGGCGTCGTGTCGGCAAAGGCGGAGGTCGTGGACGCGCCGAGCGCCTCGAACAGATCCGGCCGCCAGGCGAGAGCCGCCTGACCGAGTTCATCCGGCGACGCGACTTCGAGATCGACACCTCTCATGGCGTGATGATCTCCCCGATTGCATTGAACACGACGCCTTTTGACGATTGCGCGGTGACATCGGTGCGCTGCCTGTTCGCCTCAGCGATAGCCTCCTCCGGCAGCACCCGGATCGGCGCTCCATCGCGCCCGGGCATCCATCGGGCGCGTCCGTCCGGCAGCCGCACCATCAGACCGTATCCGCCGTCGGGGTGATCGAGCCAGCGGGCATTCTCGCTGAAATCCTCGATCAGCGCTTCGGCAAACTTGTCCGCGAACACGCCTTCGCCAAGCCCCAGACGTTCCCGCAGCACATCGGCGCCAACGGTTTGCGGCAGTCCGTCGCGGATCGCCGCGAGACCGTCGGCCACTTCGTCCGCGTCGGCATCCTTCGGCAGGCTCACAGCCGCGAGATTGCTGCGAACGAGCGACTTGCGGTCGCGGGTCACGGCCTTGCGCGCCTGTTCGACCGCATCCGCCGGCGACATGCCGGCGGCGACACGCGCCTGCGCCACTTTCTTCACCAGCTCGACGTCGGTGTCGCGATCCTGCAGCAGCCGGCTGTCACCGGTCCAGAGTGCCGCCATTTCCCGCTCGCCGGAGATATCGTCGATGTTCAGCTCGTCCTCGATTCCCTTCTTCGCTTCCCTGTCGACATCCACCTTCGTGCTGATCGCATCGAGGATCGTCGACGCGGACGCCCGGTCACCTTCGGCGAGCGCGTCGATCACCCTCGATGAGCCGGCGGCCATGCCGGCCTGTTCCAGATCGGCCGTGACCAGATCCCGAACGCGCTGGTCGCCGATGGCGGCGAAGCCCTCCAGCTGCCGCAGGCGACCTGCCGTGCCGCCCTCGCCATTGACGCGCTCGACAAGTGACGAGGCCACCGCCGCCGGCAAGGGGCGCCGCAGTTCCTCCGGGACGCCGAGAGCCGCCTGCGCCTCGAGGCTGGCCGCAACAGCGGCTCCGACCGAATCCGCCCTGGACGAACGTATTGCGGGCCTCACCGCACTGCGCGACCAAGCGCGAGCCGACGCCACGCGCATCGAAGCCATGCTGGCCAGTTCCACCCACCAGCACCTGACAGGCGACGCCGTGCGCGAACTGACAATTGAAGCACGCCGCAGATTACGACTTGGAAAAGGGGGCTATCGGCGGGAGCACGTCCGAGCCTTCGCCCAGCGTGTCGAGGTCGCCGACGACGCGATCTACATCAAGGGCAATAAAAACACCCTGTTGCGGACACTGGTGGCGACAAAAGGAGAAAAATCGATGGCACACGTTTTACAGAGCAACCCACGGTGCCCCATAACCAGTACATCCACCAGAGAAGACAAGGCTGGTACGTCCGTGTCACCGTCCCGCCGACACTGAGACCACTCCTCGGTAAATCCCATGTGGTCAGGTCGCTCAAGACACGTGATGTCGAGATGGCGCGGTTGGCCTCAGTTTAGCCCAGAAGTCTGAGAATGTCGGGCTCGATAACCTCGTCCAGCAAGGCGATGGCCCGTCGAAGGTGTTCCACTTTCAAACCTCCCGAGTACAGGTTGAGCGCCAAACTTTGCTCTGAATGGCCCATCAACTCGGCGATCACGCTGGCATTGACCGCTGGATCGATGGTGGAAGCGTGTTCAAGATAGGTGGCGAATGTCCGCCGGTAACTGTGGAAATCCACGGTGCGGTCATCACCAAGGGTGGCTCGGCGAAAGGCCGTGTAGCGTTTCGAGGCGTACCATGACCGTTTCCCGTCTGGACCGCCCGGGGTCAATTCTGGAAATAGGAATTCATCACTTCCCGAGCAAAGTCGTCGCTCCAGCAGGCCGCATAGTCTCGGATGCACAGGTATGATCCGTTCGGCATTGCTAGTCTTGCCTTCCCTGATCGTGATGGATCTGTCAGCAAGGTCGATATCCGCTTTGTGCAGTTCACACAGCTCGTTGATGCGTGCGCCGGTCAGCAATCCCAAACGGATCAGATCGCGCAGGGCACCTCCATATCGACCACCGACGACAGGGCGGGGATTGGAAAACAGCAGCTTTTTCAACTCGCTGGCCTGATAGGGCCTCTTCTTTTCACTGCGAGATTGCCGAGCGGGCACAACACTCTGGTTTGTCCAGGGATTGTCAGCGGCGAGCCCCCGGCGAACGGCCCAGCGCCACATGGATGACAAGGACGAAATGATACGGTTGATCGTCGCTGCCTTCCGACCCGATGCCAGCAAGACCGTTGAGACGAATTCGCCCGCGACCCGGCGTGACACTGCATCAATCTGAAGTTGCCTGTCGTGTGACGACATAAACAGCTCAATGGCGGTTCGGTGTTGAAAACTGGTCTGCTTGGTGAAAGTTCCGCCAGCCTCGTTCAACCAAAGCTCGATCAGCTCCGAGATCTTCGAAGCTTGGGCCGGGTCCGTTGCAGGCGATTGTGAAATCACCTCCCGAGCCGGTTCAGTAGGACCGACAACGCGCCACGAGGGCTCTGGCTGCAACTCCGATTTCCGGGTCGCTATGGCGCAAGGTCCGCTTGCACCCGGCTCACATCCGGGAAGTTCAGGGCTGAGCGGATGGTATCCATCAGTTCGCACTTCGGAAAACCACTCGTTCACCTGAGCCAACACGCCCCATCGCCGTAGCCGCGCCGTCTCGACATCACGTGTCTTGAGCGACTTCACGACATGGGTTTTCCCGAGGACGGGCCTGAGTGTCGGCGGGACGGTGACACGGACGTACCAGCCTTGTCGGCGCTGGTGGATGTACTGGTTGTGGGGCACCGTGGGTTGCTCTGTAAAACGTGTGCCATTGTGGCACACATTGGTCTTTCGGGGACCGCAGAGAAACCCCTGTTTTTCAGGTGTTTATCCTAGGTGGCGGAGACGGGGGGATTCGAACCCCCGATACGGAATTACCCGTATGACGGTTTAGCAAACCGCTGGTTTAAGCCACTCACCCACATCTCCGGCGCGCGTTGCTCATAGGAGTTTCAAATCCTTGCGTCAATATCGAAGGCGGTTTGAAGTGCGGTAATTGCATTGGCATGACGGCTGCGTTGCAGGCGATGCGCTAGTGGAATGATTCCAACATTTGGAACCCGCGATTTCGAGCAGCGATGATTTCGTTTGGGTCGGCGCGCCATGTGAATGGCTTTGCCTCGGTGTCGTTGTGCTCTGTTATGAAGCGCTGGATTGCGGCTTGCAGGTCGGCGACGGAACTGAAGGCCCCGTATTTCAGCCTGCGCTTTGTCAGCTTGGCGAAGAAGCCCTCGACGGCGTTCAACCATGACGCCGATGTTGGCGTGAAATGAAAGGTCCAGCGGGGGTGGCGTTCGAGCCAGCGCCTGACTTCTTGTGTCTTGTGCGACGAGACATTGTCGAGCACGACATGCACGGTCTTTCCGGTCGGGATTTCCTGTTCCAGCGTGTTCAGGAAGCGGAGGAACTCCTGGTGCCGGTGGCGCGCCATGTTCTGCCCGAACACCTCGCCGGTCAGCACATTCAGTGCGGCAAAGAGCGTGGTCGTGCCGTTGCGCTTGTACGGCCGGGATCCAATCATCAAGATCTACACCACCATCACCGACCGTTACGCGCCCCTGCATCAGACCGTCATCGCCGGCACCGCCAGCGAGGCCGTTCACACACTCGATGGCATTCTCGGCCATGATGCCCATGTCGATATCTCGGCCCTCCATGTCGATGGCGGTGGTGTTTCCGATATCGTCTTCGCTCTCATGCATCTGCTCGGAATCCGCTTCGAGCCTCGCATTCCCAGGCTGTCAGACCGCAAGCTCTATGCTTTCGAGCCAAGATCCCGATATGGGCGGCTGGCACCATTGTTCGGCCAACGGCTCGATCGCCAGATCATCCAGGCCGAATGGATGAATGTGCAACAACTCGTCGAGGCCTTGCGCAACCGGATCGTGACGCCATCGCTGATCCTCAGGAAACTCGCCGGCTTCCGGCTGCAGAACGGACTTGCCATGGCTCTTCGGGAAATCGGCCGGGTCTGCCGGACCTTGTTCACGCTACGCTGGTTCAACGAGCCCGCGCTACGCTCCCTGGTCAACGCCGAACTCAACAAGGGCGAGGCTCGCAACAGTCTGGCGCGTGCCGTCGCCTTCCATCGCCTCGGCCGGTTTCGGGAGAGAAATCATGAAAACCAGCAGATCCGCGCCGCATCGCTCACTCTCGTGACCGCCGCCATCGCCCTGTTCAACTGCCGCTATCTCGAACGCGCACTCGCTGCCATGCGGGCCGATGGCTTTCACGTCGACCCTCGACTCATCGTCCGCCTCTCACCGCTTGGGGGGGAGCACATCAACCTCGCCGGTGACTATATCTGGTCCGACAACCTGCCCCTCGACGACCTCGGCTTCCTGCCGCTCAGATTCCGCCACGCATGACCAATACTTTTCGTGTTACCGGGAATCCGTGTCCCAATTCTGCACTGTCGCGCGGACGAGGCCGTTGCGGGCGTTGACGAGCTCGGCCAGTTGCAGCTGCGTTGCGGTTCTGGCTGGCCTGACCGGTGGCTTGAGGACCGCCGCCATCCGGGCGAGCATGGCGGCATCGATCCGATCGGTCTTGGCGAGTGTGCCGGTGGCCTGGGCGAAGCGTCGCGCGCGTTCGGGGTTGAGCCTGACGCAGGGGTGACCGGCCAGTACCTGCTCGAGCGCGCGATGACAAGTCGCTGTCGCTTCATGGGCGATGCGCTCGATGGTCCATTGAGCGGCCCATGCGATCAGCGCCTTGTGACCCCTGGCGGTATTGGTGAACTGCCGGTCGATCCCGGCGGGATGGGCATGGCAATCGAGCGTCGCTTTGGAGATGTCGATGCCGATATTTTGTGGCTCCGGGGTCTGTGATAGAGATGCGCTCATCTTTTCCGCTGTCCTTTGCTTGTCATCCGGGCCTCAAAGCCCCGGTATCCGTTCAGGCCTGATGGAAAAGAAAGGGGCGATCCAACTCTAACCCGGTCCCCAAACGACCGGCTTTTCCGCGATCCGTCCCCTTCCGCCCGATCCGGCTCAAACGGATGGCAAAGTCATAAGACAAGCGTTTCCCGTTCAGGCGGAATAGCCTGAACGATCAGGAAATGCGTCGAAACAAACAGATAGAGCCAGTTTTCCGATTTCACCTAATCGGGAAACGCTCTAATCCTGTGGTTGCTGCCGTGTCCTCCCCACTCGGGCAATGTACCGACAACCGGATTTCCTCCGACTGGCAGTCACAGGAAACCCGTGAAGATCGGTATCTCGGTGGCAAAGACGTGTTCGAAGAGGGTGCCGGCGCCGAACGGCAGTCCCGGGGCGAAATCGTAGGTCACCCGGACATGGGCCACCGATTCCTCATCGCTGACCACGTCGACCGAAACGGAGCACCGGGCCGTCGAAAAGCCGGTATCGTCGAGCTTCTGCTCGATATGACCCTCGATCGAACTCTGATCCTTGAGTTCCTCGACCAGGACTTCGCGGACGGCCTCACGCATGGCCCTGTTCAGCGAATGCGTCTGGAACAGATAGAGAGAGAGGCCGAAAATGCCGAGGAGCACGGCCATGAACATGGGAGCGATCAACGCGAACTCGACCAGCGTGGCACCCCGCTCATCCGCGCGGAGCACCGGAGACCGGCGCCCCCTCATTGGATAAGACGTACCGCGATGTCGGCCTCGATGTCCTTGTAGCCATCGATAAGCACGCCGGCAAGCCGGTCGGACGCGCCGAAGCTCGCAAACGACTGGGCGGGCTCGCCATCGTCACAGGTCGCGGAGCATTGCGGCCATCTACCGTCCTCCCGCTGGGTCAGGGCAACCCTCGTGGCGCGTTCACCATAACCCTGCGATGTCCGGAAATCCGACGTCGCCCCGCCATTCCCGCTTTCGCTGTCCGTATCGCCGGCGGCCGTATCACCGCCCGACGTGTCATCCGAAGCGCTCTCGAAGGTCTCGACGCTCAGCGGACAGATGCAGACAAGCTCCGATTCGAAGGTGGCCGCATCGGTGCCGTAAGCCTGCTCGAAGATGGTCTGCACCCTGGCAAGCTTGGTGCCGCCATTGATGACATATTGTGCTGCCGCCCTCAGGGCCTCGCGCATGCGCTCCTGCGTGGAAATCACGATGTAGAACTGGGCAAGGATCAGGACGATCAGGGTGAACCCGGAAAAGAAGAAGGCGGCTTCGACAGCAGCAACGCCGCGACGGTCCGCCATGAGGCCGTCGGGAACGCCGTTCCGCAAGCGGCTCGTCCTGAACGTGAAACGGTCGAGATATGTCATCACGCCCACCATCAGTTGACGAAGCCGAAACCGGCCATCTTGTTCAGGCGAATGGCGCGGACACCGACCGAGTCGCAATTGTTCGCGGCCCCGGAATTGCCGATGAAGTCGAACTCGTAGGCGATCAGGTGCGTGCAGCCATTGGTGACACCCGTGCCGCCGGCCATGTCGAGGCGCCCGGTCGGCAGGTAGACAGCTCCTTGCAGGGACGTCCCGGCACCACCGCGAAAACGGTGGTTCTCGGTGTTGGCGGTACGGTCGCCGACGAATACCAGTCCGGCATAATCACCGCTGTTCTTGGCGGTCAGGCTCATGGTCGTGTTCGAGCCGATGTCGAGCCTGGCGCCATTGATCAGGAAGATGGTAACACCGGTTCCGGTGATCGACGTCTTACCGGTCGTGTACAGACGGCCCCCGTCGATGACGATGGTCGCACCATCGTCGATCTGGACATTGTCCTTCCATTCCATCGAATCGTATCGGCCGGAGGAAATCTGCGACTCGCGGCGGGAGCTCTGCAGGTTGTTGAATGGTGCCAGACCGAGATTGGGTGGCGTGATGTCGGCATAGGGATCATCGATTTCCGGGAGACCGGGCTCCAGGTTTGGACATTCCCCAAGTGTGTAATGACTGGTCGAGAGATAGGGCGAGCTGCCGGCCATGGAAATGCAGTCGGCCCGGATGAACGACGAGCCGGTAGCGGTGACGGATGTGGAACCGGTCGAATTGGAGTGAATGGAACATCCATTGGCGTCGACCGAGGCGCTGCCGCCTGCAGTGATTCCATCACCACCCGGGCCGAGCGCGAGGATGCAGATGAAGCGTTCCGGCAATATCCGGCCGGTGGCATTGGCGGCGATGTCCATGCCGCCATCGCTCACCAGAAGCCCCGAAAAATAGCGGGAGGCATGCCGGTGCGCCGTTACGGAAATCGCTTCGCTGTCCGCGAGTTCCACCAACGATACCTCGATCTCGCCAGCATCGACACCATTGAGCAGGGCCGCCGAATAGGCCGCCTGAATCGCCTTGTCCTCATCGCCGCTTTCCGCGAGTTCAACCGCGCCGGCATGCGTCGCGAGATCGACGGCGCGCTGCATGTCCGCCTGGACCTTGTACCAGTATCCCACCTCGGTGCCGAGCCCGAGCACTCCGACCAGAACGGGAAAGGCCAGGGCGACGATGACCGCGACGGCACCCTCGCGGTCACGGCGGAAATTCGATACGAATGAAGATATATGATGGACTGGCATCGCTTTATTCCGACTCAGTTGTAGACATTCTTGACTACAACAATGGATTGTCGGCGCGATCGATTAAGAAAAGGTGAACGACCGGGACATTTGCCGGGAATTTATCGAAAATCCATCCGATCCGGCCGCAGCCGGTCAGTCGTGAGCCGGGCGGGACGATTCGGCAAAGGCCCGCGTCTGCGCCTCGGTCGCCTCGGTCTGGTAGCGTTCCTTCCATGTATCATAGGGCATTCCGTAGATGGTCTCACGAACGGCAGCGTAGTCCAGCTCCACCCCCCGCTCCTCACCCGCCGCCCTGTACCATTTCGAGAGGCAGTTGCGGCAGAACCCGGCGAGGTTCATCAGGTCGATGTTCTGCACATCGGTACGTTCCCGAAGATGGGCAACCAGCCGACGGAACGCTGCCGCCTCAAGTTCGGTCCGGGTGGCCATGTCCAACGTCTCGATATCGTTGCGAGCGGTCATCATTTCACTCCTGTTGACAATTCTCAGGCGGGGACTCCTTCGAGCGACGCCTCAAGCAGCCAGTCGACCACCTCCAGTCGCGCCCGCGCCTCATCCGCGCCCCGTTCCAGCGCCGCATTATAGACGGCAATCTGATGATCGGCACTGGTTCCGCTGCGCAAGATCGCATCGACCTGTTCGAGTTCTCCATGGCAACCCAGACGGCTTGCATGAGGACGCAGCAGGTCCTTGAGTTCCTCCATCAGGTCCCCGAACGGCACGAGTTCGCGTCGCCCATAGTCGGCGAGCGTGCCGAACACGCCGTACCGCTGGGCACGCCACTTGTTCTCCTCGATCAGGATCTGGCGGTAGCGGCGCCATGTCCGGTTGCCCGCGCGCAGCTCGAAGAGAAAGGACAGCAACGACTGGTAGATCGCGACAATGGTGACGCAATCCTCCAGTCTCGTGCACATGTCGCAGATCCGCATCTCAAGGGTCGGCTGCTTGACGCTGGGCCGCATGTCCCACCAGATCTTGGTCGCATCGTTGACCACGCCGGTGCGCTCCATGATGTCCAGCATCTCCGTCCAGTCGCTGTAGCTGTCGAAGACGTCCGGCAGTCCCGTGCGCGGCAGGTCGCCGAAGATGGTCGGGCGGAAGGCCTTCATGCCGGTATCGTTACCCTCCCAGAACGGTGATGACGTGGAGAGGGCCAGCAGGTGCGGAAGGAAATAGGTAGCCTGATTCATGAGATCGATGCGCAGGTCGTCGTCGTCGATGCCGGCGTGGATATGCATGCCGCAGATGACAAGGCGCCGCGCGATGGCCTGGAAGTCCTCGCTGATCAGCCGGTAGCGGTCCAGATCGACGCTTTTCTGGTCGCGCCAGCTTGCGGACGGGTGGGTCGAAGCGGCGATCAGACCGAGACCATATTCCCGGGCGCAATCGGAGACGGTTCGCCGCAGCCCGGCCAGTTCCTTTCGGACCTGATCGACATTGCGGCACACCGAGGTACCGATTTCAACCTGCGCCTGCAGCATCTCATGCGTGACCTGATCTCCGAGCGCTTCCCGGCAACGATCCATGAAGCCCTCCGGCTGTTCCGTGGCAAGCTCCCTGGTCTCGAGATCGACGATCAGATATTCCTCCTCGACTCCGAGGGTGAGAAGAGGCTGGCGTGCCGCCATGATTTTCGCATCCCGGTAATTTCATCGTTGCTGACCGAATAGAGCGACTTCGGGCTCGAGTCATCAAGGCTCGGCTGCAGGACATCGCCCACGACCCCTGCCCAATGCCCGGCACCGCCCGGATCGGCAATCAGGTCGTTGCGGATTTCCAGCATCAGGTGGGGCAAGCCGGTCCGCTGACCATGAAAGGCCATGGTGAAACCCATTTCGTGCAGGCCCGAATAAGGCTGGTTGTCGCCGACGATCAGCTCCCCGCGGGCGTGCAGCCTTTCGAGCACGGGAGCGGAGAGTCTCGTGTCCCCCCGCCAGAGCACGCCGACATGCCACGGCCTGTCGAGACCGTTCATCCGCGGAGTGAAGCTGTGAACGGCGATCACGACGGGAACGATGCCCGCCCGGCGCATGGCCCCGACCCGCCGCGCCACGGTCCGGTGATAGGGCAGGAAATACTCGCGGATCCGCCGGGATACTTCCGGCGCGGACAGATTACCGTTGCCGGGAATGACGCAGCCGTCGCTCACGGGCGGAATCGAGGTAGGCGAACCGGGGCGGCGATTGGGGTCGATGACCAGCCGCGAACAGTGATCGAGGATGGCCGCGGCGCCGAAGCGGGCCGCGAGCCTGCGCGTCACGTCGGCAGCGCCGATGTCCCAGCCGATATGACGGCGGAGCTGCTCCTCGCCGATCCCCAGGAAGTGGATGCCGCCGGGCACCCGATGGCCGGCATGGTCGCACAGGAGCAATACCGGCGATGACTGCCGGCCCTCGATGATCTCGATTTCGGTCATGCCGGAAGTGATAGCGCCTTCGCGTCCGGCGTGGAAGCCGTCAGATCGGTGCAACGGCGGTTGACGATCGCCGATGTCATGCGACGGAGTGCCGATATCGCGCTTGATCGGCATTCATCGCGGCGCTAACCAGATCTTAACCTGCACGTGCTTTCATGGGGTTCTCCCGATCCGGAGTCGTCTTTTCATGCGCAAACGATCTTTCCTCAAGGGGATGATCCTAGCCACAGCCTGCCCTCTTCCCTTCGCTTCTCCTGCCCGGTCGGCCATGATGCCGACTGGCCAGGCCGACCGCATCGTGGTGTACAAGCGCAAGCGCCTGCTCGAACTGCTCAAGGGCGGGACCGTCGTGCGGACATTCCGCGTGGCGCTTGGCCGTCAACCGCGTGGTGACAAGCGCTATGAAGGCGACGGCCGCACGCCCGAGGGGCTCTACTGGCTCGACGAGTGGAAAGGCGACAGCCGCTTCTACAAGTCCATCCGCATCTCCTATCCCAATCGCGCCGACATTCAGGAAGCCCGCTCGCTGGGCCGGCCGGCCGGCGGCTCGATCATGCTGCACGGGCTTCCCGAGGAACTGCAGCATTGGGGTGCCGAACACTATCTGTTCAACTGGACCGAAGGGTGCATTGCGGTCACCAACGAGGAAATGGACGTGATCTGGAACAGTGTTCGTCCGGGCACACCCATCGAGATCCGACCCTGACACCATAATGCACTCTTCAACTGTCGGTACATGTCACTATAATTACTGCGCGCTCGACGGCCGATTGCCCGAAATGGCGGTCTCGTTCCGTCCTGGCTGCCGTTGGATGGCGCTTTTGGTCTGCCCGCGTGAAGGAGTTTAGAACGATGAGACTTTCATCACTTGCCATGGTTGCCGTTGCCGGCTCGGTCCTCGCCCTTGGAGGTTGCTCCAATCAGAGCGATATCGACCAGTTGCGTTCCGAAATCGCCAGTGTACGCGCGATCGCCGAGAGTGCCGACGCCAAGGCCACGGCTGCCCAGTCTGCCGCTTCCGAGGCTTCGGCTGCCGCAGCGGCTGCGGCCGAGGACGCGAACGTAGCCAGCGAAAAGGCCGACCGCATCTTCCGCGCGAATCTGCGCAAGTAGGTTCGTCCAACCGCTTTATCCGGCATGTTCGGGCACGGTCCGCGACATGCCGGAGGCGGTGTGCCCGGTTGGCCTGACGGAGATCATGGCCTGCAGGCATGCATATCCGGAAATAGCCTCAGATTTGATGTCATCCGGATCCGGCGGCCTTCCGCCGGTTTTGTGTTATCAGGAGATGACATGGTTTTTCGGTTCCTGGCCGTGAAGGAAAGACAATGATCGGTCGACTGTCCGGAAATGCCGGCTTGGGCTTTTTCCATCGCACCGGCCTCTCCCTGCTGTTGGCGCTATGGTTTTCACCGCCGGTTCTCGCCACGGTTGCAACGCCATCCGGCGACCTGCTGGGCAGCATCACCTATCAGGTCACCGACGACAAGACCGTGCTGGTCGAGGTCGCCCAAAAGAACGACCTGGGTATCCTCGCGATTTCCGCGGCCAATCCGGGTGTCGACATCTGGGTTCCCGGCGCGGAGCGGTTGATTGTTCTCCCGACCGCGCACATTCTGCCCGAAGTTGATCGTCGCGGGATTGTCATCAATCTCGCCGAATTGCGGCTGTATCTGTTCCGCGGGGATGTTGTGGAAACCCACGCGATCGGCGTGGGACGGGAAGGGTACGGGACGCCTGTGGGTACCACCCAGGTCGTGCGAAAGACCAAGGACCCGACGTGGCGACCGACCGCCGACACGCGTGCGGACCGTCCGGACCTGCCAGCCGTGGTTCCTCCCGGCCCGGACAACCCGCTGGGTCGCCACGCCATCTACCTTGGATGGCCCACCTACCTGATCCACGGAACCAACAAGCCCTTCGGCGTTGGGCGGCGGGTCAGTCGCGGATGCATCCGCATGTATCCCGAAGCCGTCGCTGATCTGTTCGGGAAGGTCGGTCCGAACACCAGGGTCCAGGTCATCAACGAACCGGTCAAGCTCGGCTGGTCCAGGGGTGAACTGTTCATCGAGGCCCATCCCGACATCGATCAGCTCGACGAGCTCGAAGCCACCTACAGCTTCAGCCTCAAGCCTCCTCCCGACATCCGCCAGCGGATCATCGCCAAGGCCGGCGATGCCGCAGCACGCATCGACTGGGACGTGGTCGAGGCCGAGCTCATGGAGCGGCGCGGCATACCGGCACAGATCACCCGTGGCAACACCAGGGTGGCCATCGACGATGGCGGCGAACGTCCGACAACGGCGGCCGTACCCGGCGCATTCACGGGACTGTACTGACAACGGGCGTAATGACGGCGGGCGCGTCCGCCGAGATCCATCCCGAAGCCGCACGGGGCTGGCCGCACGGGTCCGTCCATGCTAATCGGCCCGAATGAGGCGCAGCGCAGGCGGCCAGGCAAGGGAGGAACGGGAAATGTCGAGCTGGGTTTTCTACAACGGTGCGTGGCAGGACGGGACCACGCCCATCCTCTCGCCGATGGATCACGCCTTCTGGATGGCAAGCTCGGTGTTCGATGGCGCGCGCGCATTCGACCGCATGACTCCGGATCTGGATCTGCATTGCGAACGGGTCGTGCGCTCGGCACGCAGCCTGCTGCTCGAACCGGATATCGACGCCGGCGAAATTCTTGAAATCGCAAGAGATGGCGTGCGGAGATTTTCGCCTGACCGGGCTGTCTACATTCGCCCGATGTTCTTTGCCACGACAGGGTTCGTCATTCCGGATGCGAATTCCACGCGCTTTGCCATGGCCATTCACGAACTGCCGATGCCCGAGGAAAAAGGGATGTCGGTGTGCTTCTCGCCCTACCGCCGACCCGCGCGCGATGCTGCCCCCACCGACGCAAAATCGGGATGCCTCTATCCCAACATGCAGCGCGCCCTGAAAGACGCCAACGCCCGCGGGTTCCAGAACTGCATCACCTTCGATCCTTCGGGGAATGTCGCCGAACTGGCAACAGCCAATCTGTGGATCGCCCGCGACGGCGTCGCCATGACGCCGGTCTGCAACGGGACGTTCCTCAACGGCATCACCCGCCAGCGCGTGCTGAAACTGTTCCAGGATGCCGGCATTCCCGCCATGGAGACCACCCTCACCCGCAACGATATCAAAGCGGCAGATGAGATCTTCACCACGGGAAATTATGCAAAAGTACTACCAATTACCCGTATCGAATATCGCGATCTGCAGGCGGGTCCGATCTACCGCAAAGCCCGCGAACTCTACTGGGAATTTGCCGCGACGGCACCCATCTGAGTAGAAATTCCTCAGGAGTGAACCATCGCCTCGGCATAGAGATCTTCAAGCCGGGCACGGTCGATGGCTGCCGGTGCATTGTCCAGCAGGCGTCTTTGTGGCAGGGCACCCTTCACCAGTTGGGGAATGTCGGCCGGACTGTAGCCGATATCCGCCAATCCACCGGGAAGTCCCGCCAGCCTCATCATCGAGACGAGCCATCGGGCGACCCGTTCGCCGGGTGGAGCGCCGTCATCCGCCGCCCCCAGCCAGTCGGCCAGTTGCGCATGCCGCTCCGGAGCGCCCGCGCCGGTCAGGCGATAGACGGCAGGGGCGTTGAGGATGACGGACAGGCCATGAGGAATCAACGGCGGACCGGGTGGATAATCCGCGGGCCGGTAGTCGCGAACCAGGCCGGAGACGCTGTAGGACATGGCGTGAGGTACATGACAGCCGGAATTGCCAAAGGCGGTCCCGGCCATGGTCGATGCCCACATGAGCGCTTCCCTCGCCTCGTCGTCGGCGGGATCGAGCGCGGCACGACCGAAGTGGCAGGCGATGCCGCGGATGGCGATGGCGGCGATCTCGTCCGACCAGCGGTTGGCGCCCTGGGTCATCGGCCGGGCGCTTGCCGTTGCGGGTCTTTCCCGGGTTGATGCCGGTCTGCAGGTGTAGGCTTCCATCGCATGACACAAGGCATCGAGGGCCGTGGATGTCAGCGCCGTGCGCGGCAGGGTAACCGTGGCATCGGGGTCGACGATCGCATGATCGGGAAGCATTCGCCGCGACATTATTCCCGTCTTAGCCTTCATCGACAAAAGGTCGAATACCGCGATCCCGGTACATTCGCTGCCTGTACCGCAAGTCGTGGGACAGGCGATATGCGGCCGCAGCGGCCCGGGCGGCTGGATTCCCTTTCCTATGGGCGCATTGACATAGTCGAGGAACTCCGCCGGGTGTGTCGCATAGAGATTGGCGGCCTTGGCCGTATCCATCACCGATCCGCCACCAACGGAGACAATCCCTTCGGCACTACTGTCACCCAAAGCCCGGCTGGCAACCATCAACGACCGGTCGGTGGGTTCGACTTCGCAACCGGCATAGATCTCGACCTGAAGACCTGCCGCTGACAGGGAATGCCGGACCGTATCGACATGTGCACTCGCGGCCATATGCGGATCGGTCATCAACAGCACACGCGTGAGCCCGAACGACCGGGCAATATCGCCGGTCTCCACCAGCGCTCCACGACCGAAGGTAATCGGCGACTGACTGATATTGATAATTCGATCATGCTCCGACATGGCGTCCTTCCCCGTTTCACGGCCTTCATGAACCTCCAGCGGATACAGGCGCCGGAGCGGCCCCGCCTGGCAGACGGCACGATTCCGCCATTTCGGGCGGATACCGCCAAACGACAACCGTCCCAAGGGGCGGCGGGCTGTAGCATGCATGCATCGCACGGCACGCAAGACGGTGTCGAGAGGCCGATGACCGGACTGACGCGGTTCACCTCGCCCGCCAAGCGTCCTATGGTCCCCGCGGCAGTGGAATTGAGGGCGATGCATCCAACGCGGAACGAACGGACAGGACGCGACCCGTCATGAGGCCGGTCAACGTGGTCTCCAGCGCCGCGCGGCGCCTGCTCGATCGCATGGGCGACGACCAGATCCGCCTGTCCGTGCTCGCTCTCGCGGTCGGTGCCGCGGCCGGCTACGGATCGATCGCCTTTCGCCTGCTGATCGATGTCGTCACGCTGACGATCTACGGCGTGCGCGAGGAGCAGATGCCGATCGCGGCCGCCGGAATGGCTCCCCTGCTCCTGATCGCGATCACGACAACGGGCGGTCTCGCCCTCGGCATCGCCAGCCGTTTCCTGTTCGTCGACGGCCGGCCACAGGGTGTCGCGGATGTCATCGAAGCGAGTGCCCTGCGCAATGGACGGATGACCTGGCGCAGCATCTGGGCGGCCGCCACCTACAGCGTGTGCACGATCGGCATCGGCGGCTCGGTCGGCCGGGAGGGTCCGATCGTCCATCTGGGTGCCGGCCTCGCCTCGCAGGTCGGACATTGGCTTCATCTAAGCCCTTCGCTCGGCCGCACGCTGCTGGGATGCGGCGTCGCCGCCGCGGTGGCCGCCGCCTTCAACGCTCCGATTGCCGGCGTTTTCTTCGCGCTCGAGGTCGTGGTCGGCCATTACGGGCTGGGGGCATTCTCGCCGGTGGTGATATCGAGTCTGATCGGCACCATCGTGACCCGCCTGCACATCGGCGACAACCCGGCCTTCGATCTCGGAACCCAGCAGGTCCAGAGTTTCTGGGAAGTGCCGGCCTTCATTCTCCTGGGCGTGTTCAGCGCCATCACCGCAATCGTGCTGATGCGCGGCATGGGCTTCGTGCAGTCCGTCCACCAGCGGCTGGGCACACCCTTCTGGCTTCAGCCCGCCTGCGGCGGGTTGCTGCTGGGCCTCATCGCCCTCTACTATCCCGAAGTTCTGGGCATCGGCTACGTGATGACGAACCACGCGCTGTTCAACGAAACGCCGCTCAACCTGCTCATCGCCTTTGCCATCGCCAAGATCGTCGCCACCTCGCTCTGTCACGGCAGTCGCATGGGAGGCGGCATATTCTCGCCGAGCCTGGCCATCGGCGCACTGTCCGGCGGAGCCTTCGGCACGGTCGCAACGGCACTCGTTCCCTCTCTCGGCTCGCAACCTTCGGTCTACGCCGTCATCGGCATGGGGGCGGTCGCCGCCAGTACGCTCGGCGCGCCGATCTCCACCATCATCATGATCTTCGAGCTGACCACCGACTATGGCGTCACCTTCGCCCTGATGGCTTCGGTGTCGGTGGCCGCTCTCATCACCCGCCGGTTCTACGGAGACAGTTATTTCCACTGGCAACTCGCGCAACGCGATATCTCGGTCGATGGCCAGCACGAACTCGGACTCCTACGCGCCCGCCGGGTCGTGGCGGTAATGCGCGACGATCATGAACTGGTCGCCCGGACGGCCAGCCTGGATATCCTCAAGGCGCGCTTCCGGGCCAGCCATGCGCCAATCTTCGTGGTCGACGACGAGCACAAGCTGATGGGTTCCATCAGCTTCGAGGACCTCGCCGATGCCGCCTTCATGGACGATCCCGACCGGACGATCACCGCCGAGCGGCTCGTCCGCCGCAGCGATGTGGTGCTGACGCCCGACGACGATCTCGCGACTGCCCTGCGCCGTTGCCAGAGCCGGCACGAGCAGAACATTCCCGTCGTCCGGTCGCGCGATGATCCCGAAGTGGTCGGCGAGGTCCGTCTGACCGATCTCATCCGGGCCTACAACCAGGCGCTGCTGCTCGCCCGCGCCCAGGAACACGGGCGCGGGTGAAGCCGGTGCAGCCGGTCATCGCCACCGGTCTCACGCTCGTCTCTGGTCATGATGGTCGCGGTCGTATACTCATGAGGGACCCAAACGTTCCAGCTGAATGAATTCGAGGGATGATACCCCAGTCCAGCGGCGACGCCGCCTATCTCATGACCCTGAATGCCGAACAGCGGCAGGCCGTCACCGCCGATGACGGGCCGCTTCTCGTGCTCGCAGGAGCGGGTACCGGCAAGACACGCGTGCTGACGACAAGGCTCGGGCACCTCCTGATGACCGGCCGCGTGCGCCCGCACGAGGTGCTGGCGGTGACATTCACGAACAAGGCCGCACGGGAGATGGTCGAGCGGGTCAGCCACATGCTGGGCCGTTCGGTGGAGGGGCTGTGGCTCGGGACCTTCCATGCGATCGGCGTGCGCATGCTGCGGCGCCATGCCGAACTGCTGGGCCTTAAACCGTCGTTCAGCATCCTCGATACCGATGACCAGCTGCGCCTGGTCAAGCAGGTGTTGCAGGCAGCCAGTCTGGACGAGAAACGCTGGCCTGCCCGGGTGCTTCTCGGCATCATCCAGCGTTGGAAGGATCGCGGCTACCGGCCCGGGGAAGTCCCGGTCTCCGAGGTCGGCGACTTTGCACAAGGCCGCTCGGTACAACTCTACGAGACCTACCAGCAGCGCCTTCTCACACTGAACGCCTGTGATTTCGGCGACCTGCTGCTGCATGGCCTGACCTTGCTCAAGAACAATCCCGACGTGCTCGCGGACTACCAGAAGCGCTTCAGGGCCATTCTCGTCGACGAATATCAGGACACCAACATCGCCCAGTATCTCTGGCTACGGCTACTGGCGCAAAAGCACAGGAACATCACCTGTGTGGGCGATGACGACCAGTCGATCTACAGCTGGCGCGGTGCGGAAGTGGGTAACATCCTGCGTTTCGAGCAGGATTTCCCTGGTGCCGATATCATCCGCCTCGAGCGCAATTACCGCTCGACCGGTCATATCCTCGGCGCGGCCTCCGGCCTGATCGCGAAGAACCGCGCGAGACATGGCAAGACCCTTTGGACGGAGGACGACGAGGGCGAGCCCGTGCGCATCGCAGGGCTGTGGGACGATGAGGAGGAGGCACGCTATATCGGCGAGGAGGTCGAGGCGTGGCAGCGCAAGGGCGGACGGCTGGCCGATACGGCGGTGCTGGTGCGGGCCGGATTCCAGACCCGCAAGTTCGAGGATCGCTTCAACCAGATGGGCCTGCCCTATCGTGTCGTCGGTGGTCCGCGATTCTACGAACGGCTCGAAATCCGTGACGCCATCGCCTACATGCGGCTGATAGCCCAGAGTGACGACGATCTCGCCTTCGAGCGCATCATCAACACACCGCGCCGGGGTATCGGCGAGGCCGCCATGCGCACGCTGCATGCGACGGCACGAGCCGCGGACATCCCGCTGTTCGAGGCGGCACGCAGTCTTGCCGCCACCGATGACCTGGCGACCCGCACCCGGAACGCGCTGCAATCGTTCCTGACTGCGGTCGACCGCTGGCGGGCCGATCTTGATAGGCTGGAACCGCGCGAACTGGTGGAAGCGGTCCTGGACGAGTCGGGCTATACCGCCATGTGGCAGGCCGACAAGACCCCCGAAGCGCCGGGCCGGCTGGACAACCTGAAGGAACTGGTGAAGGCCATCGAGGAGTTCGATACCCTGCGCGCCTTCCTCGAACATGTGAGCCTGGTGATGGACACGGTGGGCGATCCCGACGCCGACATGGTCACGATCATGACGCTGCACGGCGCGAAGGGGCTGGAATTTGCCAATGTGTTCCTTGCGGGCTGGGAGGAGGGGCTGTTCCCCAACCAGCGTTCACTGGATGAAGGCGGCAGTACCGCGCTCGAGGAGGAACGTCGGCTCGCCTATGTCGGCATCACGCGGGCCCGCCAGCGTTGCACCATCAGCTTTGCCGCCAATCGCCAGGTCTACAATCAGTGGTCGACCAGCACGCCATCCCGGTTCGTCGAGGAGTTACCGGCCGAGCATGTCGAGCATCTCCATCGCAATCCGGCCATGCGACCGGACCGTGAGGCGCTTTTCGACGACGCCATGTTCGAGCCGCAGGTTGCCCGATATCGCAGCCGCAAGGCCGCACTGGCGAAAGTCATCGACGGGCGGGCGGAAACCCTTTCCGTACGCCCTGCCGTGAAAGCCGGGCGTTTCAAGGTCGGTGACCGCATCTTTCACGACAAGTTCGGTTATGGGCAGGTCGAGGCCATCGAGGGCAACAAGCTCGAAATCGCCTTCGAGAAGGCGGGTTCGAAAAAGGTGATAGACAGCTTCGTGCAGGCAGCATGACGACCAACCGCAAGAACGGCAGGACTCCGCAGGGCCTGTGGCGGGCGACTTTCAAGCTCGGCGACGCTCCGGCACTCGACATGCTCGATTCACTGGAGGAACTGGCATTGTCGGCCTCCATCATGGAGACTGAAGCCGATGAGAACGAGCAGACCATCGCATGGAATGTCGACCTCCTGTTCGAGGACAAGCCGGACGCAAACACGCTTTCTGCTGCAATTGGCGATATCCTCCAGCCGCACGATCTCGACGTTCCGGAACTGAAATTCAGCTTTCTCGCCCATGAGGACTGGCTGGCCAAGGCCAGCATGCCGCGCTCGACGCTCGAACTCGGGCGCTTCGTCATCCACGGCCATGGACGTGGGGCAGATGTTCCGCGGAACAAGACCGGCATCCTGCTCGAACCCGGCATGGCGTTCGGCTCGGGCGAGCATGGCAGTACGTCCGGCTGCCTGCTGGCGTTTGAAGACCTGCTCACCCGACACAGACCGGAGCACGTTCTCGACATGGGATGCGGCTCGGCGATCCTCGCCATCGCTGCCGCCCGCTCGCTCCCGGCGCGGCGCGGCGAAGCGATCGTCGCCAGCGACAACGATCCGATCGCCGTACGAGTGGCTGCCGAGAATGCTTGCCAGAATGCCGTCGGACACCGCATCCGAACCGTGCTCGCCGATGGGTACGATAGTGCCCTGATCCATCGCTCGGCCCCCTATGACCTGGTCTTCGCCAATATTCTCGCGGACCCGCTATGCGCCATGGCACCCGGCCTGCGACGGCATCTGGCCCGTGGCGGACACGCCATTCTTGCGGGCCTGCTCGACCGGCAGGCCGATACCGTGATCGAGGCCCATGTGCGGACGGGGCTTCAACTGGTGGGCAGACTTGATCTGTCCCCATGGACGACGCTGATCCTGCGTCGCCCCGGTCCCGTCACCAGTCGTCAGACCTGACGACATTCGACATATCCAGATGTTCGCCAGCTGATTCAAGGTGTCGAAATTCCGACACTTTGAAAACCCGAGCGCATCTGCATTCCGAAAGTGTCGGTCCACATTCCAGAGATTTTCACTCCACATGTAAAACAGTGCCAGATCTATCACTTTTAGAGAGAGAGGCTCTGTTGATTTTTGAGTTCCCATAAATGTAAACAAAAAAGCTCCAAGTAGAATATGGAGCTTACTGAGCGAAAATTAACTTCCTACTGTTAACTTATAATTGAATAATCAAGTGTCGATGCAATTGATTGTTGACGATTCGCGGCATTCGAAAGAATGTAAAAAATATCGACACCGCAAACGGTTCAAGGGAAACGCAGTATGTCGGCGGCACAAGAGGCCAACCGCACGAACAACGAGATCGACCGGAGCCTCGATAACGTCCTCGAGCTCGCCCGCACGCATCGGGACCGCGGCGGCGACCCGGTCATCGACTATGTCGCCGTATGGATGGCTCTCGAAGTCTTTCATGACAATTGCCGCCTGACGGAAGAGGGCTGGAGCTTCCTCACCGAGCATCTGCAGCGGCCGATCGAACTCAGGCTCATGGAACGCAAGCCCGCAACCTACGCAGGTGCGCTCAAGGCGCTCAATCTCGCAAGCTACATCATGGAAAACCTGGAGCAGTCGGAAGGCCCCGAAAGCGACGGAGCCTGGTATCGCCGCCTGCGCCTGCATCTGGTCAAGTCGGCGCGTGACCTGTTGCGCGACCGGCTGGAGGCAAACGAACCCCGACGGGGCCGTGGATCTGTTGAGGAGTAGGACAATGAAGAACGGAAACGGCAAGGACATGACGGCATCCGGTGCGCCCTGGCAGATTGCTGCCCGGCTGGAAGACGATGCGCTGACCCCAGTCATCGAACGGGGATCCCAGGTCGTGATCGACTGCAGCGACCGGACCCTCGTGGACGGCGGAATCTACGCCATCCGCGAAGGTGACCAATTGAAGATCTGGTTGTTCCACGAAGGTTTTGCCGGACTCGGCACCGTGATCTCCGGCCGCAAGGTCGGCACGTTGTCCAGCGTGGCCGGCACCTTCCGTTGCCGCGGCCCGATCCAGCTCGACAAGCTGCTGGTCGTGGGACGGGTGCTGGACATGCCGCAGGGGGGATACGCAGCCGGCAGCATGGCCGCACTGCGGGCCGAACGGATCGCGCTGGTCAACGCCCTTGAGGATGCGCGCGCGTCCCTGCGCCGGATATCGGGCACGACCCCGGCCGTGGACTTCAACGACCCGAATGGCGCGGTCACTTCGATCTCGAAGGTGACTCGTCGATACGAGGAAGCGATGCAGGACGAGGATTTCTCCCGTCGCTTTGCCCTTGAGCAGAAAATGGATGCCATCGGCTCGCGGCTGATGCATATCGAGGAGCGCATCGCCGATACCGAGGTCGACGACGTCGATGGTGCCTACACCAAGCTTCAGGTGTTGTGGGACCTGCACTACGCCCCCTTCCCCAACCTTCAAGGCGACCTTGGCGCGCGCTTCATTTCAAGCGCCCTGCGGGCCTTGGGCAAGACCGGTCGCGTCTATGCTCCACGGGAGGAAGAACCGGTCGTGATGCAGGCACAGGGCGGCACCCGGCCGATCCAGCTGGTCACCTCGCCGCGCAACCGCTGACAGCCCGTCGAAAAAAGAACGCGGGACTGCCCTGTTTCCCGGCTTTGATCGGTTGCGCAGTCCCGCAGCTTTGACTATAACCCGCTCCGGCCCCGCATGCCTGCATGCGGGTGTTTTTTGCTATTGGAGTTTTCCGGCATGACGAAGTTGAAGACCCGGCGGAGCGCCGCCAAGCGGTTCTCTTTCACCGGTACCGGCAAGATCAAGCGTCGTCGTGCCGGTCACAGGCATAACATGACCGCGCAGCCGAAGAAGGCCAAGACTTTGGCACGCAAGTCCGCAATCGTGCGTCCCGGCGATTCCGTGCTCGTGCGGGTAATGATGCCTTACGGCGGCTGAAGCCGTCGCCTGCTGATTGGTATGAGTGGCTTGTGACGGCCGCGGGGTTTAGAGCCTGCCCGGTTCCAGTGACCGGGCCGGTGACGTGAAGGACGGTTGGAGATGGCAAGAGTGAAGCGCGGCGTGACTTCTCACGCCAAGCACAAGAAAGTTATTGCACTGGCAAAGGGTTATACCGGCCGCCGCAAGAACTGCATCAAGACGGCACGTCAGGCGGTGGAGAAGGCCGGGCAGTACGCTTATCGCGACCGCCGCAACCGCAAGCGTGATTTTCGCGGCCTGTGGATCCAGCGAATCAATGCCGCGGCACGGATCAGCGGCATGACTTACAGCCAGTTCATGCATGGCTTGAAGGTCGCCGGGATCGAGCTTGATCGAAAGGTCCTTGCCGATATCGCCATCCATGATGCAGCGGGTTTTGCGGGCTTCGTCCAGAAAGCCGAGGCCGCTCTCCAGGCTTGAGCCGGAGATCTTGCAACGTCGCGAGACCAGTTCGCGGCGTTCAGGTGGAAAGGAGCGGACCTTGCCAGGCCGCTCATCGAAGGGGCCTTGCCAGGCCCCTTTTTCTTTGAATCATTTATGTCAATGCGAAGGTAGGCTGAACCCATGCTCGAGGATCTGCCCAGGCTTCTGGAAGAACTTGAAATCCGGATCGCAGCCGCAGGCGATCTGCGTGAACTCGAGGATACCCGCGTTGCCCTGATCGGCAAGAAAGGCCGGGTCACCGAACTGGCCAAGCGGCTGGGTCAACTCGATCCAGCGGAGCGGCCCAGGGCAGGACAGGCGATCAACGAGTTCAAGCGTGCCATCGAAACCTCGATCCTGCAACGCCGCGACCAGCTGGCCGAGGCTGCGCTTGAGGCAAGGCTGCTGGCCGAGCGAGTGGACGTTACATTGCCATCACGCTCCCGCCCGCATGGTCATATCCACCCCGTAAGCCAGGTGACCGATGAGATCATCGCCATTTTCGCGGACATGGGCTTTGCGGTTGCCGAAGGGCCGGATGTCGAGGATGATTTTCACAATTTTACCGCGCTGAATTTTCCGCCGGAGCATCCCGCGCGAGCCATGCACGACACGTTCTTTCTTCGCCCCGACGCGCAGGGAGAGGCACCGCTGTTGTTGCGAACGCACACCAGTACCGTGCAAATTCGCCACATGATGGCCAACAAGCCGCCCCACCGCATCATTGCCCCGGGACGGACCTATCGTTGCGACAGCGACGCGACCCATACGCCGATGTTCCACCAGGTGGAAGGTCTGGTCATCGATCGTCGTTCCCACATGGGGCATCTCAAGGGCTGTCTGATCGACTTCCTGCGAACGTTCTTCGAGCGCGATGACGTGCCCGTGCGCTTCCGTCCGAGCTTCTTTCCATTTACCGAGCCCTCGGCGGAAGTCGATATCGGCTGCCGGCGAACCAGGGATGAGCTCATCATCGGCGAAGGTGACGACTGGCTGGAAATTCTCGGTTGTGGCATGGTTCATCCTCGCGTGCTCGAAGCGGTCGGGCTGGATCCGGCCGAGTGGCAGGGCTTCGCCTTCGGCATGGGGATCGACCGGGTTGCCATGCTGAAATACGGCATTCCCGATCTGCGCACCTTCTTCGACGGCGATATCGGCTGGCTGGAGCATTACGGCTTCGCCCCGCTCGATCTGCCCACCACTTACAACGGTCTGTCGCGATGAAGTTCACCCTGCCCTGGCTCAAGGAGCATCTCGAGACCGAGGCTTCGCTTGAGACAATCACGGAAAAGCTTACCAGTCTCGGTCTTGAGGTCGAGGATGTCGTTGACCGCACGAGCGCGCTGGCGCCATTCACGGTCGCTCATGTCAAGGAAGCGGTTCAGCATCCCAACGCCGACCGGCTACGCCTTTGTACGGTGGAAACCAGGGATGGCATCAAGCAGATCGTCTGTGGCGCTCCCAATGCGCGAACCGGGCTCACCGGCATCTATGCTCCCACCGGCTCTGTCATCCCTGCAACCGGCGATGTTCTCAAGCCGTCGAATATCCGTGGCGTCGAAAGCCAGGGCATGCTTTGTTCCGCGCGCGAGCTGGGAATTGGCGACGAGCACGATGGTATCATCGAGCTCGTCGAACCGTTTGCGGTCGGTACGCCGGCCGTCGAAGCCCTCGGCATCGAAGGCCCTGCGATCGATGTGGCGCTTACCCCGGACCGCGCCGATTGCTTTGGTATCCGCGGTATCGCCCGCGACCTGGCGGCAAGCGGCATGGGGAAGCTGAAACCACTCCCGATCGACAAGGTCCCCTCATCGGGAGCGCCCGGCCCCTCGATCCGCTTCGATTTCCCGCAAGGGGCGGAGAACGCCTGTCCGTTGTTCGCCGGAAGGCTGATCCGCGGCGTGAAAAACGGTCCCAGTCCGGCATGGATGCGGGAACGGCTGATGGCCGTCGGCATGCGTCCCATTTCAGCCCTGGTCGACATCACCAACTACGTCACCATTGCGTTGAACCGCCCGTTGCACGTTTTCGATGCGGACAAGCTCGAAGGCGACCTCACCCTGCGGTTCGCCCGCGAAGGGGAAACCCTGTCGGCGCTCGACGAGAAGACCTACGAACTCGACGCGGACATGACCGTCATCGCCGACAAGAACGGTCCGCAGGCGCTCGGTGGCATCATGGGTGGCGAGGAGAGCGGCTGTTCCGAAGAGACGGCCAACGTCTTGCTCGAAGTGGCCCTTTTCGATCCCGTGCGAACGGCCATGACCGGGCGCAAACTCGGCATCGACAGCGATGCGCGGACCCGCTTCGAGCGCGGTCTCGATCCGGCCTTCGTTCCGGATGCCGTCGAATTCGCTACCCGTTTGATCCTCGACCTCTGCGGTGGAGAACCGGCGGAACCGACCATCATCGGCGAGATACCGCCATCCATGCCGGCGATCACCTTCCATGCCGACCAGCTGGAACGCCTTGCCGGCATCACCATGTCGAGCGAGCAGATCGAATCCCGGTTGACGGCATTGGGGTTCGATCTCGAAGGCGGTCCCCAGGTGTGGAAGGTGCAGCCACCGAGCTGGCGCCATGACGTCTACACCCAGGCCTGCATCGTCGAAGAGCTCGCACGCATGCTGGGCTTCGATCACATTCCACCCGAACCGGTGCGACGGACCGAGGCCGTGGGTGTCGGCGTGCTCACCATGGCCCAGCGTCGCCGCAGCGACATGCGCCGCGGGGTGGCCAATCAGGGACTGAACGAAACCGTGAGTTGGTCGTTCATCTCGGAAGACCATGCTCGGATGTTCGGCTCTGACCTGCCCATTCGGCTACAGAATCCCATTGCCAGCGAACTTTCCGTATTGCGCCCGTCGCTGCTGCCGGCGCTGCTGTCAGCCGCCGCACGCAATGCGGCACGCAAGCGTTCGAGCGGTGCGCTGTTCGAGCTGGGCCCGCGCTTTACCGGTAATCGCCCCGGCGATCAGCTCTGGTCCGTTGCCGGTCTCCGTTATGGCGATGCGACAGGCCGGGAATGGTCGCAATCGCGCCGTCCGTCCGATGTGTTCGATGCCAAGGCGGACGCCACCGAGGCCCTTGCGGCTGCCGGCGTGCGCGTCGATGCACTCCAATGCCGTGCCGAAGCACCATCCTGGTATCACCCGGGCCGTTCAGGTGTGCTGGCGCTGGGCCCCAATGTTCTCGCGACATTCGGAGAACTTCACCCTCGCGTGGCCGCCGCCTTCGATCTCGACGCACCCGTGGCAGCATTCGAGATCGACATCGACACCTTGCCCAGGGCAAAGGCGAAACCGGGCAAGGCACGTCCGGCGCTGGAGCGGTGGCCATATCCGGCCGTGGAACGCGATTTTGCATTCCTTGTCGATCGCGGGGTGACGGCTGCCGAACTCCTGCGGGCGATTCGGGCCGCCGACAAGCAGCTTATCCGCGATGCCCACCTGTTCGACGTCTATGAGGGCGACCGCATCGACGCCGACAAGAAGTCGCTGGCCGTGGCGGTCCGGTTGCAGTCGAAGGACCGCACACTGAGCGATGCGGAAGTGGAACCGATTTCCACAAAGATCGTCCAGGCGGCCGAAAAGCAATGCGGAGCCAGCCTGCGCTGATGATGATGCCAGCGAGGCGAGTGAATCGTCGCAGCTGCGGGATTATCCGGGTTGTGACGCCCCTTGCCCGGCATTGTCGTGAGACACTTGCATTTGTCGTGCACATCCGCCAAGGGCACGGTTGCACCGGCAGTGCAGTCCAAGGGAACACCCCCACTCGATGACCGACCTCTCCCATATCCGCAACTTTGCCATCGTCGCCCATATCGACCATGGCAAATCGACGCTTGCCGACCGCCTTATCGAAATGTGCGGCGGTCTGGAAGCGCGCGAGATGAAGTCGCAGATTCTCGATTCGATGGATATCGAGCGCGAGCGCGGCATCACTATCAAGGCCCAGACGGTCCGGCTGCTCTATTTGGCAAAGGATGGACAGCGCTATACCTTCAACCTTATCGACACTCCCGGCCATGTCGATTTCTCCTATGAAGTCAGCCGCTCGATGCGTGCCTGCGAAGGCGCCCTGTTGCTGGTGGACGCAAGTCAGGGTGTCGAGGCACAGACCTTGGCGAATGCCTATCAGGCCATCGATGCCGACCTCGAAATCGCCCCCGTTCTCAACAAGGTCGATCTCCCGGCAGCCGAACCGGAGCGCATCCGCCAGCAGATCGAGGACATCATCGGTCTCGACGCCTCGGATGCGCTTGAAATCTCGGCCAAGACCGGTCTCGGCGTCGAGGCGGTGCTCGAAGCCATCGTCCACAAGCTGCCGGCACCGACAGGCGATGCGGATGCCCCGTTGCAGGCCCTCATCGTCGACAGCTGGTACGATGCCTATCTGGGTGTGGTGACCCTCATCCGTGTACGGCACGGACGGATCCGCAAGGGTTCGAAGCTGATGATGATGGGAACCCGTGCGCATCATCAAGTGGACCGAGTCGGCGTGTTCACTCCCAAGCCCCTCCTTGTCGACGAGCTCGGCCCGGGCGAAGTGGGTTTCATAACCGCCTCGGTCAAGGACATCGCCGATACCCGCGTGGGCGATACCATCACCGAGGAGAAGCGCCCCGCCGATAGTCCGTTGCCGGGTTTCAGACCATCGCAGCCGGTGGTGTTCTGCGGCATGTTCCCCGCCGATGCTTCCGACTACGACACCCTGCGCGACGCGCTCGGCAAGCTGCGTCTCAACGATGCAAGTTTCGAATACGAGCCCGAGAGCTCGTCGGCCCTCGGTCTCGGATTCCGCTGCGGTTTCCTTGGCTTGCTGCATCTGGAAATCATCCAGGAACGGCTCGACCGGGAGTTCGATCTCGACCTCGTACTCACGGCCCCCTCCGTGGTCTACAAGATGCACTTGCAAAAGGGGACAACGGTCGACCTCCACAACCCGGCCGACTATCCCGATCCCACGCAGATCAAATCGCTGGAGGAACCGTGGATCAAGGCCACGATCCTCGTGCCCGACGAATATCTGGGGAAGGTGCTCGACCTCTGCACGGAAAAGCGTGGCGTACAGATCGAACTCACCTATGTCGGCCAGCGAGCCATGCTGGTCTACCGTTTGCCGCTGAACGAGGTTGTCTACGATTTCTACGACCGGCTCAAATCGGCCACCCGTGGCTATGCCAGCTTCGACTACCAGCTGGACGGCTATGGCGAGAGCGATCTCGTCAAGTTGTCCGTCCTTGTCAATAACGATCCCGTGGACAGCCTTGCCCTGATCGTCCACCGTTCCATGGCCGAAAAGCGGGGCCGCGCGTTGTGCGAGAAGTTGAAGGAACTCATTCCACGCCAGATGTTCAAGATCGCCATTCAGGCGGCGATCGGCGGCAAGGTGATCGCCCGAGAGACCATTTCGGCATTCCGCAAGGACGTGACGGCCAAGTGTTACGGAGGCGATATTACCCGCAAGCGCAAACTTCTCGAAAAGCAGAAAGCCGGCAAGAAGCGGATGCGCAATATCGGCAATGTCGAAATTCCCCAGGAAGCGTTCCTCGCTGCATTGAAAATGGACAATTGACCCTTCCCCGGCAAGGACGGGAGAAATTCATCGCATGTTCCACACAGCCGTGATGGCCCCGCCGATTGAGCGCGCGTCTTCACCGCTCAGGCAATCTCACCTGATCGGGAAATGCCCTAGAATGGCAGGGTCACGGCGACAATGGCCGGGAGAAGCCCCGCCTTGGCCACGGCTATCAGGGCAACCTGGGTAAGAGCGATACCTGTCGCGACATGCCCCCACATCCGCAGCTCCCGTCCTGGGGTTATCCACGGATTATGGCCTGCACACCTTAACAACAGGTTGACGAATGCCCGGACAGACGCGGCCGGCGTTTATTCCCTGCCCTGTTCAATCGCGAGCAAAAGCGGCGGAACCATGAGGGGAGCGAAAGGAAGGACCGCCTTGACAGAGGACTCGGAATAGGCGTTTTCGGCATCGAGAATGTTGATGGTGCCCAGCACGTTACCGTTCCAGCGCACCGGCAGGTTGATGGCCGAACCGCAGCCGAGGCTTTTGATGAGTTCATGATCGAAGAAGGCCCAGGCAATGTCTTCGTGGGTCCGCCCCAGCCATGGCTGTGCCTTGACCAGCACCTGCTCGCCCCAGCCGCTGAGGTTGCTTGGGGTCTTGCGTCCGCCGACCGGGTAGGCTTCCGGCTCGCTGGTATAGATGCGCACAGATTCGTTGGTGTCGACATCGCGACAAAGGACCGTAAACAGGCGGCAGCCGATCCGCTGCCGAACGATGGCCGCAAGCCCGTCGAAGGCCGCGGTGGGCTGGTTCGCGTCCGCGAGAGCATCGCCGAGTTGAAGCAGCAAGGGTTCAAGACTGTCATGTGTCATGGAGTCGTTCCTCTGTTGGAAAGCCCGACATCCGCGCTGCGCAAGGGACGTTCAGGCAACAATCCCCTGGGCCGGACGCGCATGGAGACGATCAGGAGCATGCCCACGGTGATCTCGCGCAGGGCCGCGACCTGGGTACCGGAGAGGTCTGGCAACAGGTCACCGAGAAGGCGGCTGCCTTCAAGGACCGCAACAACCACGATCGAGCCGAGTACGGCGCCGATCATGTTGCCGGGCCCGCCGACCGTGAGAGCGAGAAAGATGTAGATGGTGATCAGGGGACGAAAGACGTCGGGAGCGATGTAGCTGTTGTAGTGGCCGAAGAGCGCACCGGCGAAGCCCAGCAAGGCAGCACTCAGGGTGAATGCCTGAAGCCGCAGGCGACGGATCGGCTTTCCGGCAACGGCGGCGATGGTGTCGTCGTCGCGGATGGCGCGCAGGGCCCGCCCCATGGGGCTCAGGGCGAGGCGGCGAAGAAAAAGGACCGTGACGAGCATGACGATCAGTGCAAGGATCGCAAATCCGATGTTGAATTCCATCGGGGTGAGAAGGCCGCGACCCGGCATGGGAATGTTGGAGATACCGTCGGCTCCCCGGGTGAGCCATGTCTCATTGGTAGCAACCAGGCGGACGGACTCGGCAAAGCCGAGCGTAATGATGGCCAGATAGTCGCCGCGCAGGCGCAGGGTGACGGCGGCAAGCAGCAGGCCGAAGGCTCCGGCGAAGACAAAGCCGAGCACCATCCCGACGGGTACCGGCAGCCCACCCGAGGTCGTCGCAATCGCACTTGCATAGGCTCCAAGCGCAAAGAAGCCGGCAAGACCCAGATTGACCATGCCGGTCAGCCCCCAGGCAAGGTTGAGCCCCAGCGCAAGCAGGGCATAGATACCGGTCGTGACGGCAAGGGAGGCAAGATAGCTGCTCATGGACGCCGTGCTCCGAACAGGCCTTCGGGCTTCAGGGTAAGAACCAGCAAGATTGCCAGGAACCCTATCGAACTCTTGTAGGTGGGATCGAGAATGGCCAGCGACAGTTCCTCACCGATCCCTATGACAAAGGCACCGGCCACGGCTCCGGGAATGCTGCCGAGACCGCCGACAACCGCAGCCGCGAAAATCGAAAGGATGAAACGAAAGCCGGTCAACGGATCGATCGCGGTCCCCAGTCCCTGCAGGACCCCGCCAATGCCGACGAGCCCCATCGCAATGAAGGTCGTGAGCCGCACGACAGTCTGCGACGGGATACCCTTCAACTGCGCCAGATCAGGATTGTCCGCGACCGCACGCATGGCCTTGCCCCAGCGACCGAAACGCAGGAAGGCAAAGAGTGCCGCCATGACGACAACGCTGAGGATCAGGTTTTCGACCTGCTGCGGACCGACGCGGATCATGCCGAATCGCCAGTCGCGGAGAATTGGCAGGTCGTAGCCGCGCAGGTCATTGCCGAAGATGAAGCGTACGATATTCTCAAGGACGATCGTGAGGGCAATCGACGCAATGGCCGTGGTAAGCGCACCATGCGGACGCATCGGCTGGAGCACGAGCATGTCACTCGCGACACCGACCGCGCCCGCGACAAGGAATGCCACCAAGACCGATGCAATGACCGGCAAGCCGAGATGGACATTGACGACGAAGGCCGCGAACGCACCGATGGTGGCCATTGAGGCAACGGAGAAGTTGGGGAACCGCATTACGGCGAAGATGGTGGTGAAACCGATCGCCGGCAACGCAAGCAGGCTGCCGAACAGGATGCCGTTGACGATGTATTGCGGAACGAGTTCCATGGTTCCCTGTTGCCACCCGGTCAATGAAGAAGGCAGGCACGGGACCAGGCCCGTACCTGCGGGGCCTCGTCAGATACGCTCAAAATCGACGGCCTTGCCGCCCTCGATGCGCTTGAACAGGAAGTTGGTCTTGGTGATGTCACCGATATCCGTGAAATCGCATGGTCCGCTGGCTCCCGAATAATTGACCGACCCGCCGCCCGCGAGGATGGAGATGCCATCGACGGCATTGTCTACCGTCTCGCCATCGCCCTGGCTGATCTTGCGGACATTGTCGCGAATGTCCGGGCCCTTGGCCGAACCCGCGGACTGGATGGCGAGCATGCACAAGCTGGCATGGTCGTAAGTCTGGGCGGAGTAGGGATCGACGGTATCGACGCCAAGGATCGCCTTGACCCTCGCGTAGGCACCCGACTCGATGTCCGGAGTGCCTTCCCAAGTGAATACGCCTTCGATGACCTCCGGCGGCAGGGCGTCAATCAGCGACTGGTTCACCGCATAGGCCGGACCGATGATCCTGCCATCGTAGCCAGCCTGATAGAGGTCGCGCAGCAGCACCGTTGAATCGGCGACATAGCCCCCCAGAAGGATGAAGTCCGGACTCTCCGCGAGGACCCGGTCAACCTCGGAACGGTAACTGGTCTTGTCGGCCTCGTAGATCAGTTCGATTGTCTCGATACCGTTCTTTTCGCCAGTTTCGCGGGTCACGGCGATGGACTCCGCCGCGAACGGCGTCTGCGGGCCGACCCATCCGAACTTCGTACCTCCCTGCGCAACCATGAAATCGGCCGCGACGGAAATCTGCAGATGACTGTTGGGTTGCGTTCTGATGATGTATCCTTGATGGGGCAGAAGCGTGATCGAATCCGAACCGGAAACGGTGAACAGCATCACCCCGCTTTCCCAGCAGACCGGTGCCACGGCCGTCGTCACCGACGAGGCCCATGTCCCCATGATTGCCGAAACGCCATCGAGGTCGATCAGCTTGCGCGCCGCGCGCACGGCTGCCTCCGGATTGGTCTGGGTATCTTCGGATACCAGCTCGACTTCCCGGCCGATGACACCGCCGGCCTCATTGACGCTCGCGATGACGCCCGCAATGGCATCGCGCATCGACGGTCCGTAGGTACCGCCGACACCGGTAAGCGGCGTAAGGCTGCCAACCTTGATGGGGCCGTCCTGGGCCAGCGCCAGACGCGGCATCGAGGCCGCTGCCAGTCCCATCGTGCCCGTCGCGAGCATGCTCCGCCTGGTCAGGCCAACCGATGTTCTCTTCATGTTCCAACTCCACAGTTCCGGGTGATGCCGAGACTATATATTAAGTTTATTTTCCTAGGAAGATTTTTCTGATCTCGGGATCCTCCCGGATGCTCGAAGCAGTTCCCGAGCGCGCGTTTCGGCCATCGACGAGCAGAAAGGCGTCATCCGCACGCTTCAGGGCCGCCATCGCATTCTGTTCCACCATCGCGATCGCAACGCCCGTCCGTTTGATGGCATCCACCGTGTCAAACAGTTCCTGGGCAGCGACCGGGCTCAGCCCGGCAGTCGGCTCGTCAAGCAGGAGAACGCGGGGGCGGGTCATCATGGCCATGGCCATGGCCAGAACCTGGCGCTGGCCGCCGGACAGACTGCCTGCGGTCTGACGACGTCGTTGCGCCAGTAACGGGAACTGTTCGCAGAGCTCCGCCTGCCGCTCGCGAACGCTGGCAGGTGTCAGCCATCCTCCCATTTCAAGATTCTCGGCGACGGTCATCGAAGCGAAGATATTCGCCTCCTGGGGAACAAAGCCTATTCCCTTCCCGGCAATCTCGCGGGGTGAGCAGGAATCGATCCGCTCGCCGTCGAAAGTGATCGAACCGGCCTGCACCCGCACCAGACCGACAATGGCCTTGAGCAAGGTCGACTTGCCCGCACCGTTGGGGCCGATGATGACAACCATGCGCTGCGGCTCGATCGTCAGATCCACGCCCTTGAGAATGTGATCGGCCGCAGTATACCCTCCCTCAAGCCCCCTGACCTCGATCCGGCTCATGATACCATCTGTCCAAGATAGGCGTCCTGGACCTCGCGGTTGGAGGTAATCTCGGCAAAGCTGCCGCACATCAGATCGCGTCCCTCGGCCATGACAACCACCGGGTCGCACAAGGTCGCCACGGTGTCCATGTCGTGCTCGACCACGAGGAAGGTCAGACCGCCATTGCGCAGGTCGAGCAGTACTTCGGCGATCTCGCGCGCCAGTCCGGGATTGACCCCGGCCACCGGCTCGTCGAGCAGGATCAGCCGCGGTTCGGCCATCAGCGCCCGGCCGATTTCAAGCAACTTCTTCTGGCCACCCGAGAGAGCCGTGGTCAGATTGTCCAGATGGCGGTCGAGCCTCAGCCGTTCGGCAACGGCCCTGGCCCGGGCGGCAATCTGGCGATCCTCGCTTCGCCATCGCTGCGGGTGGAAAAGGGCATTCTGCAGGATATCGCCAGACTGATTGCGCGCATAGAGCATCAGGCTTTCGAGGACCGTCAACGAGGGAAAGCCGCGGGCGATCTGGAAGGTGCGGGTCAGGCCGATGCCGGCGATCTCCTCGGGCCGCCGGCGGGTGATATCGATACCATCGAAGGCCACCCGGCCCGAATCCGGCCGCAACGTCCCCGACAGGATGTTGAACATCGTCGTCTTGCCGGCTCCATTGGGGCCAATCAGGCCGGTGATGCTTCCCTCCTCGACGTGGAGACTGGCATCGACGACCGCTTGGACACCGCCAAAGCTCTTCGCGACATGATCGGCCGACAGCAATGCAGCCAAGAAACCGCCCTCTTCATGACCGGTCCGCAACGGCCGTGCGATGCCGACTTGCGAACGCTCCCCTTTTCAGCGCCGCGCAGGGAGTTTACCCTGCCACCGCTTGCTGCCAATCAGCTAAAGCCATATTCCGGAAACGATCAAGAGCGGATCCATGCAACAGGCCCCGGCCCTCCCGGTCACGATTCTCACAGGCTTTCTCGGCGCCGGAAAGACGACCCTGCTCGGCCGGATCCTTGCCGACCCGCAAGGTGTACGTTTCGGTGTGCTGGTCAACGATTTCGGTGCGATCAACATCGATGCCGATCTTGTCGCCGAGGCCGCATCGGATCGCATTTCCCTGGCCAATGGCTGTGTATGCTGTTCCATTCGCGATGATCTTATCGAGGCCGTCCGTCAGTTGCTCGACGCCGCCGAACCACCGGATCATATCCTCATCGAGGCCAGCGGCGTATCGCGACCGCTGGCCATCGTCGATGCGCTCGAACAACCGGGACTTGCCGACCGGCTGCGGCTGGATGGAATCTTCGGCCTGATCGATGCCGCCCACTTCGGCGATCTCGATTTCGCCGATACCGAACTCGCCATGGACCAGGCATTCAGCTCCGATATCGTGGTTCTCAACAAGACCGACCTTGTTGGCGAGACCGGACTGGAGCACATCGAGGAGACGTTGCGCGGGGCCATGCCCCGGATGCGGATCGTGCGCACCGAGCATGCGTCCCTTCCCCGCGACCTCCTGTTCGGTCCGACACGACTGGGCCGCCGCGACAGCGATCACGGACACGACCAGGATCACCACCACCATGACCACGACGCCGCGTTCAGTTCATGGTCATGGACGACAAGCCAACCCATCGCCGCCGCGGATTTCCGCGAAGCCATGCGCCAGTTGCCCACCGTTCTCCTGCGTGCCAAGGGCATTCTCGACCTCGACGGCCGCCGGGCCGTCTTCCAGCTGGTCGGCAAGCGCAAGGAGCTGCAGTTCGAGGAAGGCGAAGCGCCAAATCGAAGCCAGTTCGTCGCCATTGCCCGCAAGGACATTCTTCCCGATGGCTGGATGGAAGACCTTTTCACGACGATCTTGAAAACGACACAATCAACCGCTTGACGACGGTCTCCAACTCCGTTTTGTTCGATTGCGGCTGGGGACGTCATGTTGGGGAGCAGACGTGGAGCAATATCTGTTCAGGAATGTCAATCTGCTTGATCCCAGGCGGGATGAGCTGATCGAGGGACACGAATTGCTGGTTGAAGGCGACCGCATTTGCGAGGTTTCCGGAAAACCGATCAGGTCGGGAAATGCGCAGGTCGTCGATGGGGGCGGTCGGACACTGATGCCGGGGCTGATCGATTCTCACGTGCATGTTGTCCTCAGTGAAGTTTCCATTCCCAAGCTGGAGGCCATGCCGCTGACGCTGATGACCGCCAAGGCCATGGCGTCGATGCGTGGCATGATCGACCGCGGTTTCACCTCCGTGCGCGACACCGGCGGTGCGGACTGGGGCATCAAGGCTGCTGTCGACCAGGGGCTGTTTCCCGGGCCGCGATTGTTCATCGCCGGCCAGGCCATCGGCCCGACTGGTGGCCACAGCGACCCCCGCCGGCGCACGGACACGGCAGGCACACGCTGCCATTGCTGCAATGCGATGGTCTTCTCGATGGGCCTCGCCGACGGCATCGCCGAAGTTCAGCGGGCCGTGCGCGAGCAGATGCGGCAGGGCTGCGACCAGGTGAAGATCATGATGTCGGGTGGCGTGGCCTCACCCTATGATCCCCTCGACTCGATGCAGTTCTCCGAGGGGGAAGTGCGTGCCGCCGTGGAGGAAGCCCACGCTTTCGGCCGCTATGTCTGCGCCCACGCCTATTCGCCCGAGGCCATCCAGCGCGCCGCGCGTTGCGGTGTCCGCACCATCGAGCACGGCAATCTCATTGATGAGACCAGTGCCGCAATGATGGCAGAGAACGACATGTTCCTCATCGCCAATCTCGTCACCTATTACGAGATGAAGAACAGGGCGGCGGAATTCGGCATGTCGGCGGAAAGCCTGCAGAAGAACGACATGGTGATCGATGGCGGCCTGCGCTCGCTGGAGATATGCAAGCGTGCGGGCGTACCGGTCGCCTACGGCACCGACCTGCTGGGCCAACTCCAGGGAGAGCAGTCGGGCGAGTTCGGGCTGCGCTCGCAGGTGCTGAGCCCGATGGAGATCATCCGCCAGGCCACGCTGATCGGTGCACAGGTGCTGCGTCAAGAGGGTATGCTCGGCTGCCTGGATGCCGGGGCTTTCGCCGATCTTCTGCTCATCGATGGCGATCCGCTGCGGAACCTCGACCTGTTCACGGGTCAGGGTCGCCATATGTCGATGATCATGAAGGGCGGCCAGATGCACAAATGCACCCTGCATTGAGGTTGCCGTGATGATCAGACTGACCAATCTGCAATTGCTCGATCCGGCGACCTCAGACGAACTGCAAGGTGGCTACGAGATCGTCATCGAGGGCGACCGCTTCAAGGAAGTCAGCGACCGGCCGGTCCGCGTGGCTGATGCCCTCGTGCTCGACTGCGGCGGCCGGGTGGTGATGCCTGGCCTCATCGACTGCCATGTCCATTGCATGCACAGCGAGGTGTATACCCGCCGGCTTGAGGAAGTGCCGCTGACATTGGCCACCGCCCGGGCAGCGGTGCGCCTGCGTTCGATGCTCGATCGTGGCTTTACCACGGTACGCGATACCGGCGGCACGGATTGGGGGGTGAAATCCGCCATCGAGCAAGGTCTCATCGAGGGGCCGAGACTGTTCATCGCCAATCGCTCCATCGGTCCCACCGGTGGCCATTCCGATGGACGGGCACGAACCAATCCCGGCTACAATTGCCTGTGCTGCACGACCCAGGCGTTCCTGCGGATCATGGCCGATGGCGTGGACGAGGTGCGCAAGGTTGTCCGCGAGCAGATGCGGCAAGGCTGCGACCATGTGAAGATCATGGTTTCCGGCGGGGTGGCTTCGCCCTATGACCCGCTGGACAGCCTGCAATATTCCATTCCCGAGATCCAGGCGGCCGTCGAGGAAGCCGAGGCATTTGGACGTTATGTGCTGGCCCATGCCTACAGCGCCGAGGCCATCGACCGCGCGGTGTCCAATGGTGTTCGCACCATTGAGCACGGCAATCTGATCGACCAGCAGCGCGCCGACCTCATGGCGGAGAAAGGAGCCTATCTGGTCGCCAATCTCGTTGCCTATGTCGCCATGAGCGAACGCGCGAAGGGCTACGGAATGCCCGACGAAATGCTGGAAAAGAACGCGGCGGTGCTCGAAGGCGGTTACAAGTCGCTCGAATATTGCCGCAATGCCGGCGTCAAGGTCGCCTATGGCTCCGATCTTCTGGGCGATCTGCTGGACGAGCAGAGCCGCGAGTTCTCCATCCGCCGCGAGGTTCAGCCGGCGATCGAAGTGATTCGCTCCGCAACGACGATTGCCGCGGAAGTGATTCGCCGTCCGGGCAAGCTCGGCACGATTGCACCGGGCGCCTGGGCCGATCTTGTCGTTGTCGACGGCAATCCACTCGACGACATCCACCTGCTCGAAGGTCAGGGACGGCACATGCCAGTGATCATGAAGGGCGGGCGGTTCCACAAGAATCGCCTGAGTTGAGATGGCGGCGACCGTCCTCGATCAGCGACGTCTGGGTCGGTGGGCCCTCAATCTCGCGGCGACCGTCAGTTTCATCTTCATTCTGCTGCCACTGATCTTCGTCACCTGGCTGTCGTTCTATGCCCAGGAAATTCCCTCCTACCCTCCGGAGGGCTATTCGCTGCAATGGTACGGGGCAATTGTCGGCAATGACCGATTCATTTCCGGATTGCTCCTCAGCATCCAGCTCGGCGTGATGGCAACCGCCATCGGTCTTTGCGTCGGCGTGCCGGCTGCCCTGTGCATCTCGCATTTCCGTTTTCACGGCCGCGAGATGCTCAACAATCTGCTGCTGCTGCCGCTGATGGTGCCGGGTGTGGTCCTCGGCACGGCCATCTACGTCTTCCATGTCGAGACCGAAATCGCCACGGGATTGCCGATCCTGGGATCGTTTGCCGGTCTGGTATGGGGACATGTGCTGGTCACGATTCCGTGGATCGTGAGACTGGTCACGACCAGCCTTGCCGGCTTCGACCGCACGCTGGAGGAGGCGGCACAGAACCTCGGCGCCAATCCCTGGATCACCTTCCGACGAATCACGCTGCCGGCCATCCTGCCCGGTATCGTCGCCGGTGCGATGTTCGGCTTCGTCTCCTCCTTCGGCAATCTGGAGATGTCGCTGTTCCTCGTCGGGCCGGGCCGCACCACCCTGCCCATCGCCATCCTGCAATACCTGCAGTGGAAGATCGATCCGACCATTGCCGCGATCTCCGTGGTGCAGATCGTCCTGGTGGCCGCGGCCATGCTGATAACCGATCGTTTCGTCAAGATAAGCCGGGTGGTCTGATGGCACGTCTCGTTCTCGACAAACTGACCAAGCGCTACGGGGATTTCGAGGCGACACGCGATGTCACCATCGATGTGCCACAGGGCGAATTTCTCGTCCTTCTGGGGCCTTCGGGGTGCGGCAAGACCACGACGCTGCGGATGATCGCCGGCTTCATCGAGCCCACTTCGGGCAGCGTGCATCTGGGCGACCGCGACATCACGCGGCTTCCGCCGTGGAAACGCAATACCGGGCTGGTATTCCAGAGTTACGCGCTGTTCCCGCATCTTACCGTCAACCAGAACGTCGCCTTCCCGCTGGAGATGCGCGCGGTCGGCCAGGCAGAAACCGAACAGAGAGTGGCGGAAGCGCTCAAGCTGGTGCGCCTCGATCATCTGGGCGACCGCTTGCCCCGCCAGCTTTCCGGCGGCCAGCAGCAGCGCGTGGCCCTGGCCCGTGCCCTCGTCTTCCACCCCGATGTGCTGCTGCTCGACGAACCCCTGTCCAATCTCGATGCGAAACTGCGCCAGGAGGTCCGGGTCGAAATCCGCGAATTGCAGCGCGATATCGGCATTACCACGGTGATGGTCACCCACGACCAGGAAGAAGCGCTGACCATGGCCGACCGGCTCATCGTGATGAGCGAAGGGCGCGTCCGCCAGATCGGCACGCAGCGCGATCTCTACGAACGCCCCGCCAACCGGTTCGTCGCCGGCTTTGTCGGCCGCGGCAGTTTCCTGGAAGGAACCGTCACCGCTCCCGGTCTGTTCAGGACGACGGCCGGCCTCGACATCCGGTGCGACCATGGAACGACGGGCCCCGCCGTAATGGCACTGCGTCCGGAACGGGTCATGGTCCAGCCGGTCAATGCCGACAACAGTTTTTCTGCACGGGTGGAGTTTGTCTCCTATATGGGCGGACTCATCGACGTTCATGCCCGCTTGCCCGCCGGGGAACAGGTCATCGCCCAGATCGCCAACACGGAGGACACGGTGACCCCGGGTGTGGGTGACGAGATTCGTCTCGGCTGGTCGAGCAAGGCCGCCTTTGTCTTCCCTGCCGAGAAGGCCTCATGACCGGGAATGGACCAAAAGAGTAGTATCGGAATCAAGGAGAAGAAGACCATGTTCCGAAGAATTTCCACATCGCGCCGCCATATCCTTCAGGGAATGGGCGGGCTGGCCGCAGCGGGTTCCCTCGCCATGCCGTTCGGCGCTCGCGCCCAGTCGAAGGGCCGCATCGTTGTCGGCACCTGGGGTGGCGACTATGCGCGGCTGCTGCGCAAGAACATCGAGGAGCCGATCCTGGTCCCCGAGGGCTGGGAGGTCATCCAGGATCAGGCGGGCGATCCGGAGCGCCGCGCCAAGATGGCCGCGGAGCGGCGTTTGCCGCGCGGCACCACCGACATCCAGGGGCTCAGCGCGGTCAACATGTATCAGGTCCTCAGCCAGGGCCTGAGCCAGACCATCGACTATGACCGCATGTCGAACGGTGCCAATATCCTGCCTGCCCTGAAATATGATTTCGGCGTGGCCCATATCTATTCTGGCATGGTGGCGGTGTACAACCCCGACAAGATGGATGCACCAAAGAGCTATGCGGAAGTCTTCGATCCCAAATGGGGCGATCGGCTGGGGTTCATCGACATCCAGTACCAGTACACCCAGACCGCGGCAGCACTGGCAGCCGGCAGCACGCCTTCGGACCTCACACCGGGGCACAAGGTCCTCATGGATACCCGCAAGGCCGGTGCCCGCGTCTATCCCACGAACGAGGCCTTTGCTCAGGGGCTGAAGACCGAGGAGATCGACATCGGCATCATGTGGAAGGCCCGCACGGTGCAATGGCAGAATGCCGGCATCAATGTCCGCTCCGCGGTTCCTTCCGAGGGGGCGCTCGCCTATGTATCAGGTTTTTCCATTCCGGCGAACGCACCCAATCTCGACGGCGCCTATGCCTATCTGGACGCCATGCTGTCTCCTTCCGCACAGGAGAATTTCGCCATCGACATGGGTTACAATCCGACGGTCACCAATGCCGAAGTCGCTCCCGACCTCAATGAGCGCATCGGCTTCACGCCGGAGCAACGCGACGCACTGGTCAATCTCGACTATGCCTATATGGCGGAGAACGACGTCGCGCTGAAGGAATGGTGGGACAAGGACTTCAAGGGCTGAGGTCTTTTTCCATTCGTCCCGGACAACGTTTTCGCAGGAGGATGTCCGGCGGGATGGCAGTCCGGAGCGGTCTGTCTGCACCGGCCAGACGATCGTTCCGGCGTTTTCCCCGATCCGGAGGCAGACGGGAGCTGTATTGGCATGGCAGGCACGGTCATCGATGAACGCATGAAGGGAACTCCGCTGACGGCCGCGGCCCTGATCGGCCCGGCCTCCCTGATGACCATTCTGGGCCTCGTTTTCCCCGTCTTGATGCTGCTGCGCTACAGCTTCGACCTGTACGACCCCAAATTGTTCATGATCGAAACGGTATCGCCGGACAACTACATCAAGTTCTTCACCGATTCCTATTATCTGGGCGTTTTCTTCACCACGATCGGCGTCGCCATGCTCTGCACGCTGGTCTGCCTGATCATGGGCTTCCCGCTGGCCTATGTGCTCGCGCGCACGCAGAGCCGCTTCAAGAACGTCATGATCATGCTGGTGGTCATGCCGCTCTTCGTCGGCAATGCCGTTCGTGCGGCAGGCTGGATGACACTGTTCGGCAGCCGCGGCTTCCTCAGTGTCTCACTCATGGATCTGGGTATCACCACCGCTCCTACCGAGATCATGTTCACCACCACCGCCGTGGTTGTCGGCATCATCGCGGTCAACCTGCCCTTCATGGTTCTGACCCTGCAGAGTGTCATCGAGGGCATCGACCGGTCAATGGAGGAAGCGGCCTTCTCGCTGGGCGCACCGCCGGCCACCATGTTCCGCCTTGTCCTCTGGCCGCTCGCCCTGCCCGGCATCATCGCCGGCACCATCCTCACCTTCATCCTCGGCATGAACGCCTATGCCACGCCGGTGCTGCTGGGCGGCCCCGAATTCAAGATGATGGCGCCACTGGTGTTCGGTCAGTTCCAGTTGAACAACTGGCCCTTTGGCGCGGCCGTCGCCTTCATCCTGATGACAACGACACTTTCCCTGACGGCTTTTTCCGCGTTCTGGATGCAAAAACGCTATGGTCGCTGATGACTTGCTCGTCAGCGGAAATCTTCAGGAGCTGTCATGGCTGCCAATCCTGTGAGTGGCATCGTCCCCACCGCCATTCTCGCCGCCGGTATCGCCCTTGCCGGCTGGTGGATCGGCGATGGGTTCATCGAAAGCCGCAGGGGTGACCGGGTGGTCGCGGTCAAGGGGCTGGCTGAACGCAATGTGGTTGCCGACACGGCCATCTGGTCGTTGCGGTTCGTCACCAGTGGCGACGATCTCGACACGGTGCGGGCCGGCATCAACCGAAATGAGCACTCCGTGCGGCAGTTCCTTGCCCGTCACGGGCTGAATGACGGCACCATCCGCGCCCGGACTCTCGATGTACGGGACCTTCGCGCCGATCCCTACAGGTCGGGACCGATTGAAAGCCGCTTCATCGTCGCCATGACGCTCACAGTCCGCAGCCCGGATGTGTCGCTGGTCGAGGATGCCGCCGCCGCGATGCCGGAACTCCTGGCCGAAGACGTGGTGATTGCCTCCGACATGGGCCCCCAGAGCTCGCAGCCGATCTACCTGTTCACCCGGCTGAACGATTTGAAGCCGGAACTGATCGCCGAGGCCACCGCCAATGCACGGGCGGCGGCCCTTCAGTTCGCCGGGGATTCCGGCAGTACGGTCGGGCCGATCATCCATGCCAACCAAGGCATCATCCAGATTCTCCCGCGCGACAACGCGCCCGGTCTCAGTGCCGACAACCAGATCGACAAGATCCTGCGCGTCGTCTCGACCGTCAATTACCGACTGGTGGACTGACCGCGCGAGCCATCTGTGCTGAGGCACGATGGCCCGAACGGCAAGCCTGTGCAGCCACAGCCTGCCCGCCTGCCATCGGTCAAATGGGAGGCTGCTGGATGGCCAGCGCCAGCTCGTCCATGTCTCCCTCAAGCTGGCGCAACCCTCCCTCGCCCTCGACGGACCGGATCTCCCCGTCATTGTCGGCATCGAAGCCGATGACGATGTGGTCGGCCTGGCTCTTGAGTTCGACAACCAGTGCTCCAGCGTCGGCATCATCCGTAGTCGAGCGAATTTCTTCGGCAAGCGACAATGCCTTGTCGGCCCAACCCTTGACGTTTTCCGAATTGGCAAGGACACCATTCGCCAGATTGATCACCTCGGCATCGGCCTGCGGTTCGGCCATCGCCAGCCGGACCCGCGTGACGATACCGTCCATGGCATGCTGGAGCCCGAACCCCATGCCCGGACCACTTTCCACCTGGGATGGATCAATGGCATGAATGACATGCAGCGCATGTAGCTGCATGGCATCGAGATCACCGCGATTCTGAACCGCCAGCCCTGCATGCAGCTTGGCGATGGTCCCCTCGGCGACCGCAATGGGCAGGAAACCTCGACCATCCGGAGTTTCCTGCGAATGCGAGAGTATTTCTGCAACGAGACTATCAATCCCGGGCTCGGACGCCAGTTCCGAATCCCTGCCGGCGCAGGCGGTCATCAGCAATGTTGTGCTGACGAGACATCGTCCGAGCTTGCGCATTCCCGATTTCCCCAAGGTCGCTGCTCCGGGTGTCCGGCAACAGCCTCCTTCATTCGCCTTCGTTGGGGATGTTGATAACAAGACCACAATGTTTGCAATGCACCGCATCGGGATCATGTCGAAGTAATCCGCAATTGTCGCAGCGGAACCGCACCTTTGCCGGCCTGAAGATGGTCTGCACGAGTCGAAGGAACAGCGAAATGCCGAAAATCATGATGAGCACGGCGAGCAGGCGGCCGAACTGCCCCACAAGGGTGATATCACCGAATCCTGTCGTTGTCAGAGTGGTGATGGTGAAATATAGCGCATCGATATAGTCGTTTATGGCCGGATTGTCGCCAACCTGACTGACATAGACAATCGCCGTGCAGATAAAGATGAACACCGCAAGATTGACGACACTCTGGATCAAATCCTCATTGCGCCGCACCCATGGCGAAGATTGCCGCAGGAGTCCGAGTACATGGTAGGAACGCAACAGGCGAATGGCCCGCAATATACGCAAAAATGCGAAATTCCCTGTGAGAGCAGGAATAATCAGCGAAACGATGACGATCAGATCGGCAATGGTCGTCACGCTCCACAGATAGCGCCATCGGGTTTGCGCAATCGTGAAGCGGGCGAGGAAATCGAGGGTCAGCGGTATGGCGATGAGAAGATCGACAATGATGACCCATGGCGCATCGTGGATAAATGACACCACGAGAAAAAATGCGATGGTGAGAAAATCGAACAGCAGAAGCCCATACTGGAATACGGCGGACCGTCGACCCGATCCGCGATAGAGTTCCATCAACACGCGACGCAGTCGAGCATATCGGCCATGCATGGAATGGGCTTTCACCACCGTGCCAATATTTGCGCCATCTCCCTCAGGTTACCGGAACCATGACATGCTGCCGGAACGCTTCGCGCGAATGCAGGCGCTCGAACCACGACTGGATGTTCGGCAACTCCGGCTTGTCGAGATCGAGATTGCTGTATCGCCACCATGCACAGCCAAGCGGGATATCGCCCATGGTGAAATGGTCTCCGGCGACGTAATTTCGCCGGCCCAGATGATCTTCCAGAATTTGCCACACCGGTCGGATTTCCACTCCCGCCCTGTCGATGGCGGCATGGTCACGCTGTTCTTCCGGAGTTCGCACCAGTCCCCAGAAGACGACATGCAGCAATGGCTGCAGGGTTGTGGATTTCCAGTCCATCCAGCGGTCAGCCAGCGAACGCTGGGCCGGATCCTCGTCCCAGAGCCTGCCCGAGCCGTAGCGGGCGGCGAGATAGCGAACGCAGGCCTGGCTTTCCCAGACCACCACCTCTCCGTCCTTGAGCACCGGAATCCTGCGGTTGGGATTCATGGCACCGTAGGCCGCCGTGTCCAGACCGCCGAACACGCCACCGGCATCGATGCGCTCATGGTCAAGGCCCAATTCGCCGACCGTCCACATGACCTTCTGCACGTTGATCGAATTCGGGCGACCGTAGACCTTCAACATTGTGATAACTCCACCTGTTTCCCGATCTGCCCGACCCGTTGCGCGACGTTTGTCAACTTTCGCCTCGTGGTGTCTTGCGCCCCGGAGCAGGTCTTCTCGGATCGATCGGCAAGCGATCGGCAAGTCCGAAGAGATCCTCGATCATCGCCGCGCACTGCAGAAGGCGTGCTTCACCGCGCGGCGGTCCGATCAGCTGCAATCCCACCGGCAGGCCGTCTGCGGTAAAGCCGCAGGGAATCGAAAGTGCCGGACATCCCGTCAACGTGACGGCATAGCAGATCGCCAGCCAGTCGATATAGGTCGGAAAACGATGCTCTCCGAGCATCTCGACATACCGCACTTCCACGGGCAGGGGCGGAACGATCGCCGTGGGACAGATCAGCAGATCATGATCGTCAAAGAATGCCGCCATGCGTCGCTGCATCAGGCCGCGTTCGCGTTCCGCCCAACCGATCTCTCCTGCTGTCGCATCAAGCCCCCTCCGGATATTCCAGGCCACCTCCGGCTTGAGCAGATGCCCGTGTTCTTCCAGCAGTGGCGCCTTGTTGGCGGCATAGAGTTCGGCTCGAAGGATCTCGAACACATCGCGCGACTTCGACAGGTCGGGGGCCCTGCTCTCGATGACGACCGTTCCCTCGGCACTGAGCTTGCGCACGGCCTCGCCACAGACACGCGCGACGCCCGGATCGACCGGCGTCACGCCGCCAAGGTCGGCACTGAAGGCCACCTTGCCCGGTCGCCTCGGACGTTGTACCGCCTTGCTGAAGGATTCCACCGGCGGATCGTAGCTGAGCGGATCGCGTGGATCGAAGCCCGCCATGACATCGAGGAAGAACGCGACATCGCGAACGTCCCGCGCCATCGGTCCTTCGACGGACAGGGTCTGGAAGGGTGACGGCGAGGGACCATGCGCGACACGCCCCGGCGACGGGCGCAGGCCAACTACTCCGTTATATCCGGCAGGCGTCCGCAGTGATCCGGCGAGGTCGGAACCATCAGCCAGCCACGCCATCCCGGTGGCCAGGGCCACGGCCGCGCCGCCCGACGACCCGCCGCAATTGAGTGCCGTGTTCCACGGATTGAGCGTTGCCCCGAAGACCTCATTGAAGGTATTCGCCCCGGCGCCGAACTCGGGCGTGTTCGTCTTGCCGAGCACGATACCGCCCTGCCGCTCGATCCGCTGCACCTCGATGGCGGAACTCGTGGGGACATGATCGCGGAAGATCAGCGATCCCTGGGTCGTGCGCACCCCCTCGACGTCGACCAGATCCTTGATCAGGACCGGCAACCCGGCCAGCCACCCGCGACCGTCCGCCGGCGCTGGCGGATGGTCCATCATCATCCGGCGCGCACGGTCCAGAGCCCGTTCGGCACAGATCGTGGGCACGGCATTGACGACCGGATCGACCTCCTCGATACGCGCCAGCGAGGCTTCGATGGCCTCCACCGGAGAGATCTCGCCCGAGGCCAACATTCTGACCACCTCCCTTGCGGAAAGGTCGACAAGTTCATGACCAGACAAGATGCGCCTCCACGTGTTGTTATTCAGTTGCAGCGGGGATGGAGGATCCAGCCAGCCAGCTTTCCCGTACCCGGCGCCTCGAACAGCTCGATCTCGTAACAGGGATTGTCTTCAGGAGGCCCGGACGCAGCGGGCACATAGATCGGATCGGTCCTGTTCGGGCGCAAAAGACCCGTCGCAGAAAGCGGATCATAACGCAATGGGGTACCGCCAGTATCGCGCACGATGCAATCCCAGTCCCTGGCGGTGGCATCCTGGACCAGGACGTTCACCAGCCCGCGAGCCATGGGATAGGCCTTCAGTACGCGTGCGGGCTGCGAGCTGCCGGTGCGCGCGCAGAATTCAGCGGGCTCGTACAGGGTGGCAAGATTGCGGGTCCAGTCGGTTCGGGACTCCAAAGGCGGCCACTGCCGGGCAGGCAACCCTGCAACACCCGTGTCATCCGGAAGCGCCACACTGGCACCCGACACGGTATCGACCCCCTGCAGTTCCTCGATCGCCGGATCGGCCGATGCCCCCCGGGAACCGGATGCCCCCTCGCTCTCGCGCTTCTGTTCGACACCCGTTTCGTGGTCCGGCGTGATCGGCAACAGGCTGCCCACCGAAACGTCCGCCGGCCCGCCGACGGACGGGGACGGCAAAGAGGACCTGGGAACTTCCGCGATCAGGTCGCCGCGAATCCAGCCCTCATAGCGGCCGTTCGGTCCAAGAAGGCGATACCAGATATGCTCGCCCTGCCGCGTACTCTCCAGGATGCGGGCACGCTCACCCCCCAGTGCGATACCCACGACATTGCCATCGCGGATCTCGGGTTCGCCACGGACATTGACGCGCGAACCGCTGACGGCGTCGATCTTCACGCTGTCACCCGCCGCAAGCTGCGCGCGAGCCGGCAAACAGGTCAGGATTATGAAAAGCGCTGCCGTCAGGCCAAGCCTCGACGTTGACCGGAGCATACGATTTCCGGGTATTCTGGGTTTCATGATGGCCAGCTAAACTCTCCTCGAAAGGCGCGTCTGCGCCCTCAATAAGCACCAGACGCTATGGATTTCAATCCGGCTGGCCCATGTCGGCCGGGTCGACCGACATGGGTGACGAGCCATGCGCACGATTCGACTGCTCTATCGGCTTGGCCCCCGGACTTGTCCAGTCGCTTGAAGATTCCCGCAAAGGATTTCCACTGCCCTTCGCACCCTCTCGAAACTGACATCCCGATGGGTCACCAGACGTAGCGGGTATCCCCCATGGCGATCAGCAGCAGGTCGTCACGACGGCATCCGGCGGCGACCTCACCGGCCCGTTCGTCAACCAGATCGACCATGACGATGTTCGTTTCGACACGATCAGGGTCAATACGAACTCCCTCCATTCCCACGATATTACTGGCAAGGAGCCTTGCCTTGGCGTGATCCTCGGCAAGCCCGTCGAGATGGTTCGCGAGCGCATGCAACGTACCGGCAGCAACAATCCCCGCCTGGCACATCGCTCCTCCGAAGACTTCGCGAAAGCAGCGCGCACGATCGATCAGTGTCCGTCTGCCAGGCAGAGTGGTGCCCACTGGAGCACCGAGACCTTTCGAAAAGCATACACTGATACTATCGAAATGTGAGGAGATGCTGCCCGCGTCAATCCCCGAGGCGACCACCGCATTCCACAGCCGAGATTGCGGGTGTTTTCGAGAGCATTCATGGCCGGCGGCGGAAACAGGCCGTATTTCACCGCATCGGCAGACCTTGTCGCCCCGTCGACTTGCTGCGCATGGACGCCGTCGGCCATCGTGTCACAATATCGCTGCGCAGGTCGACGGGCGCGTTCATGCGCCTTCCCCGGCGAAACTGGCACGGATCGCGATCCATTCACTTTCAAGCGATCCGGAGGCGGGCGCCTTTCCGGCCCGGCGATACCAGTAACCGGCATTGGCGAGATCGCCCTCCTTGCGGTGCAGGTAGGCATGCACCCAGGCTGCTCCGACCCCATCCATATCCTGAACAATGGCATGGGCCCGATCCCACTCGTCATTCCTGTCCGCATCGAGAGCCTCGACCAGCCGGATGCTGTTCTCGTCCATGTTTCACATACCTTTTGCCGTTGTCCGGAACGCGTACGATATGATGAAGTCTTGCCCATTGTCCCGCAACCGCGCATGACGGTGCCTGGCGCATCACGGAGCCGAACAGCAGGCAGACGGGAGGAAAGATGAGCAAGATCGCAATCGTGACGGGTGCAGGCAGCGGTGTGGGCCGCGCGGTGGCCCTCGCATTTCTCGAAGCCGGATACAACACCGCACTGGCCGGGAGACGGAGGGAGCCGCTCGAAGAGACTGCAGCCGAGGGCAAGAACTTCAGGGGCGAGGCGCTGGTGGTGCCGACGGACGTGACCAGGCCGGACGAGGTCGAACGACTGTTCGATGCCGTGAAGGAAAAGTACGGTCGACTCGATGTTCTTTTCAACAATGCCGGGAGCGGCGCTCCGGCCATTCCACTTGAAGAGTTGACGTTCGAGCAGTGGCAGAAGGTGGTCAATGTCAATCTCACCGGCCCCTTCCTGTGTACCCAGCAGGCGTTCCGCATGATGAAGAACCAGGATCCGCGGGGGGGCCGCATCATCAACAACGGCTCGATCTCCGCCTATGTGCCCCGGCCGAATTCGGCACCCTACACCGCGACCAAGCACGCGATCACCGGCCTCACCCGTTCTACCAGCCTCGATGGACGGCCATTCGACATTGCCTGCGGCCAGGTCGATATCGGCAATGCGGCGACCCCGATGACCGAGCGCATGACCGGTGGCGTGCTCCAGGCCGATGGCTCGACGAAGCCGGAGCCCCGCATGGACTCCCGCCACGTGGCCACATCGGTGCTGCACATGGCCAGCCTGCCGCTTGACGCCAATGTCCAGTTCATGACGGTGATGGCCACCACGATGCCCTATATCGGTCGAGGCTGATCCGGAATATTCCACGATCGTCACACTCCAACCAACGATCCGGATCCTGGATGCGGGCGGTTGTCACCCTGCAACACCGACCGCATTCCAGTTGCCGGATTGCGGCAATCCGATCTTCTTGGAAAATTTCAAGAACGGGCAAATTTTTCCACTTGGCGGTCATATCATAACGCACGCTTTGCGTGTGAAATAGGACGCAAGCCATCCCGTTCATTAGGCGTTCGGTCGATTCAGTATCAGGAACGGGAAATCACCGATGCGCGAAAAGAGCGAATTGAAGCCTTTCGACCACCAGTCCACGACGACCGCTTCGGCCATGGCTGGAAACCAGCATGATCAACTCAGCTATGAGGCCGCATCGCTGGCGAACGACACACATTATGACAATACCAGTGGCAGCGTGCGCAGCGGTCAGTTCGATCATGAAACCACCGACGGCCGGACGATCTTCGTCGGCGATGCTGGAACCATCAATGGTGCGACCGATGCCCTCGACACGGGCGGGAATGACCGGATCATCGGAACGTCACAGGCCGAGACCATTGCCGGCGATGCCGAAACGATCTTCGACGGGCATGGCGGCGACGACATCATCATCGGTCATGGCGGCGGCGATACCGTCTATGGCGATTCGGTCTCCATGTTCGGAACGTCCAGCGGTGGCGACGATGTCATCACGCTGAATGACCACGATAGTCCGGTTCTGGTCTATGGCGATGCCGCCCTCGCCTTCGGTACACTGACCGGTGGGGACGATACCATTACCGATGGCAATGGATCCTCCACCATCTATGGCGATTTCGGGACGGGTGAATTCGACGACGGTAACGACATCATCTTCGGCGGCGGCGGCAACGACCAGATCATCGGCGGCGGCGGCGATGACATTCTCAATGGCGGGTCGGGTGCCGACAAGCTCACCGGCGGCAGCGGACAGGATGCCTTCGTCATTGAAACCGGAACGGGTTATGACCTCATCAGCGACTTCACGACCGGCGACGACATTCTCGACATCAGTGATTTCGGCCTGACCTTCGCCGATCTCGACACGACATCGGACAATGTCATCGATGGCAGCGACCAGTTCTGCACGATGGACGAAAACACGCTCATCATCGATCTCGGCGAGGCGTCGGGGGGAGCCGTCAACACCGATTACATCCAGTTGACGAATGTCGATCAACTCGTGATCAGTGATCTGGGCACAGCCTGAACACGACCTGTTTACATCTTCCGGGGCTTGCCAACAGGCAGCTCCGGATGCGATGCCCTCATGCAGGTTGCATGTTTCTCATGAGGGAGGATATCGAGCACCATGGACAAGACCCGATTCGACAAGGGTATGGAAAAGCGAAAGGCGACACTTGGCTCTGGTTACGTCGACAAGACAATGGCCGCTGCCGATGACTTCAACCTTCTGTTTCAGGAAGCGATGACCGAATGGTGCTGGGGGTTCGGCTGGGGCGACGAGACCATCGATCCGAAGACGCGATCGATGATGAACCTGGCCATGATCGGCGCATTGGGAAAGATGACCGAGTGGGAAATCCACTGTCGCGGTGCCATCACCAACGGCGTCAGTGTGGAAGAGATCCGCTCCATCATCCATGTCGTGGGAATCTATTGCGGCGTGCCGCAGGCGCTCGAATGCTTCCGTTCGGCACGCAAGGTGCTGGAGGAAGAAGGCAAGCTGTAGGAGGCACTGCCCACCAGTTCGACACCGACCTGCAGACCATCATGCGCGGCCGGGACCATGCCGCATCGCATTCCTCTTTCATCCCAGATAGACATTGCTTTCGGGATAGCGGACACGGGGCGTCATCTTGGTCGCGAGGAAGAAGCCGAGCGTCAGCGGGCCGACGCGGCCGAGGAACATGATGACGACGATCACGGCCCGCCCGAAACCGGACAGTTCGCCGGTATAACCGCGGGACAGGCCGACGGTTCCGAAAGCGCTGGCGACCTCGAAGCTGATGTCGAGAAAGTTTCCGTCATGCGAGGCGGTCAGCAGGAAGATTCCGACGAAAACCAGGATGACGCTGATCGATGTCAGGGCCATGACCTTGAGAACCTGCTCGAAGGCGATACTGCGTCCGAACAGGTGAAGCTGCTGCTGCCTGCGGAAGAATGCTACCGTGGCGATGATCATCACGATGAAGGTCGTCACCTTGATGCCGCCGGCGGTCGAGGTCGGTCCGCCGCCGATCAGCATCAGCGAGATGAACATCATCGATGTGCTGTCATGCATCGCGCCGATGTCGGTGGTGTTGAAGCCCGCGGTGCGTGTCGTCACGCCCTGGAACCAGCTGACGGTGAGCCTCGCCGCGATGCTTTCAAACTGTCCAAGCGTGCCCGGATTGTTCCATTCCAGAAAGGCGAACATCCCGACCGACCAGGGGATCAGAACGGCCGTTCCCAGCAGCATGATCTTGGTGTGCAGACTCCAGGCGCGCCAGTTCTTCTGCCGGAAGACGTCGTGCAGGACGACATAGCCGATGCCGCCCACGATGAAGAGCGCGGGAATCACGACATTCACCACGGGATCGGTGGCATACCCGACGAGTCCGTCCGGGAATGTCGAGAATCCGGCATTGTTGAAGGCCGAGATCGAATGAAAGATCGCCTCCCACATGCCTTTCCCGAAACCGTATTGCGGCACGAAGGTGAGCGCCAGCAGCAGGGCGCCGACGAGTTCGCAGACGACGACCGCCTTCAGGATCGTGACGACCAGCCTGGAGAGCTGGCTGACGGAGTTCTGGTTGAGATCGTCGCGCAGGTAGATCTTGCCGGTGATCCCGACCGGCAGGCCGAGGGCGCCCAGGATGAGGACAGCAAAGGTCATCAGTCCGAGCCCGCCCATCTGAATCAGAAAGGCCACCGTCATCTGTCCGAACAGGGTAAGATCGCCGCCGGTATCGAGGACGACGAGGCCCGTCACGGTGACCGCGGATGTCGAGGTGAAGAGCGCATCGGACCAGGTAACCGGAACGGTATACGAGACCGGCAGTACCAGGACCACGGCACCCATGACGATCAGGACAGCATAGAGCGCGGCCAGTATCAGCGGTGGAGGTACCGCCGAGAGAACGGCCTTCGCAGTCCCCGGAACGGAACCCAGGGCGAGCGGACTGCGGCTCAAAGCGCGTCACCGAAACGGCGCAACTCCGGTCGCTTGCCGAGAAGGATCAGCTTGTCGTCCTCCTCCAGCACCAGGCCAGCGTCGTCGCATGAGCGGTATTCGGTGCCGCGCATCAGGCCGAGAAGCCGCACGTCGAATGCAGCTCCGATCTTCAGGGTGGAAAGTTCACGCCCCGCCATGTTCTCCGGAATGACGATATTCACCACACTGAAACCGTTTCCGAGACTGACATAGTCCTGCACGACCGGGTTGTTCAGCATCTGGGCGATGTGCCGCCCCATCTCCTGTTCCGGCAGGATCACCCGATCGGCCCCCAGCTTCGACAGGATGCGATGATGCGTCCGGTTCGACGCCTTGACCCAGATCGTGTCGATGCCCAGCATCTTGACATGCATCGTGGTCAGGATGCTCGCCTGAATGTCCCGTCCTATGGCAATCAGCGCCACGTCGTACTGGTCGATCCCCGCCTCGCGGAGTGCTGCCTCGTCGGTCGCGTCCAGGATCAGGGCCGATGACAGTACTGATACCATCTGCGCGACGCGCCGTTCGTCGAGATCGATCCCGATCACCCGGTTTCCGAAGCGTTCCAGTTCGGACGCCACGGTACTGCCGAAGGCGCCCAGGCCGATGATCGCGAACGAACGGGTATCCTTGGCCATGTGGCGAAAATCTCCTCGACCCGACAGGCAGAACTCCGAACCGGCAGTCGCGCGGGGACCATGCGAAGACCTTCCGATCGGGAAGACCTCATTGTCATCTGGGTCGAAGCCGGAGATTCGGTCAAGCTATCGATTGACGAATGTCATCTGCTGGAAAAAGGCGGCAAATGTGTCGGATGGGCCACGACGGTCCACGCTTCGGGTCTGCGCTGTTGTCGATTGCCGACCTTCGCCAACAAGCCGCGACAGGGGAACGGTGCCTGCCGCTCCCCTTTCCCTCTCCAGTTCCGTTCCCCGTTCAGGATCAGTCGAGCCGCTTGATGCGCCCGTCGACCTGCTGGGTGATCTCGCCGCCCAGCGCTGTGATATAGTTCATCACGGTGGAGGCCATCAGTGTCGCGCCCGAGGCGTCGATGAGTATCTTGCCACGGGTAAGCGATTCGAAACCGTCGCCGCCGCTGGCCATGTAGTCATTGGTGGCCACCTTGTAGGTTTTCCCCGAATCGACAGCTTCCCCACCGACGGTCAATTCGACCACCCGCTCGCCAGCCGGCTTCGAGGCATCATAGGTGAATGCCATGCCCGCGATCTGCGGGAAACGTCCGGCACCATCCTCGACCTGGGAAACGCCATTTTCCACCGCAGCTCTCAGATCGGCACCGCTCAACTCCATGAGTACGGTGACATTGCCGAACGGCAACTCGGTGAGGACATCCTTGCGGGTGAGAACAGTGCCCGGGTCGTAGGTCCGGTCGCCGCGAATGCCGCCGCCATTGCTGAAGCCCACATCTGCACCGGTGGCGTTGCGCATTGCCTCGGCCACCAGATCGCCGAAATTGCTTTCCTCGCTGCGGACCGTGCTGCGGCGGGTATCGAGCACCACCCTGGCCTCGCCGACCGGAATGGCAAGTTCCTCATCGAGCTTGCTGTTCCACATGTCGATGATCGCCTGAACCTGAGGTTCGGGTTCGACACCGGCCGTCGAAGTATAGCGCCACTGCGGGCGCCATTCGACCACCTGCTCGCCACGTTTTTCCACCCTGTCCACCGTGATATCGACGGCCGCCAGGTACTGCGCGTCATAACCGGCCTTGATCAGCAGGCCATTGCCGTCGAAATAGGTGATCGGGTCATGATCATGGCCACCAAGCGAAATGTCGATGTCCGGGACCTTGCGCAACAACTCCCGGTCGTCGGTCTCGTTGAGGTGGGTCATGGCGACGATGAGATCGGCCCCTTCCTCCTTCAGGCCCGAGGCAAGTTCGGCGGCCGTCTCGATCGGGTCCTTGAAGGTGATGTCCGCCCCCGGAGCCGACAGCGTCGGCGTCTCGGCGGTCATGACGCCAAGAAAACCGATCCTGTAACCTGCTACCTCCATCATGGTCGTGGCCTTCAGGCCCACTGCCGGCTCGCCGGAGGCAACGACGACATTGCCCGCCAGCCATGGGAATGTCGACGCGCTGATCCGTTCGGCGGCAATTTCGGGACCGAAATCGAACTCGTGATTCCCCGGAACGGCCACATCGGTACCGAGCCCATTCATGAGCTCGATCATCTGCTCGCCCTTGGTCAGACCCGACATCACCGAAGGCGAGATCAGATCGCCACCGAAGGTGGTGATCGTGTTCGGATTGCGGGCTCTCTCATTTTCGAGAAGTGTTGCCAGTTGCCCCAGTCCACCCTGCCCGCCCGAGGGCGAAATTTCGTAGATATCGTTGGTATGCAGGAACGTGATGGTCACGGGCTCGGCCATGGCCGATGCCGACAACAGCAGCACACCCAGCGCCGACGAAAACAGAAAATGACGACGTTTCACTGACTAGCTCCCTTGATTCGAGGCGACCTGCCCCTGCCTTTTAGAGGGTATCCTCGATTGTCGATATCCGGAAACAGGTTACCGCAACGGTTTTGTCGTCGCCGGCCGGCAACGTCGCGCTTCCTTCCGGGCACAGACGGCTCTGGCCAGAACCGGGGCTCTCGGCTATCAGCGACTACATGCTGGAATCCTATCTGCTCGCCCTGACCGCGTTCATTGTCACCATCGACCCGCTGGGAATGGTGCCGATCTTTCTGGCACTGACGGGGCAGGCCGACCGCGCCGACCGCAAGCGCATCGCCTTGCGCGGCACCATGATCGGCGCGGTGCTGCTGCTCCTCTTCGCCCTGCTTGGCGACAGGGTCCTGCTGACACTGGGCATCTCGCTGCCGGCCTTCAGGATTGCCGGCGGCCTCATGCTGCTGGCCATCGGATTCGAGATGGTCTTCGAAAAACGTTCGCAACGGCGCAACCATACCGCGGAAGTGATCCGTGACGAGCGGCAGCAATCCACATCCCCGGGGGAGGATGTCGCGGTCTTCCCCCTCGCGGTCCCGCTGATTGCCGGCCCCGGAGCCATCGCCGCCGTCATCCTCCAGATGAGCTCGCACAACGGGGATGTCGCCGCCCAGGGCATCGTCATCCTCGCTCTGGGCAGCGCACTGGCTGGCCTGCTGATCATGCTGCTTCTGGCAGCGAGAATAGCCCACCTGCTGAGCCCCACGATGGTCACCATTCTCTCCCGGTTGCTGGGACTGATGCTGGCAGCCCTCGCGGTCCAGTTCATCATTGACGGGATCAAGCGGGCCTTCGGCCTCGAGTGATTCGCCACACCCGAAGGCTGACCACAAGTACTATCGATCGCCATGATGCAGAAAAGGCCGCCCACACGAGGGGCGGCCTTTCTTACCGTTCCGGGATGGGTCCGGGTCAGTCGCGACCTATTTTCCACCACCCAGGCTGTGGACGTAGACGGTCAGCATCTTGATGGTGTCGTCATCGAGACGTCCCTGCCATGTCGGCATGACGCCCATGCGCGGATGGCTGATCTGCGCCACGATCGCATCCTTGTCACCGCCATAGAGCCATATGGCGTCGTCGAGGGCAGGAGCACCGACGGTGAGGTCGCCACCACCATTCTCGCCATGACAGGAAGCGCAATTGTCGGCGAACACCTGGGCACCGGCTTCATTGGCCGGCCCGCCCGCGAGCGACAGGACATAATCGGCGACATTCGAGATATCCTCGGCCGAGAGGACATCACCGAAGGCCGGCATCTCGGAGAACCGCGCATCGTCGTCATCGTTGTTTCGAATGCCATGGCGAATGGTGTAGTTGATATCGTCCAGCGTTCCGCCCCAGATCCATGCATCATCCGCAAGTGTGGGATAGCTGTGCTGGCCGGCACCGCCAAGACCATGACAAGGAGCACAATTCTCCTTGAAGGCCACTTCTCCACCGGCGACGGCAAACGCCAGCAATTCAGGATCGGCCGCGATGGCCTGGGGATCGAGCTGTTCGATGCGGTCGAGCCAGACAGCCTGGGCGGCCCGCGCCTCCTTCAGCCGCTCGACGACGTCTTCTCTCTGATCGTAGCCGAGCACTCCGCCGAGATAGCCCGTATGCGCCGGCCAGGATGGATAGAGAACCCACCAAAGGACCGAGAAGGCGATGCAGACATAGAACGTGTAGAGCCACCATGCCGGCAGCGGGTTGTTCAACTCCTTGATACCGTCCCACTCGTGACCCGTGGTCTCGACGCCGGTAATCGCATCCTTTTCCTTAGCCGCCATGGCCACTCTCCTCGTCACGAAACGGAATCATCGCATTGTCATGCATTTCCTTGCGTCGGGACGGCCAGAGCGCCCAGACGACAATACCGAGGAACAGGACGAACAGCCAGACCTGCCACAACGATTGCATGAAGGGGCGGATTTCCTCGTACATGATTGCCCCTTACTGTTTCAGATCCTCGGCCCGCACGTCGGTGAGATCGACCATGCGTCCGAGAATCTGCAGGTAGGCGATAAGCGCATCCATCTCCGTGAGCGCGTTCGGGTTGCCGTCCAGGTCCCCCGTGACGGCATTCGGATAACGGGTCTGCAGGGCGTCGTAGTCGGCATCAGGATTGGCCTGATCGTGCAGATCCACCTTTGCAGCCTCGATCATGTCGTCGTCATAGGGCACCCCCAGATCGACGAGGGCCTGCAGGTGGCTGGGAACGTCGTCCATGACCAGCTGTCGTTTTGCGAGGAACGGATAGCCGGGCATGATACTCTCGGGCACGACGCTTCTCGGATCGGCGAGATGCGCTGCCTGCCACTCGTTCGAGTACTTGCCGCCGACCCGCGCCAGATCGGGGCCGGTGCGCTTGCTGCCCCACTGGAAGGGATGATCGTACATGCTCTCGGCCGCGAGGCTGTAATGGCCGTAGCGCTCGATCTCGTCGCGGAACGGACGGATCATCTGGCTGTGGCAATTATAGCACCCTTCGCGCATGTAGATGTTCCGCCCCGCCAGTTCGAGCGGTGAATAGGGCCGTACCCCCTTCACCCGCTCGATCGTGCTTTCGATGCTGAACAATGGCGCGATCTCGACGATACCGCCGATGGAGACGGTGATCAGGATCAGCAATGTCAACAAGAGACCCCGGGTCTCGACCTTCTCATGATGGTTCATCAACGACATGGCTGATCTCCTACTCCGCCGGAACTTCGAGCTGCTGGTTTCCGCGGCGGGTCACCCTGCCGAACTCCTCCTCATCCCGCAGTTCGCCACGAGCCGTGCGGACCAGGTTGTAGACCATGATCAGCGAGCCGGTGAGGAAGAGCACGCCGCCGAAGGCACGGATGACATAGAAGGGATGCATCGCCTCGACCGTTTCGATGAACGAGAACTGCAGGAAGCCCATCGCGTCGTAGGTGCGCCACATCAGGCCCTGCATGATACCCGAGACCCACATCGCCGTGATGTAGAGGACGATACCCAGCGTCGCGACCCAGAAATGCCATTCGACCAGCTTCAACGAATAGAGACGCTTGGCCTTCCATAGCCGCGGCACGAGGAAATAGACCGCTCCGAAGCTGACGAAGGCCACCCAGCCTAACGCGCCGCTGTGAACGTGCCCGATTGTCCAGTCAGTGTAGTGCGACAGTGCATTGACCTGGCGGATCGACATGAGCGGCCCCTCGAAGGTGCTCATGCCGTAGAAGGCCACCGACACCACGAGGAAACGCAATACCGGGTCGGTACGCAGCTTGTCCCAGGCGCCCGACAGCGTCATGAGCCCGTTGATCATGCCACCCCAGCTCGGCATCCACAGCATGATCGAGAATGTCATGCCCAGCACCTGCGCCCAGTCCGGCAGGGCGGTGTAGTGAAGATGATGCGGGCCCGCCCAGATGTAGAGGAAGATCAGCGCCCAGAAGTGGATGATCGACAACCGGTAGCTGTAGACCGGCCGCTCGGCCTGTTTCGGCACGAAATAATACATCATGCCGAGAAACCCTGCCGTCAGGAAAAAGCCCACCGCATTGTGGCCGTACCACCACTGGGTCAACGCGTCCTGCACGCCGGCGAACAGCGAATAGCTTTTCGTGCCGGTCCATGACACGGGCAGGGCAAGGTTGTTGACGATGTGCAACATCGCGATGGTGATGATAAACGCCAGGTAGAACCAGTTGGCGACGTAGATGTGGGGTTCACTGCGCTTGAGGATGGTGCCGAGGAAAATCACCAGGTAAACGACCCAGACGATCGTCAACCACAGGTCGACATACCATTCGGGTTCCGCATATTCGCGGGCCTGGGTGACACCCATCACATAGCCGAGTGCCGCCATGACGATGAAGAACTGGTAGCCCCAGAAGAGGAACTCGGCCAGATACGCCCCGCCGAAAAGCCGGGTCCGGCAGGTCCTCTGCACCACATAGAGAGAGGTCCCGAGCAGCGCATTTCCACCAAAGGCAAAAATGACCGCCGAGGTATGAACGGGCCGCAACCGTCCAAAACTCAACCATTCTATATCGAAGTTCAGAACAGGAAACGCCAGCTGGAAGGCAATGAACGTCCCAGCGAGAAAACCGACCACCCCCCAGAACATGGTGGCAATCGTGAATTTCCTGACGACGTCCTCATTATACGCGGAAAACATTGCCTGCCCCGCCTGCCCCCCCGCCATGGCCATAGCCGTCATACCGCTCTCCCAACACCTCGACGAGCGAAGCCCCGCCGACCAACCGTGTACAAGACCACTTCAATTCCTCAACCAACACGCGCTACATTAGGCGCAACGCGCACGTATTCAAACTGTCGAAACGTCGCGCACCCACATTGATCCATGTCAAATTCGCCTGCGACGTCTTGAACTACCAAGCGACTTGCATAGCCGCCGCCGGTTGCAGAAAGTAAGGCGAGCATTGGAGAGAGATCATGGCCGAGGCTGTACCCGTTTTTGCGCACCCGAAAGCGAGCATACGCAAGCTCGAAATGGACCAGCCCTGGACATGGCTGGCGAAAGGCTGGAAGGATCTGCGCAGTCAGCCCACCGTCGGGCTCACCTATGGTGTTCTCGCCGCCATCACCGGCTATCTCGTCACGGCGGGGCTGTTCGCGCTCGACATGGTCTACCTGATCCTGCCGTTGATGGCGGGCTTCCTCATCATCGGTCCCATCCTCACCGTCGGCATCTATGAGGTGAGCCGTCGACTTGAGCTCGGGCAGTCGACCACCCTGGGCGACGCACTTGGCGCCTTCAGCCGCAACCTGTCGCAACTGGCGCTGATGGGTGTGGCGCTGATGCTGCTGATGTTCCTTTGGGCCCGTATCGCCGCCCTGCTGTTCTTCCTCTATTTCGGCATGGATCCGCCTTCCTTCGAGAACCTGTTCGTCGAGACGTTCCTGTCGTCCGGCAGCTGGAAGTTCCTCGTGCTGGGCACGGGTATCGGCGGCGTCCTCTCGTTCCTCGCCTTTTCGATCAGCGTCATCTCGATTCCGATGCTCCTCGATCACCCCGAGATGAACGTCATCGAGGCGATCGCCACCAGCTTCAAGTCGGTTCAGATCAATCCCGGTGCCATGTTGCTCTGGGCGGGCCTGATCGTCGCTTTCAGCCTGGTCGGACTGGTCACCCTCTATCTCGGCCTCATCGTTACCCTGCCGCTGATCGGCCATGCCACCTGGCATGCCTATCGCGATGTAGTACAGCTTGACCCCATCGAAGTAACGGACTGACAAGCCATGGCATCTTATGTTTTCGGCGCGATCATGGGGCTGTTGAGCCTCCTCGGCCTGACACTCGCCGCGAGGGCCCATGACGCCCACATCGCCATCTTCGGCTGGGGACTGTGTCTTTTCGGGATCGTTGTCATCATGTCACTGATCCACAAAGCCACCGAGCCGGGCCACGATCACTGACCGGCGGGGCCCACCGTCCGGGCATCGTCCTCCGGCAGTGTGGGCCCGTGTCCCGACAGGAAATCCGCTCCTCAGGCCATCCCGTTGGGAACGGACCGCTGGAACGCCGAGCGCACCATGCTGCTGGATGCGAAGACGAGCGCGCCGGCCATGGCCGGCGCCAACAGGATGAATCGAAGCCCGAGGGCGATGATCAACGCCTGGTACTGGAAGAATCCCAGCGACATCAGCAACAAGGTGTGCGCACTTTCCTGTACGCCGAAGCCGTTGACGGATATGGGCAGGACCGCCACGAGGCTGATGATGCCGAAGACCACGAGCTGGCTCGACCAGCTTACGTCGACGCCGGGGAACATCCGACACAGCACCGACAATTGAACGGCAGCGATGACGTAAAACAACACACTGATAAGAACACCCTGCACCAGCAGGCGCGGCTGGTTCGAATAGGTGAGACAGGCGTCGTGCAGCCGGGTTAGAAGGTTGACTGGCTGCTCCATGAACGGCCAGGCACGCATCCCGGCCAGAATACGGTTCGAACTCTTGGAAAAGATCAGCATGCAGGCAATCGCCACCGCCGATGCCCCACCCATGACCGGCAACAGGATGCCCAGCCGCTCGACCCATGGGAGATGCACGGCGACACCCGCAAGCAGGGCGATGAACAGCCCGACAAGCCCTGTCATGCGCTCGACCAGCACCGACCCCGCGACCGCAGGCCAGCTCGACAGGCCGAGCTTCCGTGATGCAAGGGCGACGCGCACGACGTCGCCGCCGACATTCGACGGCATGAAATTGTTCGCAAGCTGGCCCAGAAGATAGAATCCCCAGAGCGAGCGCCACGACAGGCGATGCCCGTGCGCATCAATCAGCAGTCGCCATTTCCACACACTGCACGCCAGGGTCGCAATCGAAAATGCAAGGGAAATACCCAGCCAGCGCAGATCGGCGTGACGAAGTCCCCGAAGCAGGTCGTCCACATCCAGGGTGAAGAACAACACGCCAAGTAGACTGAAACTGACAAGAAAGCGTATCGCCGTCCTCAAGTGCACCTTGTTCATGGTGGGGTAGACGGCATACGGTGTGACTGGCACAGCAGGGCCACGTAAGATGACACCGCATTCGCGCACGAACCAACGGGCACCATGCGCGACGACAACCCGACTTCCCGAGCAAGCAGCATTCCTCGTTTCTCACCCTTGATTTCACCGACGGGTAACGTGAAATCCCGTCATGCACGACTGACAAACTTCGCCGACTACAAATCATTGTGCTTTGGTATATGACAACCTGACACTTAACACGTTATTCCAGACTTGCCTATATCTACGCAATTCCGCCTATGGACAGGCTGGCTTGCCATTGTCGCCTGACAGTCGAATTCCCGCTTTCCACCGATCGGCACGAAGATGTGGACCGCCTCCGTTTCATGCCTTGACGCCCGCTCCGACAAGCGGGCTTGCCGCCGGATCGAGGGGCCATCGTGCCCGCGCTTCGGCAACATGCTCATCGGCGAGACCGGCGCGTATCCTCTCTATTCCCGCCCAGGCGATCATCACCCCGTTGTCTGTACACAGACGAGGAGGCGGCAGATACAATTCCACACCTTCAGCGCGTGACAATTCCTGCAAACGCGCTCCGATGGCGGCATTGGCTGCCACACCTCCCGCTACGACCAGCCGCCGGCCGCCGCCCTCTCGACGAACCGAACGGATGGCATGCCGCGTGCGGTCGGCCAGACAATCGCCGACCGCAGCCTGAAAGCCGGCGCACAGGTCGGCAATCGCCTCCGTATCCCCCTCTTCCAACCTTTCCTGAAGGATGAGTTGACGGCACGCGGTCTTGAGGCCCGAAAAGGAGAAATTGCAACCGGGTTTGTGCAGGAGGGGCCGCGGCAGACTGAAGCGCCCCGAATCTCCCCGCAACGCCGCCTGCTCGACCGCTGGGCCACCCGGGTAGCCGAGCCCCAGCATCTTCGCCAGCTTGTCGAAGGCCTCTCCCACCGCATCGTCGATGGTGCTGCCGAGCCGGCGGTAGCATCCCACGCCCTCGACCTCGATGAGCTGTGCATGGCCGCCCGAGACAAGCAGCAAGGTGTAAGGAAATGCCACATTCGCGGTCAGGCGCACCGTCAGGGCATGCGCTTCGAGGTGGTTGACCGGCACCAACGGCAATCCGGTGACGGCCGCTATCGCCTTTGCCGTCACCAGCCCGACGATGAGGCCGCCTATCAACCCTGGTCCACAGGTGACAGCCATGGCCGAAAGATCCCCGAACCCGGCACCCGCCTCGCGCATCGCCGCGCCGACGAGCTGATCCAGCCTTTCCACATGGGCGCGGGCGGCTATCTCGGGAACCACACCGCCATAGACGGCATGGACATCCAGCTGGCTGTATAATTGTTCCGCGTGGATCCGGCGCCCATCATCGACCAGCGCCACGCCGGTTTCATCGCAGCTCGTCTCGATACCAAGGACCAACATCCCGTGTTTCTCCGCCCTTCCCCACTGTGGACGGGAGGCAACTAGCGCACTCTCGCGGCGATTGCGACTGCGGCACCGCTCGTTTCTGCACGGAACGCAGCACGGCGCTTCCGGTCAAGACGGTTCCACCCGGAAGCAAACAGTTCTACAAATGACCGCGCGGCAATATCAAAACGGGAACCCGAAGTGAGTGTTCAAGAGCTGATCCGGATCGGAACGCGCGGCTCGCCGCTTGCCCTGGCCCAGGCCCGCATGGTCGGAGCCGCGCTGGACAGACGCACCGAAATCGTCGTCATCAGGACGACCGGCGATCACATCCTCGATCGCCCCCTGTCCGAGATCGGCGGCAAGGGGTTGTTCACCAAGGAAATCGAGGAACAGCTCCTCGACCGTCGGATCGATATCGCGGTCCATTCCATGAAGGACATGCCGACAGCCCTGCCGGATGGCCTTGCCATCGGCGCCATGCTGCACCGTGCTGATCCACGGGACTCCCTGATATCACGCTCTGCCCGCAGCCTGGACGAGCTGCCGCGGGGAGCTCATGTCGGCACGGCCTCGCTCCGGCGAGGTGCAATCCTTCTTGCCAGACGTCCCGACCTGCGGATATCCACCTTGCGTGGAAGCGTGCAGACGCGGCTGCGCCGCATCGAGGATGGCGATTTCGATGCCACGCTGCTGGCGCAGGCCGGGCTGGATCGTCTCGGCATCGGGGCGACGACGGGGGTTCCCCTGGACATCGAGGACATGTTGCCAGCCGTCGCACAGGCCGCGATCGGTGTCGAATATGCGACAGAACGGGCCGACATTCGGCCCCTGCTCGCCACTCTGGACCACCGGGAAACCAGCCTTTGCGTAGAGATCGAGCGGGCTTTCCTCGCCGAGCTTGACGGCTCCTGCCGGACACCCATCGCCGCGCATGCCCAGATGATGGCCGACAAGGTGCTGTTCCGTGGCCTTGTCGCCCGCCCCGATGGAAGCGACATCATCCGCAGGACTTTCGAAATCCCGGCCGGCGAGGCCATGGCCATGGCCGTCGAACAGGGTCGCGAACTGCATCAGCGGCTCGGTCCCGGCTACTTCGCCGCCCCGCATTGATCCGCCCCAGCATCATGCCAGCAAAACCATGAAAATCCTCGTGACCCGCCCCGAGCCCGCCGCTTCGCTGATGGCCGAAACCATCCGCGAGATGGGCCATGATGCCATCGTCTGCCCGCTGACCTGCGAGGTTCAGATCGACTTCGATCCACTGGTCATCGATGAGCCGGATGCATGGATACTCACCAGCGCGCGCGCCGCATTCGCCCTGGCGGAACTGCCACCGCGTCCCGTCTATGCTGTCGGCAGATCGACCGAGCGCGCAGCCCGCGATGCCGGAGCCCGGGACGTGTCGGCCAGTGGCAGCAACTGGCATGAACTCGGCGAGTTGATCCTGAATTCGGGACTTCCCCCGGGTGCTCGGCTGGTGCATCTGTGCGGCCGCGACATCAATGGCGACCTCGCATCCCTGCTCCGCGACAGCGGGTTATATTACCACCGCGTTGTCGTCTACGCGATGGAGCCGGTTGCCGATGCGGCCGGACTGGTCGAACTCGCCCTGCGCCGCGGATCGGTCGAGGGTGTGGCGCTGATGTCGCCCCGCGCGGCCACGATCTTCTGCAACATCATCAGCGCGAAGAACCTTCATAACGAGGCGCGCAATCTGTGTGTCCTGGCACTCAGCGACGACATCGCTGCGGCAGCGAGGCCTCTGGCTGCCCATGATGTCCGTATTTCGCCAAGACAGGATGTACGCGCCCTGCTGCGTCAGCTTGATGCTTCGTCGGGTTGATGCTAGCGCTGTTATCGGGTGCGTCGCGATTCGATGGTCGGTCAACTTTGCGGGTACAAGGAGTCATCATGTGGATCAGGGCGCTCGGCGCCGGACTGATCGGTGGTGTCGTCTCGACAGCGACAATCCTTGCGCTGGGCGGCGCAGGCATGTTGAGGCCCAGTGAAGGTCCAACCGTCGATCAACGCCTCGACGTGCTGGAACACACCGCCTCAGAGCTCGACAACCGTCTCAATCGTGACCCGCGCGAGGTCGCCGATCTCGATACCATCGATCGGCGCCTGGCAAGCCTCGAAAAGCGCCTCGACCAGCTGGAAAGCGGAGATGCCGCCGCTGTCGTTCCCGAACTCGCCCCCTATCTGAGCCCGCTGTGGTCAAAACTCACAGCGCTGGAGGACCGGCTGGATTCCACCGAGGATACGGCGAACACCGTCGCACCGGTCATCATGCCACTGGAAACGAGGGTGACATCGCTCGAAGCTCGCCTCGCCAAGCGTTCGGACAGCCTGGCGGCACGCATGGCGTTGCTGGAGACCCGCAGCCGGCTGGGGCATGGCGGTGACGGGCGCATTGCCGCAGCCGCCCTGCTGCTGGGTGATCTGCGCGATGCCCTCGACGGCGGAGACGCCTTTGGCACGCAGCTCGACCGTCTCGCCAACCTTGTCGACAATGACGACAAGCTCGCGCACTTCGTCGATCGCATCCGGCCGCTTGCAGCAGGCGTGGCGACATTCGATGACCTGACAGCCCGCCTCGACAACCTCGACATCGAGGTCGGGCACGACGGGCATCGACCGGCCTGGGTTGCTCGAACACTGACTAATCTCGAGAGCCTCATCGTCATTCGCAAGGACGGCGATTCCGGGCATACGCCCCTCGACCTCGCCCGCGCAGCCATGCACTCGGACGATCTCGCTCTCGCCATCACCATGCTTTCACCACTTGAGGATACCGGTGGTCCCGCCCTGCGCCAATGGCTCGCCGACGCCAGGGCCCGGCTGGCGGTCAGCGAAACGATGGCGGCGCTGGAAAGGACCATACGCGAACTTCTTGCCCCGCCGTCCCGCTCATGATCCGCCTTGCCGTCATTCTCGCCCTGTGGACGGTGCTGGGTATCGTCGGTGCCTGGCTTGCCGACAGCGGAATCGTCGCCATCTCATGGCGTGACTACGATATCCGCATCCATGGCGGGCTGCTGGTGGGAATGATGTTGCTGGTCATCGTCGGCATCATTTTCATATTCGAGCTGATCCACTGGCTTGTCGGCCTGCCGGCCCGTCACCGTGAACGCAAACGGCACAGGCGGCAGATGACCGGCTATCAGGCCCTGTCGAACGGCATGATCGCGGCAGCAGCCGGAGATGCCGTCGCCGCCAGCCAGTTCGGCAGGCAGGCGGCCCGGCTGCTGGATGACGAACCGGCGACCCTGCTGCTCGCAGCCCAGACAGCGCAGCTCGAAGGCAAGGATGACGTCGCCCAGCTCAAGTTCAAGACCATGCTCGAAGAGCCCGAAACCCGCTTTCTGGGTCTGCGCGGCCTCCTCGCCGACGCCGTCAACCGTGGCGCCTACCAGGAGGCGCTCGCCCTTGCCCGCGAAGCCTATTCCCTGCGGCCCAGTACGCCATGGGTGCTGACCACGCTGTTCGACCTGCTTACGCGCTCCGAGCAGTGGGCCGAGGCCATGAACGTGGTCAACCAGATCGGTCGCCTCAAGCTGTTCCACAAGGACGAGGTCCAGCGCCGCCGTGCCCTCCTGCACCACATGATGGCCGAGGAGGCACTTGACAACGACCGCCTCGAAGACGCCCTGGTCTATGCCCGGGATGCCAACAGGCGCTTCCCCCGCTTCGCTCCGGCGACCGTGCTCGCCGCGACCGTTTCGGCCGCCCTTGGTCGCAAGGGACAGGCCCGCCGCTTACTGGAGCGGGCATGGGAGCTGTCGCCGCACCCGGAGTTTGCCGATGCCTATGCCCGGCTCGAGGATAACGAGGAGCCTAAGGCCAGACTCAAGCGTTTCGAGCAACTGGAGCGCCTGCAACCGAAACATGCACTGACCCATGTGGTCATGGCCGAGCTTGCCATGGCGGCTGGCGAGTGGAAAACGGCAAAGCATCATCTCGACGATGCGCTGGAACGTGACCCGACGGCCGGCGTCTATCGTCTCTACGCTGATTTCGAGCGCGCCAGTGGCGGTGGCAACGAGAAGGCCCGCAGTTGGCTGGCCAAGACACTCGACGCGCAACCGGACGATTGCTGGGTCTGCGAGGACAGTGGCGAAGTTCTCCCCGAGTGGCAGCTTTACGGCCCCACCGGCCGCTTCGACAGCGTCCAGTGGCATCGCCCGCCCAAGATCGTGCGCCTCGCCGCCGGCCAGCGGCCCGCCTACGCCCTGCCGCACGAGGACTTCACCGATGGGCATGTCCCACGCAGTCCTTTCGCCCGTCTGCGCCAGTTCCCGCGGTCCGATGACGACAGCGAACGGCACTGACCACTGACCGGGCGATGGCCCGCGCGATGATTGAACACTTGCGCCAATCCTTCGAACCGTCTAAGAGCACGGCCGTTGCCGCATTAGCTCAGCTGGTAGAGCACCTCATTCGTAATGAGGGGGTCGGCGGTTCAAGTCCGTCATGCGGCACCAGTCATTCGCTACCTGAAGGCGGCATGGTCAAGGTAGCAACGCAAGTTGATCGAGGCGCCTGTCTTCCTTCTCCTGATTGCGGATGTAGTTACGGATCAAGGCTTCATCTCGTCCGACCGTGCTGACGAAATATCCTCTTGCCCAGAAATGTCGGCCAACAAAGTTGCGTCGGCGTTCGCCATAAACGAGCTATTGTCAAATCTGGTGTCTGGGCGATCATCAAGCGGCGGCCTGAAGTTTGTTTGACGGCTTGATGCCGTTGATGAAATCGACGCCCTGGATGATATCGGCGAGATGAGCGAAGCCGCGCAGTTTGCGCCAGCTTTGCTCGGCGCATTGTTCGATCTTGAACATCATATGAAGCATCCCGTCCCGGCTCAGGCAGCCTTTGGTGCGCTTTGTGCGATGGCGGATGGGGGCGAAGGCGCTTTCAATGGGATTTGACGTCCGGATGCTCTGCCGTAACCGGCCGCCGGTTGGCGTACTGGGTTTGGTGTCTGAAATCTAGGATACGTCGCGATAGGTGTGTCTTGGAGCAAGAGCATTGGGTCGAGTGGAGATATTGACGGGTCCGGAGTGTCGTCGGAGGCGGACGGCTCGGGAGAAGTTTGCGATTGTTCGGGCATCGCTGGAGCCGGGTGCGGTGATAGCGGATGTTGCGCGGCGGTTTGGGGTGACGCGTCAGCAGGTGTATCAATGGCGATCGGATTTCCGGTCCGGGATTTTGCCGGCACCAGCCGAAGGCGCGGCGGTTTTTGCGCAGGTGGCATTGAGTGGTGGCGAGATAACTGATGCTGTCAGCACGGGCGCGGTTTCAGAGACGGTGGAGGTTCGCCTGCATGGCGGTCGTGTGCTGGTCGTCCCCTTGACGATCGAGCGCCGGCGGCTGCAGGCCCTGATCCGGACGGTAGAGGCGTCATGATCGGGCCGGGCACGGGTGTGCGGGTCTATCTGGCCTGCGGGGTCACCGACATGCGCAAGGGGATCCAGGGCCTGGCGGCTGCGGCGCAACAGGTCATTCAGCAGGATCCGTGCTCAGGCGCGGTGTTCGGCTTTCGTGGACGTCGAGGTGACCGGATCAAGCTGCTTTATTGGGACACCCAGGGTTTCTGCCTCTATTACAAGGTGCTGGAGCATGGCCGCTTTCCCTGGCCGTCGCCCGCCGACGGCATGGTTCATCTCACCTCGGCGCAATTGGCCATGTTGTGGGAGGGAATCGACTGGCGCCGGCCAGTTTGGTCATCCCCGCCATCGCGATTTTGAGCACTCTTCGAATCATCTTCTATAGTATTGAATCATCGTTGTTTTATCCTTTTTGAATGATCTGTTCCGGGCTAGAATCCGGTCATGAAGATCCATCTCGACAACCTGCCCGACGATCCGGTGGCTTTGCGTGCGATCATCGCCGAGCAGTACCTCCGGTTAGCTTTTCCCGTTCAGGCGGAATAGCCTGAACGATCAGGAAATGCGTCGAAACAAACAGATAGAGCCAGTTTTCCGATTTCACCGAATCGGGAAAAGCTTGTCTTATGACTTTGCCATCCGTTTGGGCCAGATTGGGATGCCCGATCCGGGGTGGCCACCCCGGATCGGGCGGAAGGGGACGGATCGCGGAAAAGCCGGTCGTTTGGGGACCGGGTTAGAGTTGGATCGCCCCTTTCTTTTCCATCAGGCCTGAACGGATACCGGGGCTTTGAGGCCCCCTGGAGTACATGCCGGCATCACTGACGAACAGGGTTCGCCCCAAGCGCATCTCCCTGAGGTCATCCTTGACCTTCTGCACGGTGGTGACGTCCGGCGTATTGCCGGGAAAGATCCAGGAACGGACCGGCACGCCTTCACGGGTCACGGCAAGAGCAATCACGATCTGCGGGTCGTTGTCGCGGCCCTCCTTGGAATGACCGCGCTTTCGAAGCGGTTCGAACTGCAGCCCGCGCCACTCGTGGCTGGCAACATCCTCCTCATCGGTCTCGAACCAGGCGGTGGTGGCGTCATAAAAGACCAGATCCACATCCAGCTTGAACAGATCGACGCTGTTCCAGAACACCTCGCGTTCGATGGCGTCGCCATGCTCGGCAAGAAGGTCGAGTGCCCGGTAAAGCTGCCCCAAGGCGAGATCCTTGGCCTCCGGCAGCCATACCCGATCCAGAAAATACTCATGACAGGCCAGCTTCGAGCCCGGCCGCGCCAGCCGCTGGACGGTCATCGCCAGCAAGGCCGCCAGATGCGGCGCTTTCAGTTTTTGGGTGGCAATCCTGGAAGCAACCGCCGCACCAATGCCCAACTGCTCCCACAGCGCCTTGACCAGATGGACAACGCCGAGCTCGAACACCGCCCCGATCTCGATCCCGCCAGCACCGCCGCCTTTGACCACCGGCTCGTCCTTCTCCTCGGCCAGAACCCGCCGGATGCTGGCCACCAGCCGCTCGAGCACCGCCCGGTCCAGCTTGTCGGCACGGCCGAAGCTATGCACCACCCGGGCCTCGACATGGCCCTTTTCCGGATGGCGGTGGTTCTCGGCGAGCGCGTAGTAGCACACCTCGCTGCCATCCTTGTTCCGCCGCCTGGTCGTTCGCAAGTACATGCCCACGACAATAGCATGCTTGAACGTCCCGAAAAGCCAGAAAACGTCAATTCGTGTGCCCACATGTTTTTCGACGAAAATCGGCCGGAGGCGAAAACCAAATTCAACATTTTCAACAGCTTGCTGACGAAGATCGCCAAAAAATCACGCCAAACATGCCCATTCACCGCAAACTCGGGGCTGCCAGTGCTCAGCCGGATCAGGGGCAACCGCCTCGCTACCCTGCTCGAACGCGTCGACCTTCGCCGCTGCGTCTCCGTGAAGGCCGTCGCTTCTTCACTCCTCCTTGTCCCAATCGGCGATTGCAGAATAGGGAATAGCTTCTGGCGACAAGCCCAGCCATGCGAGACCTTCGACGAAATGCCGTGGAGGATCGGCCTTGACCGACAGTGGCGGACGACCACCGGACCGCGGCAGAAAAAGCTCCCGCGCGTGCAGCATCAGCCCGGCCGGTGCGGTCGATGGCCGCTCGCCGCCATACTTGCCATCGCCCATGATGGGAGTTCCGATGGCTTCCATGTGGGCGCGCAACTGGTGCGTGCGGCCGGTAACGGGCATCAGTCCAACCCAAGCCCCGATCTTGCCCGAACGGGCAATGACGCGAAAATCGGTCTGCGCCCTGCGGGCATCAATGGCTTCGGATGTCATCCGTTCCTGCCCCGGCGGACCCGACTTGCCGAGGCGCAAATCGATCAGCCCCTCGTTCCGCTCCGGCTTTCCCTGAACGACCGCCCAATACAGCTTGCGTACGCTGTGGCCCTGAAAGGCATGCATGAGTTCGCGCGCCACCGCCGCATTCCTTGCCAGCACCAGCACCCCGCTGGTATCGCGGTCGAGCCTGTGGACCAGCCGTGGCCGTGCGCTCTCCTTGCCAAAGGCGTCGAGCATGCCGTCAACATGCCGCGTCGTCTTCGACCCGCCCTGCACCGCGAGCCCCGCAGGCTTGTCGATGACGATCAGTTCGTCATCTTCATGAATCACCAGCGAACGGATGAATCTTGCATCGCGTTCAGAGACACCGGGTCGCTCGCGCCTTTCGGCGACCTCCAGCGGCGGAATGCGCACGCTTTGTCCGGGCTGAACCCGGTCACCCGCCTTGACACGCTTGCCGTCGAGCCGGAACTGGCCGGTACGCAACAGTTTTTGCAGCTGGACATGGCCCAGCGCCGGATAGTGCTTCTTCACCCAGCGATCGAAGCGCTGATCGCCATCACCCTCGGCGATCTCGACGATACGCACACCGCTCACCGCTGCCGCTCCCTGCGCATCCGTTCCAGCTCCTCGATACGCTCACCCAGCGATGCCTCGAATCCCTCTTCCGTCGGCCTGTAATAGCACTGCCGATCCATACCTTCCGGGAAATAGTTCTGGCCCGAAAAGCGATCCGGAGCATCATGATCATACTGATAGCCACGCCCGTAGCCGATCTCCTTCATCAGACTCGTCGGCGCGTTGAGTATGTGAGCCGGCGGCATCAACGAACCGTGTTCCCGCGCCGACGCCATGGCCGACTTCATCGCCACATAGACCGCATTGGACTTGGGAGCCAGCGCCAGCTCGACGGCACACTGTCCCAACATCAGCTCGCCCTCCGGCGAACCGAGGCGCTCATAGGCCTCGACGGCGGCAAGTGCACGGGCAACGCTGTTCGGGTCGGCCAGTCCGATATCTTCGGCCGCCATCCGCACCAGACGCCTGCCGATGAAACGCGGATCTTCCCCGCCCTGCAACATCCGGCAAAGCCAGTAGAGCGCCGCATCGGGATCGCTGCCACGAATGGATTTGTGCAGAGCCGAGACAAGATTGTAGTGCGCCTCGTACTGTCGGTCATAGACAGGCACGCGGCGTTGCAGGACTGCAGCAAGCCCTTCAACGTCCAGCACCGGCTCGTCCGGCAGATCGGCAATACTCTCCAGCATGTTCAGCAAATAGCGGCCGTCGCCGTCTGCAAGCTCCACCAACCGCAACCGGGCCTCGTCGGTAAGCGGCAGAACCTGCCCGAGCTCGGTTTCCGCGCGCTTCACCAGCTCCTGCAACGCATCATGCGAAAGCCGCTCCATCACCAGCACATGGCAACGTGAAATCAGGGCGGGATTGAGCGCAAAGGACGGATTTTCGGTCGTGGCCCCGACCAGGGTCACCGTACCGTCTTCGACCTCGTGCAGCAGTCCATCCTGCTGCGCCTTGTTGTAACGATGTATCTCATCAATGAAGAGGATCGGCCGACCGCCACGCGCGCGGATCTTCCTCGCTTCCTGGAATGCCCTGCGAAGGTCAGCCACACCGGACAGCACGGCCGACAGCGGAATGAGCAATTCTCCCACTTCCCGTGCCAGCATGCGTGCGAGCGTCGTCTTGCCACAACCGGGGGGACCCCAGAGGATGAGTGAGGACAGGCGGTGACGCTCGATCATTCGTGCCAACGGTGCACCACCGCTCAGGATCTTCTCCTGACCCACCAAATCTCGCAGCCGGGAAGGTCGCAGGCGGTCGGCCAAGGGGGCCACGCTGCCGCCCGGCGGCGGCGGTGCCGCAGCCCCGTCGCCCGCCAGGCCACCAAACAGATCGTTCATCCAGCGACCGTAAGATTGTAGTCTTGACCACCTCGCCGGATTGTCAGCTTCCACTGACGGTGTTGGCGTTCGAGGGATTGTTTCAACTGCCTGACATTCCCCACATTTTCACCATTGACCGCTACGATCTCATCGCCTGCCTGCAGACGCAATCTTGACGCATAACCTCGGCGCTTGAGTGTCACGACGACGACCCCTTGATCGAACATGTCGATCCCGATTTCCTCATTGAAGGCTGGCGACATGTTCGCAACCGATAGACCATCAAGAGGATGCCGTCCCTCAAGCAGGGTTTCGTCGGGTGCCGGCTCGCGCGGTGCCGGCTCCACATTGAGTTCCACATCGATCAGTCTCCCATCGCGCCAACGTCGCACACGGACCTTCTCGCCCATGGGCTGAAGCGCCAACCGCAGATTGAGACCGGGCAGGTCGTACACCTCGACGCCATTGACCGCGACAATGACATCGCGTTCACGCAAGCCGGCACGCTCCGCGCTGCCACCGGGATAGACCCGGTTGACGAGCACGCCCACGGGCCGGTCCAATCCCAGTGCCGACGCGACCCCCGGATCGATCATTTGCACGGCTGCCCCCAGCCAGGGGCGCCTGACCGTGCCCTGTGAATCGATACTGAGTATCTGTGCCCTGACAAGATTGGCGGGAATGGCAAAGCCGATGCCGATCGAACCGCCGGTTCCGCGCGTGAAGATCGCGGTATTGATGCCCACCAGCGAGCCATCGACACCTACCAGCGCCCCGCCGGAATTGCCCGGGTTGATCGCGGCGTCGGTCTGGATGAACGAAACCTCGCGATCGACACCGGGCGATATCCGGGACTTTGCGGAAACAATACCGCTGGTGACTGTCTGTCCAATGCCGAACGGATTGCCGATGGCGAGGACAAGATCGCCGACTTCGATCCGATCGCTGTCTCCCAGTGGCAGAACCGGTAGATTCCCGGTCTTCCCGTCGATCTGCAGAAACGCCAGGTCGGCCCGATCATCCGCTGAAACCACATGTGCGGGAAACTCCCGCCGGTCCTGCAGGATGACCCTGATCTCATCGGCTCCATCGATCACGTGATTGTTCGTCACGATCAGGCCATCGCCTCGAACGAGCACTCCGGAACCGAGCGAGCTCTGTTCACGCTGCCGAGCTGGTGAATCAAAATCCCGGAAAAAATGTCGGAAAAACAGATCGCCGGCAAAGAGATCCCGGCGAACCTCGACCTGCTTGCGCGAGGTGACACTCACGACTGCCGGTGCTGCCGAACGCACCACGGGGGCAAAACTCAAGCTGATCTGGGCACGATCCGCAGGTACCGTACCAGATGCAGATGCCCTGGGACCAACCATGGTCGACCAGGACACAAGAAAAAAGGCGAGTACCAACCAAGGCGCCCGCCCTCTTCCCAAGGTCAAGATGGAACGACGCAGCTCAGGCCGCGAGTTCGACATCCTCCTCCTCACCCACATTCTGCGGCGGACCGGAATCCTGCCCCTTCGCCTTGACATCACGATCAACGAACTCGATGACCGCCATTGGCGCGTTGTCTCCGTAACGGAAACCCGCCTTGAGAACGCGGACATAACCGCCCATCCTCGACTCGTATCGAGGGCCAAGCACGTCGATCAACTTTGCCGCCGTCCTCTCGCACCGCGTCCGGGCAATCAACAATCGCCGGCTGTGAAGGTCACCGCGCTTGCCCAGCGTCACCAGTTTCTCGACAACAGGACGAAGCTCCTTGGCCTTCGGGAGTGTCGTCACTATCTGCTCATGCTTTACGAGCGCCTGGGCCATGTTGGCAAAAAGGGCCCGACGATGAGACGCCGTACGGTTCAGCTTGCGGCCACTATTGCGATGTCGCATGGCATCCTACCGGCAACAAGCCGGCCTCCTTCTCGATTGTTCCGTCCGGTGCCAGAGCCGCCAGACAGATGTCATGATTTCACGGACGCTTCTTATCGTCGAAACCACGAGGCTTCAACATCATCAAGGCACAACGGGATCAGAAAGGTTCCTCTACCTTGCGGGCAAGCTCCTCGATATTTTCCGGCGGCCAACCGGACACATCCATACCAAGGTGCAATCCCATCTGGGCCAGCACCTCCTTGATCTCGTTCAGCGATTTCCTGCCGAAATTCGGCGTCCGCAGCATCTCTCCCTCGGTTTTCTGAACCAGATCGCCGATATAGACGATGTTGTCGTTCTTGAGACAGTTCGCCGATCGTACCGACAACTCCAGTTCGTCGACCTTGCGCAGCAAGTTCGGGTTGAACGGCAACTCGGGACGGCGTTCCTGCGGCTGCTGAAGGTTCGGTTCCTCGAAATTGATGAACGGTTGCAGCTGATCCTGAACGATACGCGCAGCCAATGCCACAGCATCGTCAGGGGCGACCGAGCCATCCGTCTCGATCGTCAACGTGAGACGATCATAATCGGTCTGCTGCCCAACCCGGGCATTGTCCACCCTGTAGGCGACCTTTCGGACCGGGCTGTAGATGGCGTCAATGGCGATCAGGCCAATGGGCGCATCCTCGGACTTGTTGAGCGATGAGGGGACATAGCCCTTGCCGATACCGACCGTCAGCTCCACGCTCAGCGAACCGCCCTCATCGACATGACAGATGACGTGATCGGGATCCATGATCTCGACATCATGCCCCGTCTCGATCATGCCCGCCGTGACGACACATGGCCCTTCCGCCTTGAGATAGACCCGCTTGGGAGAATCACTGTGCAGCCGGAGACCGACGGTCTTCAGGTTGAGGACGATATCCGTCACGTCCTCGCGAACACCCGCAATCGACGAGAATTCATGAAGAACGCCATCGATATGCACCGCGGTAATCGCGGCCCCCTGCAACGACGACAACAACACGCGACGAAGCGCGTTTCCGACCGTAATCCCAAAACCACGCTCGAGAGGTTCGGCGATAATCGTCGCTTCGCGATCGGGCCGGCGACCCGGCTGGATATTGAGCTTTTGCGGCTTGATCAGCTCTTGCCAGTTTCTCTGGAGCACCAGATTACCTCGCAGACTCAGTGATGAACCCTGTCAAGTGCACTTGAGGTCGCCCGCATCACGATCGGGCGACCCTTAACGCTGTAGTAGCATGGCCTTGAAGACGGCCTAGACCCGTCGACGCTTCCGCGGCCGACACCCATTATGCGGGATCGGCGTGACATCCCGTATAGTGGTTACGGCAAAACCGGCAGCCTGAAGCGCCCGGAGCGCCGACTCCCGCCCCGAACCGGGACCCTTGACAAAAACCTCCAAGGTTTTCATCCCGTGCTCCATTGCCTTGCGGGCCGCATTTTCCGCCGCCACCTGCGCCGCGAATGGAGTTGACTTCCTTGATCCCTTGAAACCTTGCGCACCGGCACTGGACCACGCAATCGCGTTACCCTGCGCGTCCGTGATGGTGATCATGGTATTATTGAACGTAGCATTCACATGCGCCACGCCCGAGGTAATATTTTTCCGCTCTCTGCGGCGAAGCCTGGTTTCGGCAGCCATGTCTTACTTCTTGACCTTCTTCTTGCCGGCAATGGCGCGGGCTGGCCCCTTGCGCGTGCGAGCATTGGTGTGCGTCCGTTGACCACGCACCGGCAGTCCCTTGCGATGACGCAGGCCGCGATAACAACCGAGATCCATGAGCCGCTTGATGCTCATGGCCACTTCGCGACGAAGATCGCCCTCGACTTTGATATCGCGGTCGATCTTTTCACGAATACGGGAAAGCTCCGCGTCGGAGAGTTCATTCACCCGACGATCATAGGGCACCTCGACTTCGTCGAGGAGCTGCTTCGAAGTCGTGCGCCCAATCCCGTATATATAGGTCAAAGCGACCCAAACCGGTTTTTGCGCAGGAACATTCACACCGGCGATACGCGCCACCTGCCTGTCTCCCACTCAACTACTGACATGGCATATGTCAAAACAAAAGCATACCGCCACGCAGACCCGCGCGGAGGACGCCTGACTATAGGTCCTTGAGCCAACGTGTCAATTGTGGGCTTCAAGGACCCGTTCGATTTCCGACGTCACCTCGTCAATCGACGCCATTCCGTCGATCGTCCGGATGAGTCCCTTGTCACGATAGACCGGCAATACGGGAGCGGTCTGATCGTAATAGACCTGAAGACGCTTCTTCAGCGTCTCGACATTATCGTCGCTTCGCGCACCGCCACTCTCACGACTCCGATTCTCGATCCGTTCGACCAAGGCATCGTCGTCGACCTGAATGAGAAGAACGGCGTCAATCTTCTTTTTCTTGCGTGCGAGCATTTGATCAAGAGCATGAGCCTGCGGCACGGTACGGGGAAAACCGTCCAGAATGAATCCCCTTGCGCAATCGGGCTGTTCGATCCGCTCCGAAACAACACCACAAATGATCTCGTCGGAAACCAATTTGCCCGCATCCATGACCGCCTTGGCTTGCTTGCCGATATCGGTCCCGGCCGCCACAGCGTCCCTCAACATGTCTCCCGTCGAAAGATGGGCCAAACCAAAACGTTCCTTGATGCGCAGGGCCTGGGTACCCTTCCCTGCACCAGGAGGGCCAAATAAAATAATGTTGATCAACGTCGTCCTCTCAGTCTCGCCTTCTTGATGAGGCCTTCATACTGATGTGCGATCAAATGGGACTGGACCTGCGCCACTGTGTCCATGGTCACCGAAACAACAATCAGTAGGCTCGTACCACCAAAATAGAAGGGTACGGCATATTGAGAGATCAGGATCTCCGGCAAAATGCACACGGCGGCAAGATATAGGGCGCCCACGACGGTTAACCGGGTCAATACATAGTCAAGATAGTCGGCGGTTCGCTGCCCGGGCCGTATACCTGGAATGAACCCGCCATGCTTCTTGAGATTGTCGGCAGTTTCCTTGGGATTAAACACTATCGACGTGTAGAAAAATGCAAAAAACATGATAAGCCCGATGTAGAGAACAAAGAACAGCGGCTGTCCTCTTCCCAACAGCGCGCTCACCGTCGCCAGAATGCCCCCACTGGCCCCCGGGCCCGCAAAGCTGCCAAGCGTCGCCGGCAACAGCAGTAGTGAACTCGCAAAAATAGCGGGAATAACACCGGAGGTGTTGAGTTTGAGAGGCAAGTGAGAACTTTCGCCGCCAAACATGCGATTTCCCTGCTGCCGCTTGGGATACTGCACCAGAATACGTCGCTGTGCTCTTTCCATGAATACGATAAACGCGATGACGGCGACGGCGAGAACCAGAATGAACAGGATCAGGAGCGTCGAAATGGCGCCGGTACGACCAAGCTCAAAGAGACTCGCGACGGCTCCGGGCAACTGCGCGATAATGCCGGTAAATATGATCAACGAAATTCCATTACCGATACCGCGCGCCGTGATCTGCTCACCAAGCCACATCAAAAACAGCGTCCCGCCAACAATGGTGATTACCGTGGTCGCCCGGAAAAACACCCCGGATTCAATCACGGCAGACCCACCGGGACCTTGCATCGCCTCAAGCCCCACTGCCAGACCATAAGCTTGAAATGCGGCTAGCAACACCGTGAGATAGCGGGTGTACTGGTTGATCTTTTTTCGTCCGCTTTCGCCCTCCTTCTTCATGGCCTCCACAGTGGGCGAAATAGCGGTCATCAGCTGCATGATGATGGAAGCTGAAATATAAGGAAGAATGCCAAGTGCAAAAATGGACATCCTCTCCAAGGCGCCACCGGCGAACATGTTGAACATGCCCATGATGCCACCAGACTGCTGCTGGAAGATCTGCGCCATCACTTCGGGGTCTATTCCCGGAAGCGGAATGTAGGTACCAATACGATAGACGATCAGACAACCGAGCGCGAACCAAATCCGCTTCTTGAGCTCCGTCGCCTTCGCGAAGACTCCGAAATTCAGGTTTGCCGCGAGTTGCTCCGCTACCGATGCCATAATCTATGCTCTCAGCCCTCTACGACAGCCGCACCGCCGGAAATCACGACTTTCCCGCCAACCTTCTCGACAGCAGCCACCGCGGATGCCGACGCACCCGCTACTTCAATGGTCACCGGCTTGCTCAACTCGCCACGCCCAAGAAGGCGAAGACCATCCAGAGCGCGACGAACAACCCCAACTTTCACCAACAGATCGGCATCTACCGTTCCGCCCGCCTCGATCTTGCCGGTCTCTATTGCCATCTCAAGTGTATCTAGGTTGATCACGGCAAATCGGAGGCGTCCGGGATTCTTGAAACCCCGCTTGGGCAACCGCCGATAGATCGGCATCTGACCGCCTTCGAAATAGCGCGATGCTCCGCCACTACGGGCTTTCTGCCCCTTGTGGCCCTTGCCGGAAGTCTTGCCCGTCCCCGAACCGATCCCACGACCAAGACGCTTGGGTGCCCTTCTGGAACCATCATTGTCCCGCAGCTCGTTCAATTGCATAATACTCTCCGCGTCAGCTGCCGACGCGCTCGACGTCAAGCAAGTGCTTCACTGTGTCAATACGCCCCCGATTGGTAGGTGTATCTTCCACAATCCTCGTACGGTGCAACTTGTTGAGCCCAAGCGCCACCAAGGTCTTCCGCTGATAAGCCGGCCGGCCAATGGGACTTCCGGTCTGCGTGATCTTGAATTTTTCCGCCATCTTTCAGGCCTACTCCGACTTGAACTGTTCGCTGCCCTGATCATGGTCTCGGCGACCAACGATATCGCTCACCTTCTTGCCTCGCTTGGCCGCAATCGAACGCGGAGAATCCATTCCCTTCAGCGCCGCAAAAGTGGCCTTGACCATGTTGTGCGGGTTTGAACTGCCCGTCGACTTCGCAACGACATCACCTATACCCAGTGCCTCAAAAACCGCGCGCATCGGCCCGCCGGCAATGATACCCGTTCCGGGCGGTGCCGAGCGCAGCAGAACCCGGCCTGCACCAAATCGACCAACCGTATCATGATGCAGAGTACGCCCCTGGCGCAATGGCACGCGAATCATGGAACGCTTGGCTTGTTCCGTGGCTTTGCGAACCGCCTCGGGAACCTCCCTGGCCTTGCCGCTACCGTAACCGACGCGCCCCTTTCCATCACCAACGACGACAAGTGCGGAAAAGCCAAAACGCCGGCCACCCTTTACCACCTTCGCTACACGATTGACATTAACCAGCCGATCCGTGAGCTCGGAATCCTGACGGTCTTCGTTACCGCGACCTCGTGCCATCTCAAATCCTCACTTAAAACGCCAAGCCGGCTTCACGGGCACCATCCGCGAGCGCCTTGACCCGTCCGTGATACCGATAGCCACCACGATCGAACACAACTTGCTCAATTCCTTCGGCTTTCGCGCGTCGAGCCAACAACTCACCTACCTTTTTTGCGGCTTCCTGATCAGCACCCGTTTTAAGTGCCGACCGCAAATCCTTGTCAAGCGTTGATGCTGCTGCAATTGTCCTACCTGCCACATCATCGATAATCTGACCGTAAATATGCCGGCCAGAACGAAACACCGAAAGCCTCAACCGCCCCTTCGATCGCTGCCGCAAAGCGAAGCGAGACCTCATTTCACGCCGAAGATGCTTTTGCTTAGAATTTAGCATGGCTATTTCTTCTTGCCTTCCTTGCGCAGGATCGCCTCATCAGAGTAACGAATCCCCTTACCCTTGTAAGGCTCTGGCTTACGAAAACTCCGGATCTCGGAGGCGATCTGCCCCACTCGCCGCTTTTCAGCACCACTGATACTGATCGCAGTGGGCGATTCACAGACGATCTTCACATCTTCCGGAATCGCGAACTTGATATCGTGGCTGTAACCAAGCTGCAAGTTCAAGACCCTGCCGTCAACTGCCGCGCGATATCCAACACCGGCAATCACCAAGTTGCGGGTGAAGCCCTGGCTGACACCGGTGACCATGTTCTGAACCAGAGACCGAGAAAGTCCCCACATCTGCCGCCCGCGCTTGTCCTCGTTGCGAGGTGCAACTTTCACTGCCCCATCATTGAGTTCAACGGCAATTTCCTGTGGCAACGTTTCCGATAGCTCGCCAAGCTTGCCCTTGACGACAACCTCCTGGCCATCAATTGCCACGGTTACTCCACTGGGAACCACGACAGCATGTTTTCCGATACGCGACATGGTCAAAACACCGTGCAGAGAATTTCACCACCGACATGCTGCTCGCGGGCCTCATTGTCGGAGATCACTCCCCGCGGTGTCGACAGTATGGCAATGCCGAGACCGTTATAGACCCGAGGCAGATCACTCACGCCCGCGTAGATTCGCCTGCCGGGACGACTGACACGCTTGAGTTGCCGGATGACAGGTTCACCATTTTGATACTTAAGCTCGATCGACAGCTCCCGTTTTGTAGGATTGTCTTCAACCGCGTCGTAACCTCGAATATATCCCTCCCGACGCAACACATCGAGAACGTTCAAGCGAAGTTTGGACATTGGAGAACGAACGGAGCTCTTGTACGCCATCTGTCCGTTGCGAATACGAGTGAGCATATCGCCAAGCGGGTCACTCATGGACATTTTCTTATGCTCCCGCCTTACCAGCTAGCCTTGACGACACCCGGTACCAGGCCTTCAGAGGCCAGATCCCGAAGTGCAATACGTGAAAGACCAAATTTTCGATAATAGGCACGTGGGCGTCCTGTCAGATTACATCTGTTGCGGACACGCACCTTCGAACTGTTGCGCGGCAGCTTGGCAAGTGCAAGCACCGCCTCAAACCGCTCTTCCGGATCACCTTCCTTGTTGGAAATGAGCGCCTTAAGCGATGCACGCTTGTCTGCATACCTGTCTACCATCGCGCGACGACGATTGTTCTTCTCGATCATGCCTTTCTTGGCCATGCCCGTTTCTCCTTATTTCCGGAACGGCATGTCGAAACCGCGCAAAAGCTCTCTTGCTTCATCATCGGTCTTGGCCGTGGTGCAAATGATGACGTCCATTCCCCGCATCTCGTCAACCTCATCGTAATTGATCTCGGGAAAGACGATCTGTTCCTTCAGACCGAAAGCATAATTCCCCCGGCCGTCAAAGCTCTTGTCCGAAATACCCCGAAAATCCCGAACACGAGGCAGCGCAATTGTGACCAACCGATCCAGAAACTCGTACATCCGTTCACGTCTGAGCGTGACCTTCGCTCCGATCGCCATGCCTTCACGAAGTTTGAAATTGGCAACAGACTTGCGTGCCCGGCATGTATAGGGCTTCTGGCCACTGATCTTCGTAAGTTCGGCGACGGCATTGGTCAGCTTCTTACTGTCCGAAACAGCTTTGCCAACCGCCATGTTGATGACGATCTTGTCCAGCCTTGGAACTTCCATCGAGTTTTTGTACCCGAACTTTTCAGTGAGGTTCTTGCGGACAACCTTGTCATAATGTTGCTTCAATCGAGTCATTGTCCGTTCCTCATCGATCGATGATCTCGCCGGAGCGCTTGGAAAAGCGGACCTTCTTGCCATCTTCGAGATATCTGAAACCGACACGCGTCGGTTTTCCGTCCTTTGGATCAACGTGAGCGACATTGGACACCGAAATCGGCGCTTCGCGGCTGATGATGCCCCCCTCGCCACGAGGGCCTGGCTTCTCATGACGCTTAATCATTGCAACACCAGACACGATCACACGCTGTTCGTTCGGCAGTACCTTGACGACTTCGCCTTCGTGCCCCCTGTCGCGCCCGGCGAGTACGATAACCTTGTCGCCCTTTCTAATCCTGGCAGCCATCAGAGCACCTCCGGCGCAAGACTGATGATCTTCATAAATCTTTTGGCGCGCAACTCGCGGGTCACCGGACCAAAGATACGAGTACCAATCGGTTCCCCCGCGTTGTTGATCAACACAGCGGCATTCCGGTCGAACCGAATGGCCGTGCCATCAGGTCGATGAATCTCCTTGGCCGTCCGAACGATGACCGCTCGATGTACATCACCTTTCTTCACACGACCACGCGGAATGGCCTCCTTGACGGCCACGACAATGACATCGCCAACGGAACCATATCTACGCTGGGATCCGCCAAGTACGCGAATACACTGAACACGACGTGCACCGGAATTGTCGGCAACGTCGAGATTTGATTCTGGCTGAATCATGACCTGGTTCCCTAGCCTCCCACTACAGCGGCGGCATCGGACTGGTCAGTAAGGACTTCCCAGCGTTTGCTCTTCGAAATAGGACGACATTCACGGATACGTACGACATCACCAACCTTGAACTGATTGGCATCATCGTGAGCAGCGTAGCGCTTCGAACGACGAATGTACTTCTTATACAAGGGATGCATCAAACGACGTTCGACATTGACGATCACCGTCTTGTCGCCCTTGTCGCTGACAACCGTACCCTGCAAAACGCGCCTAGGCATTTCTGTCTCCTTAGACCGCCGAAGTCGGATTTTCAGCCGCGCGGCGCTCATGCAGCACTGTCATGATCCGGGCGATATCACGGCGCACTTCGCGAACTCGCGAAGTTCCCTCAAGCTGGCCTGTTGCCTTTTGAAACCTCAAATTGAATTGCTCTTTTTTGAGCTGAATCAGTTGATCACCCAACTGATCGACCGTCTGCGCACGCGCGTCGGAAGCCTTCATCACTTAAACCTCCTGAACGCGACGCACGAAACGCGTACCGATCGGCAACTTCGCCGAACCCCGCCGAATAGCCTCTTCAGCCAGTTCTCCCGGAACACCGTCAATTTCAAACATGATGCGACCGGGCTTCACGGGAGCAACCCAGAATTCAACCGATCCCTTGCCCTTGCCCATCCGCACCTCAGCCGGCTTCTTCGATACCGGCTTGTCCGGAAAGACGCGTATCCACACCCGCCCCGCACGTTTCAAATGTCGGGTAATCGCCCGACGAGCGGCCTCAATCTGCCTCGCGGTAATGCGTCCAGGTTCGGTCGCCTTCATGCCGAAGGCCCCAAAATTCAACGCAGCCCCACCCTTTGCGAGACCGTGAATGCGCCCCTTATGGGCCTTGCGAAATTTTGTTCGTTTCGGTTGCAACATCGATCGGTTTCCTTAGCCCCGGCCAGGACCTTGCTCGTTCATCCGCTTTTCGAAGGCCATGGGATCGTGTTCCATGATCTCGCCACGGAAAATCCATACCTTTATACCGCAGGTACCGTATGCCGTGTTGGCCGTCGCCCGGCCGAAATCGACACTGGCACGCAGGGTATGCAGCGGAACACGCCCCTCACGATACCATTCGGTACGCGCAATCTCCGCACCGCCGAGACGACCACCACACGTCACCTTGATGCCTTGGGCACCAATACGCATGGCAGATTGAACCGCGCGTTTCATCGCTCGACGAAACGTCACTCGCCGCTCAAGCTGTTGGGCGATATTTTCAGCGACGAGACGTGCATCAAGCTCCGGCTTGCGTACTTCGACGATGTTCAGGTGAACGTCACCCTTGCACATCTGGGACAGCTGCTTGCGGAGGTTTTCTATCTCCTGCCCCTTCTTTCCGATGACCACACCGGGCCGGGCGGAATACAAGGTGATACGAGCACGCTTAGCCGGCCGCTCAATGACGATACGACTCAATGCCGCCTGGCTTAGGCGCTCGTGCAGAAATTTACGGATCTTGAGATCCTCGTCCAGCATCTGGGCGTAATCCGCATCGCCATACCACCTGGAATCCCAAGTTCGATTGATGCCGAGGCGCAAACCGATAGGATTGACCTTTTGTCCCATCAGACAGCCTCCTCGCTGGATTCTCGAACGACAATCCGCAGTTTGCTGAACGGCTTCACAACTTTGCTCGCACGCCCACGGGCACGCGGTCGAAACCGCTTCATCAACATGTGCTTGCCTACACTCGCTTCGGAAACCACCAGCCGATCAACATCAAGACCGTGATTATTCTCCGCATTGGCAATCGCGGACTCCAATGCCTTCTTGACCGACCCCGCGATACGCTTGTGACTAAATTCCAAGGCAACTACCGCCTTATCGACAGGCATTCCACTGATCATACCGGCAACGACATTGAGCTTCTGGGGGCTGACACGCAACAACGTCGCCGTGCTTGACGCTTCGTTGTCTGCAAGCAACCTTTCCTGCTTCGGCTTGCCCATCACTACTTCCTTTTTGCCTTTTTGTCGACGCCATGACCAAAGTAGGTCCGGGTCGGCGCAAACTCGCCAAGCTTGTGCCCGACCATGTTTTCCGTGACGTAGACCGGTATGAACTTCTTGCCGTTGTAGACGGCGAAGGTCAGCCCGATGAAATCAGGCATGATCGTCGAGCGACGCGACCACGTCTTGATAATTTCGTTACGACCCGAAGATCGCGCCTTTTCAGCCTTGTCGAAAAGATAGCCGTCGACGAACGGGCCTTTCCATACAGCACGGGGCATGTTCGTCAGCCTCCTCTCTTCTTGGCAACATGACGACTACGGATGATGAATGTCTGCGTCTTCTTGTTGTTGCGGGTACGGCGTCCCTTGGTTGGCTTACCCCATGGTGTCACAGGATGGCGCCCACCCGAGGTCCGACCTTCACCACCACCATGCGGATGATCGATCGGGTTCATCACCACACCACGAACATGGGGGCGCTTGCCCAACCAGCGTTTACGCCCGGCCTTCCCAAGATTGATATTCTGATGATCCGGATTGGAGACCGCGCCTATCGAAGCTCGACACCGCGACGGAACAATCCGGATTTCGCCCGATCCCAAACGCAACTGCGTATAATCACCGTCACGTCCCACGATCTGGGCATAGGCACCTGCAGACCTTGCAATCTGCCCGCCCTTGCCCGGCTTCAATTCGATATTGTGTACAATCGTTCCTATGGGAATACCGCTCAATGGTGCCGAATTGCCGGGCTTCACGTCGACACGCGCCGAAGCGATGACCTGGTCCCCTTCCTGGAGTCTCTGCGGCGCCAGGATGTAGGCCTGTTCTCCATCCTCATAACGGATCAAGGCGATGAATGCGGTTCTGTTCGGATCGTACTCAAGCCTCTCCACAATGGCAGGAACATCCACCTTGGCACGCTTAAAATCGACAACACGATAAGTGCGCTTGTGGCCGCCGCCACGCCACCAGACCGTGGTACGTCCGGAATTGTTGCGACCGCCACTCTTCGTCAACCCCTCGGTCAACCGCTTGACCGGCTTGCCTTTCCACAAATCGCTACGGTCGACCGTAACGAGTTGACGACGGGAGGGACTTGTCGGTTTATATGTCTTCAGTGCCATGCGTCACACCCCTGTCGTCACGTCAATCGACTGGCCCTCGGCGAGTGTGACAATCGCCTTCTTCACATCGGACCGGCGACCGAGCCGTCCTCGAAAGCGTTTTGTCTTGCCTTTTTGAACCAATGTATTCACCGCCTTGACGGTAACGCCGAAAATCCCTTCCACCGCAGCCTTGATTTCCGGCTTGCTGGCATCATGACGCACCTTGAAGACAACCTGGTTGAATTCCGATACGCGGGTCGACTTCTCGGTAATTACCGGAGCAACGATAACATCGTAGTATCGAGGTAGAGCGCTCATTGGAGTCTCTCCTCCAGCAACTTGGCAGCGTCACGAGTCAAAACCAGGGTATCGCGTCGCAAGATATCGTAGACATTCGCCCCTTCCTGCGACAACAGATCAATGAGTGGTATATTGCGAGAAGCTAGCGCAAAATTGCGATCAGCCTCGCCGGCGACAACGAAAAGGGCAGAGTCCAAACCCAGACCATCAAGCGTACCACGAAGAACCTTGGTCTTGGGCTCGCTCATCGTGACGGCATCGACAACGATCAGTTTACCGTCCCGGGCCTTGCTCGAAAGCGCACCACGCAACCCCAGCTTGCGTACCTTTTTCGGCAAATCGAAACCGTGGTCACGCGGGGTAGGACCAAAGACGATACCACCGCCCCGGAACATCGTACCACGCTTGGCACCATGTCGAGCCCGCCCGGTACCCTTTTGTTTGTAGATCTTCGCGGTCGAGCCCGAAACTTCGCTTCGCCCCTTGACCTTGTGGGTGCCGGAGCGACGCTTGGCAAGCTGCCATCGAACAACGCGATGAAGGATATCCTCACGAACATCCGCGCCAAAAACCGCGTCACTCAACTCAGCAGTGCCGACCGACTCGCCGGCGAGGTTCTTTACCTCAACCTGCATGCTTATTCCTCCTCCTCGCCGACTTTGTGCACTTCGAGAGCTTCGCCCCGATGCACGATTGCTGCCGGATAGGGAGCATTCTTCGGCAGGGACTTTTTCTTCGAGTCGGTTACCCGCAAGTAACTTCCCTTGGCGCCCGGCACACCACCTCGTACCAGGATCAGGCCCTGGTCAGGATCGACACCAAACACCTCAAGATTCTGGACCGTCACGGAGTGATCACCCATGTGGCCCGCCATCTTCTTGCCTTTGAAGACCTTGCCAGGATCCTGACACTGACCGGTCGAACCGTGGGACCGATGGGAAATCGAAACGCCGTGGCTTGCACGAAGACCACCGAAATTGTGCCGCTTCATGGCACCGGCGAAGCCCTTGCCAATGCTCGCACCAGCTACATCGACATACTGTCCTGCAACGAAGTGACCGACATGCAATGCCGAGCCTACATCGACCAACGCATCCTCGGCTACCCTGAACTCCCAAAGCTTACGCTTGGGTTCCACCTTGGCCTTGGCAAAATGCCCACGCATGGCCTTGGACACATTCTTGGTCTTGGCTTTGCCAACACCCAGTTGGACGGCGCAATATCCATCCCGATCCTGAGTGCGAACGGCCACAACCTCGCAGTCATCGACCTGCAAAACAGTTACCGGGGTATGGCTTCCGTCGACACCGAACACTCGGGTCATGCCTATCTTTTTGGCAATCAAGCCGGTTCTCATCGTTTCTGCCCTACAGCTTGATCTCGACATCCACACCAGACGCCAGATCGAGCTTCATCAGCGCGTCCACCGTCTGCGGGGTCGGATTGACGATATCCAGGAGGCGCTTATGAGTACGAACCTCGAACTGCTCGCGACTCTTCTTGTCCACGTGCGGTCCGCGATTGACCGTGAAACGCTCAATGCGATTGGGCAGCGGAATGGGACCGCGCACCGCGGCGCCCGTTCGCTTCGCCGTACCAACAATCTCGCGGACCGACTGATCGAGTACACGATGATCGAAGGCCTTAAGGCGTATGCGTATATTCTGCGTATCCATTGGTAACAGTCCCTATCCGCGCCTGATCAATCCTCGATGCTGGCGACGACGCCGGCACCGACGGTACGTCCGCCCTCACGGATGGCGAAGCGAAGGCCCTGTTCCATGGCGATGGGGGCGATCAGTTCGACTTCCATCGTCACGTTGTCGCCCGGCATCACCATCTCCGTGCCCTCGGGCAGCTTGATCGAGCCCGTCACATCGGTGGTCCGGAAGTAGAACTGCGGACGATAGTTCGAGAAGAACGGCGTATGACGCCCCCCTTCGTCCTTCGTCAGGATGTAGGTCTCGCACTTGAACTTCGTGTGCGGCTTGATCGAACCCGGCTTGCACAGCACCTGGCCACGCTCGACGTCGTCCCGCTTGGTGCCGCGCAACAGAACGCCGACATTATCGCCGGCCTGACCCTGGTCCAGCAGCTTGCGGAACATCTCCACGCCCGTGCAGGTGGTCTTGGTCGTCGGACGGATGCCGACGATCTCGATCTCCTCGCCAACCTTGATCACGCCACGCTCCACGCGGCCCGTCACCACCGTCCCGCGACCCGAAATCGAGAACACGTCCTCGATCGGCATCAGGAACGTCCCGTCCACGGCACGCTCCGGCTGCGGAATGAACTCGTCCACCGCCTTCATCAGTTCGAGGACCGCATCGTGTCCGATCTCGTTGTTGCTGCCCTCGAGAGCGGCCAGCGCCGAACCCTTGATGATCGGAATGTCGTCGCCGGGAAACTCGTACGCCGACAGAAGCTCGCGAACCTCGAGCTCCACCAGCTCAAGCAGCTCCTCGTCGTCGACCATGTCGACCTTGTTCATGAACACCACAAGCGCCGGCACACCAACCTGGCGGGCCAGCAGAATGTGCTCGCGCGTCTGCGGCATCGGGCCGTCCGCCGCCGAAACCACCAGGATGGCACCATCCATCTGCGCCGCACCGGTGATCATGTTCTTCACGTAGTCCGCATGGCCAGGGCAGTCCACATGCGCATAGTGGCGGCTCGGCGTCTCGTACTCGACATGCGCCGTGTTGATCGTGATGCCGCGAGCCTTCTCCTCGGGGGCCTTGTCGATGTTGTCATACGACGTGAACGCCGCACCGCCCGACTCCGCAAGAACCTTCGTGATCGCCGCCGTCAGCGTCGTCTTCCCGTGGTCCACATGCCCAATCGTCCCGATATTCGCATGCGGCTTCGTTCGCTCAAACTTTTCCTTGGCCATGGCCTCGTCTCCGTGTCCTTCTCAGAGCGTTCTGTCGATCACGCGTACTTGGCGCGGATCTCGTCGGCGACCGCTTGCGGTACCGGCTCATAGTGGTCAAAATGCATCGTGAATTGCGCACGTCCCTGCGAAAGCGAACGTAACGTGTTGACATATCCGAACATGTTCGCAAGTGGCACCATGGCGCGAATGACCTGCGCGTTCCCACGTGGCTCCATGCCTGACACCTGCCCTCGACGACTGTTAAGATCACCTATGATGTCACCCATATATTCGTCGGGAGTCACGGCCTCAACCCGCATCACAGGCTCCAACAGCTGCGGGCCAGCCTTCTGAATTCCCTCCCGGAACGCAGCCCGGGCCGCGATTTCGAACGCCATCACCGAGCTGTCCACGTCGTGATAGGCGCCATCAATGAGTTCGACCTTGACATCGGTCATCGGGAAGCCCGCGAGAACACCCGACTGCATGGAGCTTTCGAGCCCCTTCTGGACTCCAGGAATATATTCCTTTGGAACGGAACCACCAACAATCTTGCTGGCAAAGCTGAAGCCCGACCCCTTCTCCGCGGGTTCAAACAACAGCTTGATACGGGCAAACTGGCCCGAACCACCGGTCTGCTTCTTGTGCGTGTAGTCGATCTCGGAATTGCGCGTAATCGTCTCGCGATAAGCGACCTGCGGTGCCCCCACATTCGCATCGACCTTGAATTCCCGCTTCATACGGTCGACGAGAATTTCGAGATGCAACTCGCCCATCCCCTTGATGACCGTCTGCCCACTTTCATGGTCGACACCCACGCGAAAGGACGGGTCTTCCTGAGCCAACTTGCCCAATGCAATAGACATTTTCTCCTGATCGGCTTTCGTCTTTGGCTCGACCGCTACCTCAATGACGGGATCGGGAAAATCCATCCGCTCAAGAATGACTGGCTTGGCCGGATCACACAGCGTGTCACCCGTCGTCGTATCCTTGAGGCCGACAAACGCTACAATATCCCCAGCCCGAGCTTCCTTGATTTCCTCGCGACTGTTCGCATGCATCAACAGAAGACGACCAACACGCTCACGCTTGTCCTTGACCGAATTGATCGTGTAGGAGCCGCTCTCCACTGACCCGGAATAAATGCGCGCGAAGGTCAAAGTCCCCACGAAGGGATCGGTCATGATCTTGAACGCGAGCGCCGAAAACGCCTCGTTGTCATCGGACTTGCGTGTAACTCTCTCGTCCTCGGTTCCGGGCTTGATGCCTTCAACAGGTGGCAGATCAACTGGCGAAGGAAGAAAGTCAACCACGGCATCAAGCAGGGGCTGTACGCCCTTGTTCTTGAACGCCGAGCCGCACAGAACCGGATTGAACCTGCCGTCAATTGTTCCCTTGCGGATGCAACGAATCAGGGTATCCGCATCCGGCGTATCGCCCTCCAGGTAAGCTTCCATCGCCTCGTCATCGACCTCGACTGCCGTCTCGATCAATGTTGTACGCAACTCTTCCGCCCGGTCGGCCAGATCAGCCGGGATATCCTCATATGAAAAGGACGCCCCCAGCGACTCGTCGTGCCAGACAATCGCCCGGTTATGGATCAGATCGACCACACCCCGAAGCTCGGACTCGGTGCCGATGGGGAAGTTCACGATCACGGGAACGGCGCCGAGGCGATCCTTCATCATCTCCACGCAACGATCGAAGTTCGCCCCGATCCGGTCCATCTTGTTGATGAACGCCAGGCGGGGAACTCCATACCGATCGGCCTGCCTCCACACCGTCTCCGACTGTGGCTCGACGCCCGCCACCGAATCGAACACGGCGACAGCGCCGTCAAGAACACGCAGCGAACGCTCGACTTCAATGGTGAAGTCCACGTGCCCCGGGGTATCGATGATGTTCACCCGATGGTCACGCCAGGATGCCGTAGTCGCGGCTGACGTGATCGTTATGCCGCGCTCCTGCTCCTGCTCCATCCAGTCCATGGTCGCGGCACCGTCGTGAACCTCACCGATCTTGTGCGAGCGTCCGGTGTAAAACAGGATTCGTTCAGTCGTCGTCGTCTTGCCGGCATCAATGTGCGCCATGATGCCGATATTACGATAGCGCTCGAGGGGAACTTCGCGTGCCATTTTCCGTGCTGCCGTTCAGCCGTTACCAGCGATAATGGGAGAAAGCGCGGTTGGCTTCGGCCATCCGCAAGGTGTCTTCCCGCTTTTTGAAAGCAGCCCCCCTGCCATTTGCCGCATCTAGCAGCTCTCCGGCCAACCGGTCGGTCATTGTCTTTTCGGAACGATTACGAGAAGTTTGGATCAGCCATCGGATGGCGAGAGCCTGCCGACGCTCCGGACGAACCTCAACCGGAACCTGATAGGTTGCACCGCCGACACGGCGCGACCGGACCTCAAGCGAAGGCTTCACATTTTCCATCGCTTCATGAAACAGCTCGACCGGATCGCGTCCCGATCGACTCTGCATTTTCTCGAATGCACCGTAGACAATCTTCTCGGCGGCGGACTTCTTGCCGTCGAGCATCAGATTGTTGATGAACTTCGCCAGAACCACATCGTGAAACTTGGGGTCCGGCAGAACTTCCCGCTTTTCGGCCGCGCGTCTACGCATCGATCAATTTCCTCGCTGGTCCTGCCTATTTCGGCCGCTTGACGCCATACTTCGAACGCGCCTGCTTGCGGCCGTTCACACCCTGCGTATCCAGAGTGCCGCGGATGATGTGATATCGCACGCCGGGCAGATCCTTCACGCGGCCGCCACGGATGAGCACGACAGAGTGTTCCTGCAGATTGTGCCCTTCACCGGGAATGTAGCTCGTCACCTCGTAACCGTTGGTCAGGCGTACGCGCGCGACCTTGCGCAGGGCGGAGTTCGGCTTTTTTGGTGTCGTGGTATAGACACGGGTACAGACACCCCGTTTCTGCGGGCAGGCCTCCATGGCGGGAACCTTGTTCCGCTTCCCGGGGACCTTGCGCCCGTGATTTACCAGCTGATTGATGGTCGGCATAACGACGCTTCCCGGTTCGAGCCGCTCTAAGGACACAATGTCCAAACGATGACAAACGACCGAAAGCCTTTTGCAGGGCTTCGGTCACTCCAATGCAAATCTGATTTCAAGCCTAGGACGGAGGCACCGCGTTTGGGCCGCACGGACCCACCACCAACGCCTGTGTCGAAGTCGCGGTGGGTTCTATTCCCGACAAAGCCCCACGTCAAGCCCGGTGTAGCGACTGAGCCATTCACTTTGGCAGGTACCCGCAAGCTGCATTGGCGTTTCGGGGAACCACCTATCCGGTCACGGGACGTTTCGGCTTATTGCCGCCCTTGAAACAGAGTGAAGATATATTATCTCTGGCATGATGGTCGCCGATGATGGGACCATCAGTTTTCCACCAGACGGTGCGTCCAAATGAGAGGAGCACCGCGTCAGCTGTATCGCTCATACGGAGGATACCATGAGCATCGTTCATTTCGATTCGTTTCCTGCACTTCGCCATTTCGGTCGCGTTTCCCAGTCCCTTGCAAATGGCGCTGTCCCCGGTCCGGCCTATGACATCGAGTCCCATGGCGATGATAGCTTTGTCATTCAGGTCGCGCTTCCGGGCTATCAACGGGATGAGCTTGAGATCAGCTTTCATGACCACAATATGACGGTCAAAGGCTGCAGGAATACCGCACTTGCCGAGAACGCGCAGGTCTTGCACAAGGGAATTCCGACAGACTCGTTTGTCCAGTCATTCAGGCTCGGCGACCATGTAGAGGTCGTCAAGGCGGAACTCGATAGCGGTATTCTGCGCATTGATCTGGTCCGAAGAATACCCGAAGCATTGAAGCCCCGCACAATTTCCATAGGCCAGGCCGACCGGGCCGCGTGAGCCTATCTTAATACGCCGATGAGGCGGATATCGGTTTGGCGTATGCCTGTTTGGCGGTAACGTCCGTAGTCGTAGTCCGCTATCACGCGGCAGCAGGATCCGGCCGGCAAATCCGGCCGGATCCATCCTGTGTGCAGGCATGACATTTGTTTCAGCGGAGTTTGGAGTTCGAAGACGGTGAGTGAGGGTCTCTATCGAGAACTGGGGGTAGCAAAGTCGGCAAGCGCCGACGACATTCAGCGTGCCTATCGCAAACTCGCCAAGAAGTATCATCCTGATGCCAATCCCGGCGACAAAGCAGCCGAGGAACGCTTCAAGAAGATTTCCTCGGCCTATGCCATTCTCAAAGATACTGATCAGCGGGCGCGCTATGACCGCGGCGAGATTGATGACGCCGGCAACGAGCGGGCACCGTTTGGCGGCATGGGTGGCTTCCACAACGCGCGCGCAAAGGCTGGCCAAGGTGGTTTCGAATACCGCTCGGCAGGCGGTTTCGGTGGCTTTGATGACATCCTCAGCGACCTGTTCGGCGGCTTCGCATCCGGTGGGGGAAACTCGACAGGAGGAGGACGCTCCGTGCGAGGCGGCGACATCCATTACCGGACGTCAGTCGACTTCATCAAGGCTGCCGCCGGTGGCAACGAGCGGGTGCGTCTGCAAGACGGCCGCCAGATCGAGGTAACGATACCAGCGGGACTGACAAGCGGTACGCAATTGCGGCTTCGCGGCAAGGGACATCCCGGCAATGGCGGGAATGCACCTTCAGGAGATCTGCTGCTTGAGGTTGAAGTCCGCCCTCATCCCGACATGCGCCGCGATGGTCTCGATATTATCGTGGATCAGCCGGTTCCACTGGAAACAGCTGTGAATGGCGGCAAGGTCCGGGTAAAGACCATCAATGGCGAGGTCTCGCTGAGTGTGCCCGCATGGTCCAGTTCGGGACAGATCCTACGCATGCGAGGTCGAGGTATTCATGACCGCAAAAGCGGCGGCAAGGGCGATCAGCTAGTCCGGCTGATGATCACCCTTCCCGAGAAACCCGACCCCGCATTGCAGGACCTGTTCAACAAGGCCGAAATGCGGACAGGCTGACATCCGTCAATATTCTCCGTGACAGGTTCTTGTCCGTTTCGTCCGTCAGCAGGACAACCTTTCATCGGCACGCCATCGACCGCCCCGAACCGGCTCCGCTACTCGCCCGATGCCGCCACCGCGACATCCGGCCAGAACCGAACGGGATGACCGTGCCCATCGCGAAGGAAACGCGCCATCGTTCTCCGGCTTGCGCAGGGGAACGATGGCTGTCGCTGGAAGCGGACAATCATTCGACCGTGACCGATTTGGCAAGGTTGCGGGGCTGGTCGACATCGGTCCCTTTCAGCACGGCAGTGTGATAGGCCAGCAGCTGTACCGGGATCGAGTAGAGGATCGGCAGGACGAAGGGATCGACTTCCGGAAGCGTGATGCTGCGCCACGCATAACGGCCGAGCTTATCCACACCGCGCTCGTCACTCAGCAATACGATCCGCCCGCCCCGTGCGGCAGCTTCCTGCAGGTTGCTCGCTGTCTTTTCGAACAATCGGTCGCTGGGTGCCATGACAATAATCGGCACGTCGTCGTCAATCAGCGCGATCGGTCCATGCTTGAGCTCCCCCGCAGCATAACCCTCGGCGTGGATGTAGCTGATTTCCTTGAGCTTGAGCGCTCCTTCAAGGGCGATCGGATAAAGCTGGCCACGGCCGATGAAGAGCACGTCGCGCGCATTCTGCAGCGACTGCGCGACCTCATGAATATCGCGATCGCGATCCAGTACCTGTAGTGCTCGGGCGGGAATTTCATCGAGCTGGCGCGCGAGGTGGCTCTCGGTTTCGCTATCGAGTTTACCACGGGCCATGCCGGCACCGATGGCAAGGCATGCAAGTGTGGCGAGCTGGGTGGTAAATGCCTTGGTCGAAGCCACGCCGATCTCCGGACCGGCCAAGGTGCGCAGCACCGCATCCGCTTCGCGCGCAAGAGTGCTCTCGGGCACGTTGACGACGGCGAGGCAAGGATGACCAGCGGACCGCATGTGGCGCATCGCCGCCAGTGTGTCAGCGGTTTCGCCCGATTGCGAAACGAACAGCCCCACCTGGCCCGGCACCAGGGGCGGTTCCCGGTATCGGAACTCGGAGCCAATCTCCCAGTCGGTGGGAATGCCGGCCACCTCCTCGAACCAGTAACGGGCGACGAGGCAGGCATAGGACGCCGTACCGCAAGCCACTGTCGTCAGTCGCGAGATGTTGCGCAGGTCGAACGGCAGCTCCGGCAGGTTGATGCGATGGGTTACCGGGTCAGCAAACGAACGCAGTGTGTCACCGATGACCGCCGGCTGCTCGAAGATTTCCTTTTCCATGAAATGCCGGTGGTTTCCCTTGCCGATCATCGCTCCGGACATTGCCGTCAGGATGATGGGACGTTCCTGGGGACGACCCTCGGCGTCGACGATTTGGGCACCGTCGCGCCGGACGAACGCGATATCGCCTTCCTCAAGATACTGGATACGTTCGGTGAGCGGTGCCAGTGCGAGCGCATCGGAACCGATGAACATCTCATCGTCGCCATATCCCACGGCAAGCGGACTGCCGCGCCGTGCCGCCACCAGCAGATCGCCATGCCCCTCGAACAGCAGCACCAGACCGAAAGCGCCCTCAAGCCGCCGCACCGCAGCTAACGAGGCATCCTCGGGCGACAGTCCGGCACGAAGATGGTGGGCGACCAGATGTGGAACCACCTCCGTATCGGTCTGGGTTTCGAAATGATGTCCGAGCCCCTCCAGTTCGCTCCGCAGCGCCTGAAAATTCTCGATGATACCATTATGGACGACTGCCACGCCCATGCTGCGATGCGGATGGGCATTGGTCTCGTTCGGTACACCGTGGGTGGCCCAACGCGTATGGCCGATACCGGTCGTACCTGAAATGGGATCCTCGGCAAGGCGTGCAGCCAGTCGCTCGAGTTTTCCCTCGGCACGGCGGCGGTCGATGCCGCGTTCAGTCAGCGTGGCAATGCCCGCACTGTCATAGCCGCGATATTCGAGGCGTCTGAGCGCATCAATCAGAATGGGGGTAACGGGCCGCCGGCCGACACAACCAACAATTCCACACAAGTCTGAATTCTCCCTATCAATCGCAATAATCCTATATCGACACCCCGACCGGAGCGAGGATCATAATCGACCCGGCTTACTCCAATGCGTTCATCACGCTACCCTGCCATTGTTAACACTTTGTTCGCCTTTTCGCGTCAAGATGCAGTCCGGGCACATTGCACAACCATGGCAGAACTCGGCATGCGGGATCTGATGCTGGAAAGGTTCCTCGATTTCCTTGAGGAACGCCACGGACAGGAAACGGTTCGTTGCGTACTCGACGAACTCGGGGACATGACCGGAACCTCCGTCGCGCCTGCCCATGGCGGCATCGGAGAGCGCGGACAACGCTTGCGCGCGGCGGCAGAGTTCGCCTCGATGGCCCTTGCCTCGAACCGGGCGGAAACCTTGAGAGCCTTCGGCGGATGGCTAATCGACCACCACACCTTTGGCTGGGTGGCCGATGTCCGGATCGATTCCGATCTCACGGCGCTCGGTCGGCGTCTTGCCGCGGTCATCAACGGCATCATCGAATCCAGCAATGCCATGCGGCTTGCCGATCATGCCACCCGGTCCGAAAAGGTAACACTGGTCTATCGCGACGAAGCCGGTTGGGCCGATATCGTTCAGGGCGCCATCGACACCTGGTTGCGGGTCCACGCACCCGAATACAGGCTGGCACGCAGCGACCTCTCGCATGTCTGCGGAACGCACGTCCAGTTCTGCCTGCATGCACCCCACGAGATCCGGCAACCGGCTCACAATACATGGCCGCGGCATGGCGGCACCGTCCCTCGTCCAGACCAAACTGCCGGACGACAGGACTGACCCCCAGGCACAGCCCTTCACGCGAGCGACACCGCGTCAGTCGAACAACCGGCGCTTGAGGCGGTAGTGGGCGAGAACCGAGCCTGCGGCAGCCAGCACGATCAGATAGGCAAGATGCCCCGATACTGCAGTCACATCGAGCGGCATGCCCACCGACAAAGGGCGCACAATGGCGATCACATGCGTCATGGGCAAGACCCATGAGATCATCTGGATGACGTGAGGATAGCGGTCCACCTCGAAGAACACGCCCGAGAACATGAACATGGGCGTGATCCAGAATGTGAAGAAATAGCTGAAGAATTCCCAGCTCTTCGCATGAGCCGTCGCAGCCAGACCACATGCGGCAAATGTCACCGATGCAAGGAATAGTACCGGCAGGGTCAATACCCCGCCCATGATCGACGGCACTCCTCCCCACAGAACACCGACTACGAAGACGGCTGCACAGGAGAGGAACCCCTTGAATGCACTCCAGAGAAGCTCGCCCGTGAGCACTTCGGCCAGAGTGACCGGCGTGGACAGCATTGCATCCCATGTCTGCTGGATGCGGAAGCGGGCATAGGCGCTTATGGTGGCTTCAAAACTTGAGGAGAACATGGCTCCGTAGGCCATCATCCCCGGTACGATGAAGGCCATGTAGGGAACGCCGGCCATGGTATCGATGACTCGCCCGAGGCCGAAGCCGAAGGCGTAAAGGAAAATCACCGGATTGACCACATTGGTCACCAGTGACGACCAGATCATCTTTTTCCAGGTAAGATAGTTCCTCAGCCAGACGGCGTAGGCTTGGCGACTGATCACGGCGTTCATCATCCCTCGCGAAGCTGGCGGCCGGTGAGACTCAGGAAGACGTCCTCGAGATTGGCCGGGCGATGCGTAAAGGTGGTTTCGGGCGGCATGGCCTGCAGCATGGGCTGGACGTCGTCCACGAACATCAGCACGCTGTCACCGAGGTCCTCCGTCTGGGACAGTGGCAGGTCGCGCGGCAGCGGTTTGTCGACTTCCAGCACATGTGCCTTGACGTGCCGTTCGATCAGCTGGCGTGGCGTGCCCCGGTCCAGAACCTTGCCGTTGTCGATCATGAAGATCGTGTCACACAGCCGCTGGGCCTCGTCCATATAGTGGGTCGTCAGCAACAGCGTCTTGCCCTGTCGCTTGAGAGCGAGCAACTGGCGCCAGATCATCACGCGGGCCTGTGGATCGAGACCCGTCGTGGGTTCGTCGAGGATGATGATGTCGGGGTTGCCGATCAGCGCCCGGGCCATGATGAGCCTGCGCTTCATCCCGCCCGAAAGATGCATCACCCGGGCATCCGCACGATGGGACAGCTGCATGAATTCGAGCAGCTGCGGAACCCGCTCGGTGATATCGGCCGCAGAAAGCCCGTAATACCGGCCAAATACCTCGAGATTGCCGGCGACTGTCAGGTCAGGATCGAGATTGTTCTCCTGCGGTACAAGTCCGATCCGAGCCCGCACATCCCGCGGCATGGCCGACGGCCTCGCCCCTAGGACCGTGATCTTGCCTTCGGTCGGCGTCGTCAGTCCCATGATCATGCGCATGGTGGTGGTCTTGCCGGCACCGTTGGGCCCGAGCAGTCCGACGCAAAGCCCGCGAGCGATGGAAAGGTCGATGCCGCGCACCGCTTCAAGATCACCGAAGCGCTTCTTGAGGCTGTTCGCCTCGATTATGGCTTCCATTTTCACCTGCTTCGAAAGAATGACGGGCATACGAAGAGCGTGATCATGTCCCGGGAATTACCGGCACGCCGAAGAGATAGGGATGCAGGACCAGCAACAACACGTACAGGGCGAGCGCAAGTGCCACACGCCACCAGCCGATCTCGCTGCCGACGAATTTCTGCCGTCCGTCGACGATGGCCGCAAAGGGCACGAACGAGGTACGCTGCACGAAAACCCCCCATCCCGGCGGCGGATTGCGGCCCAGACGCGAGTCCAGCGAATGGCAGCCGGCGAATGCCAGCAACCCAAGCGAACCGAAGAAGATCAGCGAGGCCAGATCGGGATTGGCCAGCACGTGGGCGATGGCCCACAGCCCGACACCCCACATGACCGGATGACGGGTGACCCTCAGGATACCTCGAGCCGGCTCCGCGGCATCGGGATCCGGCGCCTGACCGATAGACGTCGGATTGGGAGCGGTCACCCCGCTGACGAGAAGCAGCAGGGCTATCGGCATGATCAGCAGTGGAAGATGCCGCGCAGCCTCCCCGCCATGCCAGAATGGCCGGTAGGGTGCGTCCCGGAAGGCAGCGACAAGCCAGATCAGGGCAATGATACCCAGCAGCGAATACAGCAGCCGGTACATGCGGACACCGATGCGGTCGATGAGCTGGCCACGGACCTGCGTGCCGGCGATACCGAGGTGGGTGCCGACGAAGAACACCGCAGCCACCATGAGGTCATTCATCGTTTCCTCCGAATCCAACCTTCTGCGAGGCGGTCGTCAGCATCATCGATGCCGTTTGTCGTCCTCCGCGCAGCATAGCGCCGTGTACGACATTGGCCAGACCGGCCTTTGCCCTATATGGGTAGCAAATGGGAAATGGCAGGCAGAAGGAGATCACCGTCATGGCGAAACATACCCTCATGGCAGCCATGGCTGTCATGACAGCAATCCTGCTGGCCTCACCGTCACAGGCTTTTGACATTCTCGACAACGAACTGGTATCGATCGATGGTGCTCCTCTTCCGCTCAACCAGTTCCGCGGACAGCCGCTGCTGATCGTCAATACCGCGTCCCTTTGCGGCTATACCCCGCAATACAAGGCCCTGCAGGCACTTCATGAAGAATACCACGCTCAGGGACTGGTGGTACTCGGGATACCTTCCAATGATTTCGGCAATCAGGAACCGGGCAGCAACAGCGAGATCAAGGAATTCTGCACGGTCAATTTTGCCATCGATTTCCCGATGAGCGAGAAAGTGAAGGTCAAGGGTGCCGATGCGGATCCACTATTCATCGAACTGCGCCAATCACTGGGTGATGATGCCGGCCCCGGTTGGAATTTCTACAAGTACCTGATCGACCGCAAGGGCGAGGCCATCTCCTACTGGCCATCAGATGTCGAGCCGGATGATCCGCAGTTGCGCAAGGCCATCGAAGACGCCCTGCGCCCCGCCAGTTGACCGCATGGCCGTCCGGGGCGATGTCGATTCATGGGTGCGCAGGCTGCGCATCGGCTCCGGGCTGGTGCTGTTCTCTTTCACCACCACCCACCTGATCAATCACGCCTTCGGCCTGATCTCGTACGAGGCTGCCGAGGCCGCGCGACGGACGGCTCTGGGCTCGTGGCATACCGACTGGGGCAGCAGCATCGTGCTCGCGGCCCTGTTCGTGCATGTGGGGGCAACACTGACAGGCCTTGCCCGACGCCGCAGCCTGCTCCTGCCGGCATGGCAACTGGCACAGATCGGTCTTGGACTGGCCATTCCCTTTCTGCTCGTGATCCATATCCTGTCCACACGGGGAATGGACTTCGTCCATGGCGTCCGTGTGAATTACTATCTGGAATTGTGGCTGCTCTGGCCGGGACTGGCTGTCCGGCAGATCATCCTTGTTCTTCTCGTCTGGCTGCACGGCTGCCTCGGCATCCATTACTGGCTGCGATCGCGTTCCTTTTACCGGCCACTGCGTCCATGGCTGCTCGCCCTTGCGGTGCTGCTTCCAACGCTTTCCATCACCGGATTCATCTCCGGCGGGCGCGATATCCACCGGGCGGTCAGCGAAAATCCGGGCCTGCTGGAAACATGGGCCGAGACATTCCACTGGGTTCCGCCGAGCGAAACCACATGGGTTTTCGAAACCCAAGATATCATCCTGGCACTCGTCGGGTGCGCGCTGCTTGCAGCCATCGCCTTTCATCTCGCCGCGCGCCTTCTGGGATTCAAGCGCCGCCGCATCCGGGTCACCTATGATGACGGCACCGAAGTCAACATTCCTCCAGGTACCAGCGTTCTCGAAGCCAGCATGATCGGGCGGGTGCCGCATGCCTCGATCTGCGGTGGGCGCGGGCGTTGCTCCACTTGCCGCGTCCGGATCACCCGCGGGCAGAACCAACTGCCCCACCCCCAGCACGACGAGCTTCGGGTCCTCAGGCGTCTCGACACACCGCGCCACGTCCGCCTCGCCTGCCAGCTGCGACCGACGGCCGACCTGAGCGTCACCCGCCTGATACCGACCGATGCCATGTTCGACCAGGCCATGCGGAGGATGAGCCCCCGACAGGGCCTCGAACGGGAAATCGCCGTGTTGTTCGTCGACTTGCGGGGATTTACCCGAATTTCAGAAGGTCGCCTGCCATATGACGTCGTCTATGTGCTCAATCGCTATTTCAGGGCCATGGGCAAGGCCATCGAATCCGAAGGCGGCATGGTCGACAAGTTCATCGGTGACGGCATCATGGCGCTGTTCGGCGTATCGGTGGATGGCGAGGTCGCGGCAAGGCAGGCCCTTGCCGCGACCCGCCGTATGGGTGAAGCTCTGGAACTGCTCAATCGCTCTCTGGGCGACGATCTTCCGGAAGGCTTGCGCATGGGCATCGGCCTCCATATCGGCCCGGCCATCATCGGCGAAATGGGCTACGGACATGCAACCGCCCTGACCGCCATCGGCGATACCGTCAACGTCGCCAGCAGGCTCGAGGCAGCGACCAAGGAGCTCGGAGTCGAATTGCTCGTCTCCGACGAAGTGATGTTGCGTGCCGGATTTGACAACGGCGAAGGCGAGCCCAGGGAAATTGCGATCCGGGGCCGCAACGGGCCAGCCCGGGTCCGGGCATTCGACCATGCCGTTGATGCGCCATTGCTGGAGGCTCCCGGCTTTCCCGCGGATGATCATGGTATCATCCCGAGAGTGACCTCATTCATCAGTCAGGTACGCACCCGCATCAACCGGTATTCAGACTGAACCGGCGCCCGGCCAGGTGTCGCTCAGCCGGTAGCCCTCCGGCCAGGGATCGGTCGGGTCGAGCATGTGCTGATGGGTACCGGTGATCCAGGCACGACCGGACAGGCTGGGGATGATTCCCTGCACACCGGCGGACAGTCGTGCCAGTGCCTCGATGCGACCTTCGAAGGTGGAGCCGATGAGCGAGTGTGCCCTCAGCAGGCCACCGATGTCCATCTTACCCTTGGCATGAAGGACAGCCATGCGTGCGGAAACCGCGGTACCGGTGGGTGAGCGGTCGATCTTGCCGGGCTCGATGGCCACCGCATGACAGGTTGCACCATCCTCCACGGCTGAGGCGAACAGGCAAAAGGAGATATGCGACCAGTCGGGGTTGTCGGGATGGCGGAAACCGATTTCACGGTTGGCGCCTGCAGTAATGCGCGTTCCAAGCTCAGCCAGTTCCCGGGCCCGTCCGGCCGCCAGTTCGATACCCGTCGACCTGGCATCGACAATGACAAAGCTGTCGCCGCCATAGGCGATATCGACACGCAACTCACCCAGCCCTTCGATCATCAGCGGCACATCGAGACGATCCGCGAACGACGGGACATTGCGCACATTGATGCGCTCGGCCTTGCCATCCCGGCAGTGCGCCTCGATCTCCACCAGCCCTCCCGGGGCTTCAAGACTGAAGCGCGTGACCGGCTCGACCATGGGCACGATGCCGGTTTCCAGCAGGACGGTCGCCACACAGATGGAGTTGGACCCGGACATGGGCGGAGTATGGACCGGCTCCATGATGATCCATCCCATCGCGGCTGCCGGATCCCTGGGCGGCACCAGCAGGTTGACGTGGCGAAAGACACCGCCGCGAGGTTCGTTGAGCATGAAGTTCCGCAACCTGCCGTCGCGGGCAATCCAGCGGGACTGTTCCCAGATCGTCGCGCCCGGCGGAGGAGCGACACCGCCGACGATGACATCGCCAACCTCACCCTCGGCATGACAACTGACGGTATGGATGACTTGCAGGCTGCGCATCGCGCCATGACTCCCGACAACCGAGAAAATCGCCCTCGCCCATGTCTGGGCAGGACAGAGTCTACACCTCGGTCAATCGACCGGACGGGAATAGTTCACCGGGCTGGATGGCTGCCAGCGCATCACTGAACCGCCAGCCGAGCGAACCCGGTCCCTCGGCCCTCGCCGCCGCCCGCTCGCCGGCCTCCTTGAACATGCATGACGCGGCGACAGCGGCCTCGGCCGGAGGAACGACGGCGGCGAAAGCGGCCATCAGGCAGGTCAGGGAGCAGCCGATCGCGGTCACCTGCGGCATTCGTTCCGAACCGCCCGTAAGCTGCCAGCCCCGCTCGCCGTCCGTGATGAAGTCGGTCGCCCCGGAAACGGCTACGACGATGCCGTGGTCTCTGGCGAGCGAGCGGGCGCCGCTCTCGGCCATGGCCACGGGATCGCCGGCATCCACCCCCCTGCCGGAGGACATCCCGCCTGCGAGAGCCATGATTTCCGACGCATTTCCCCGCAGGATAGCGGGCTTCATCTGCAACAGATCCCGGGCGGCCCTTGCCCGGTAGGTCGTGGCGAAATGGGCCACCGGATCGAGGACCCAGGGCTTGCCCGCAGCATCGGCAGCCTTCACCGCCTGTTGCATACCCTCGAACCAGGGAGGCGATATCGTGCCGATATTCACCGACAGCGCACCGGCTATGGCCGCGAATTCGCCAGCCTCTTCCGCGCAGTGGATCATGGCGGGCGATGCGCCGGCCGCAAGAAGCGTGTTGGCCGCGACGTTCATCGCCACATAATTGGTGATACAATGCACAAGCGGACACTGTTGGCGCATGGCATCCAGTGCCTTGTCGATATCCATGATTTCCTCCTCCCTGCCTTCGCCCGCCTCCTGGCGGCAGGATGCGGAACTTGGCCAATCACGGGCACCCATGCTACCTGCACCTCCGCACAGATCAATCCTGCCCTGTCCAAAGAGGTTGGCCCATGACACCTCCCGTCGACAAGACCCTGATCATCGCCTGCGGCGCACTTGCCCGCGAGATACGCATGCTGGTCGACGCCAATGACTTCACCCATGTCGATCTCGCCTGCCTTCCGGCTACGCTGCACAACACGCCGCAGTTCATCCCCGAAGCCGTGCGCGCCCGGATCGAGCAGGCGCGCGGCGATTATGCGAAAATCTACTGCGCTTATGCCGATTGCGGTACCGGAGGAATGCTCGACCGCGTGCTGGCCCACGAAAACGTCCCCCGGCTCGAAGGGGCGCATTGCTATGCCTTCTTCGCCGGTCAGGATGCCTTTGCCGAGCTCAGCGAACCCGAACCCGGAACATTCTACCTCACCGATTTTCTCGTCCGTCAGTTCGACACGCTCGTTATCGAGGCGCTGGGTCTCGATTGTCATCCCGAACTGCGCGATGCCTATTTCAGCCACTACAAGCGGCTCATCTACCTTTCGCAGACCGCGGATGAGGATCTGACCGGCAAGGCGAAATGTGCGGCCGAACGACTGGGCCTTGCCTTCGAACAGGTTCACACCGGCATGGGTGAGCTTGCGAACTTCGTAGAATCCGCTGCGCATGGTGAAGGCCGGGCGCCATCGGTCGACAGTCTCCCCGATCATCTGGCGACAGCCGCCGCCGTCATGCCGGGCTCCGTCTGGAAGCGCCGTTCGGCGCGGACGCGAGGGCGTCGCAGGGGGCGGATATCGCGACGATCGTGAGGCGTGCCTGTCTGGCGCAAGAACTTGGCGCGATTTTGATAGATGTCGCGGCGCAATCGGAGCAAACGGCGAGAGGCCGGATGAACCGGCAGCCACCTTGTCGAGGGCAACGGCTTTCGCAGGCGATCCGGGAGCAGACCTGATGGCGCAAAAGATCATCGTCTTCTGGAGGGATATCCCGGCCCAGGTGACCGTGAAGGCCGGCCGCAGGACGGCAAGGCGGCAACTGCCCGAGCGTTTCGAGCAGGCCATCGACCGGGCGGCGATGCGGGCGAAGCTCACCGGCACCGATGCCTATCTCGAACAGTGGCGCCGGAGCGATCCCATCGAGGTAGGAGACGATCTCGAAAACGAGGCGGCCAACGCCGCCGAGGCTCTGGAAACCGAGTACGACGCTGAACGAATCAGGGAAATGGTCGACAATCTAGGTTTCGCGAAGGCTTCCTGAGATGTACGATATTCGCTTGTGGTCGGTCCGCCACGCCCGTCTCTTCGAAGGATTCTACAGGCTGTTCGAGCGCAGCTATGTCGCGATGGCGCCACTGATCCGCAGGATCGGCGTCGAACGAGTCGAAAAGCCGGTTGCCGCCGTCGAAAGGATCGTCAAGGGTACGTTGTTCGACTGCCGCATGTGCGGCCGCTGCGTCCTGTCCTCGACCGGCATGTCGTGCCCCATGAACTGCCCCAAGCAGATGCGCAACGGCCCCTGTGGCGGCGTCCGCGCCAATGGTCATTGCGAGGTCCGGCCGCAGATGCGCTGTGTCTGGGTACAGGCTTATGAGGGCTCGAGACGGATGTCCGGCGGCCACGCCATCCTCGATGTCCAAAAACCGGTGGATCGCAGCATCGAGGGCTCATCTTCCTGGATCCGGGTCATGCAGGAGAAGGCGCCGGCTTCAACCCGCACACCGGTTGCGGAGACGCACGGGACATGAGCACCGATCGCCTCGATCCCGCCGCACAGCTCAGACCCCTTCCGGGATATTCCAGTACCGGGCGTCTCGAACGCGTCCTGCGCACGGGCCGCTTTGCCGTCACTTCCGAACTCAATCCCCCCGACAGCGCCGACCCCAACGAAGTCTTCGACCGTGCGCTGGTGCTCTCCGAAGTCTGCGATGCAATCAATGCCGTCGATGCCTCGGGAGCCAATGTCCACATGTCGTCAATGGGCATCTGTTCGTTACTGAGCAGGGCTGGTTATGCGGCTGTGTTACAGGTTGCCTGCCGCGACAAGAACCGGATTGCCATTCAAGGCGACATTCTCGGCGCGGCGGCGATGGGGGTCACCAACATCCTCTGTCTCACCGGCGACGGTGTACAGTGCGGCGACCAGCCGGGAGCGAAACCCGTCTTCGATCTGGATAGCATCTCGCTGCTCGAGACCGTACGCACCATGCGCGACGAAAGCCGCTTTCTGTCAGGCCGCACGATCAGCGTACCACCGAGAATGTTCATCGGCGCCGCCGCCAATCCCTTCGTGCCGCCGCTGGATTTCCGTGCGCTGCACCTTGCCAAGAAGGTACGGGCCGGAGCCGATTTCATCCAGACACAGTATGTCTACGACCTGCCGGTGTTCGAGCGGTTCATGGAACGGGTACGGGAACAGGGCCTCCATGAAAGATGCTTCATCCTGGCCGGAGTCGGGCCGCTGGCCTCGGCGCGGACCGCGCGCTGGATGCGTTCGAACGTGCCGGGCGTCCACATCCCCGACGCCATCATCGACCGGCTCGACAGGGCCGGCTCGCCGAAGGCGGCGAAGGCCGAGGGCAAGACCATCTGTATCGAGTTGATCCAGCGCCTGCGCGAGATCAAGGGCGTGAGCGGCGTCCATGTGATGGCTTACCGTCAAGAAGAGTTTGTTTCCGAGATCATCACCAGTTCGGGAGTGCTGCAGGGCCGGCGCGGTCGTGCGCTCGCCCGCAGACCCTCCTCCCCCTCTCAGGAGAATGCCGGACCATGACAGAGACCCGCATCAGTTCGCACAGCAAGGAAGTGGTGATCGGCTTTGACCGCCCGTTCTGCGTGATCGGCGAGCGCATCAACCCGACGGGACGCAAGAAGCTCGCCGCCGAGATGGCACAAGGCGACTTTTCCACCGTCGAGGCCGACGCGCTGGCGCAGGTCGCGGCGGGGGCCCACATGCTCGACGTCAATGCCGGTATCCCGCTGGCGGACGAGCCCGCCATCCTCGCGGAAACCATCAAGCTGGTTCAGTCGCTGGTGGATGTCCCGTTGTCGATCGATAGTTCGATCGTGGCGGCGCTGGAAGCCGGCCTTGCCGTCTATCAGGGAAAACCTTTGGTGAACTCGGTCACCGGTGAAGAGGAACGGCTGGAAGTCGTCTTGCCCCTGATCAGGAAGTACAATGCCGCGGTGGTCGCCATCTCCAACGACGAGACGGGCATCTCCGAAGATCCCGACGTGCGCTTCGAAGTGGCGAGGAAAATCGTCCAGCGCGCCGCAGATCATGGCATTCCCGCCTGCGATATCGTCGTCGATCCGCTGGTGATGCCGATCGGTGCTCTGGGCCAGGCGGGGAACTCCGCCTTTCACCTGCTGCGTCGCCTGAAGGAAGAACTCAAGGTGAATACCACCTGCGGGGCATCCAATGTCAGCTTCGGCCTGCCCAACCGACACGGATTGAACGCGGCCTTCCTGTGCATGGCTGCCGGCGCCGGCATGACCTCGGCCATCATGAACCCGCTGCATGCCGAGGAAATGTCGGCGATCATGGGCAGCGACGTGATGCTCGGCAAGGACGAGAACTGCCGCCGCTGGCTCACCAGGTTCCGCGAACCCGCCCCGGAAGGGACCGCTGCAGGCGCCCGCGGGGAGCGTGGTGAACGACGCCGGCGCAGGGCGGGCTGACACCTTGGACAGATCGGTCAACGACCCGCTCGTCGTGTTCATGCCGTCGGGCAGGCGCGGTCGCTTTCCCGTCGGCACACCGGTCCTGCAGGCTGCCCGCTCGCTGGGTGTCGATATCGACAGCGTATGCGGTGGCCGCGCCATATGCGGACGGTGTCAGATCCGGATTGCCGAGGGACAATTCGCCAAGCACGGAATCACGAGTTCCTCCAGCCATCTCGAACAGCTGACTCGCAGCGAGACCCGCTATGCCGGGCGCAAACACCTCGCTTCCGACCGACGCCTCTCCTGCCAGGCGCGGCTGGTCAAGGACGTGGTCATCGACGTTCCGGCCGAAAGCCAGGTGCACAAGCAGGTCGTGCGCAAGCGTGCCGAGGCCCGTGCCATCGAGATCGATCCCGTCCTGCGACCCTACTACATCGAGGTCGAGGAACCGGACATGTACCATGCCCGGGGCGACCTGGAACGGGTCGAGGAAGCCCTGCGCAACCAGTGGAACCTGGGCGGTGTCTCCATCGACCTGAAGACATTGCGCGCACTGCAGGCCAAGCTGCGCAAGGGCGACTGGAAGATCACCGTGATGGTGCATGACGACCATCGCATCATCGCGACGCGGCCGGGCTTTCACGACAAGGTCTACGGGGTCGCCGTGGACGTCGGCTCGACGACCATCGCCGCCCATCTGTGCGACCTCCTGTCGGGTGAGGTGCTGGCCTCATCGGGCATGATGAACCCTCAAATCCGCTTCGGCGAAGACCTGATGAGCCGGGTTTCCTACGTGATGATGAACCCCGGCGGCGATGCGGAAATGACCCTGGTGGTCCGCGAGACGCTGACGGCACTTATCGGCCAGCTCGCCGTAGAAGCGATGATCGATCCCAACGACATTTTCGAGATGGTGTTTGTCGGCAACCCGGTCATGCATCATCTCCTTCTCGGCATCAATCCGGTCGAACTGGGCGGCGCTCCCTTTGCCCTGGCGACGGACGGAGCGATGGAGCTATGGTCAGGCGAGATCGGCATGACCGCCGTCAATGACAGCGCGCGCGTCTACATCCTGCCCTGCATCGCCGGGCATGTCGGAGCCGATTGCAGCGGCGTGATCCTCTCGGAAACCCCTCACCTGCGCGACGAGATGACGCTCGTCGTCGATGTCGGCACGAATGCCGAGATCGTCTTGGGCAATCACAACGGCCTTGTCGCCTGTTCCTCCCCCACCGGTCCGGCTTTCGAGGGCGCACAACTGTCGAGCGGCCAGCGTGCGGCACCGGGCGCCATCGAGCGAGTCCGCATCGACCGGGCGACGTTCGAGCCGCGCTTCCGGATCATCGGACACGATCTGTGGTCGGATCACGAGGCGTTCGGGCAGGTGGCCAGATCCACGGGCGTTACCGGCATTTGCGGCTCGGGTATCATCGAGGTCATCGGCGAGATGTATCTCTGTGGCCTCATCAATCAGGATGGGGTCATCGACGGCCGGATGATGGAGCGCACCGACCGGATCGTGGCCGATGGACGAACCTTCTCCTATGTGCTGCACCGCGGCGAGCCGGAAATACGTATCACCCAGAACGACGTGCGGGCCATTCAGCTTGCCAAGGCGGCCCTGTACGCCGGATGCCGGCTGCTCATGGACAGGCTGAACGTTGATCAGGTCGACAGGATCATGCTGGCCGGCGCATTCGGAAGCCATATCGACCCTCTCTACGCCGTACTTCTTGGGCTCATTCCCGATTGTCCCCTCGACCGTGTCCATGCCGCCGGCAATGCTGCCGGGACGGGTGCTCGCATAGCCCTCTTGAACAAGGCGCAACGGCGCCAGATCGAAACCGTGGTGCGTACCATCCAGAAGGTCGAAACGGCTGTGGAACCCCGCTTCCAGGAGCATTTCGTGGCTGCGATGGCCATTCCGCACAAGACGGCTCCGACGCCGCATCTCGCAGCTGCGGTCGATCTTCCTGCAAAAAAGCCCGCTTCGGCAACCGAGGAAAGCCGCCGTCGACGTCGACGAAACTGAAACAGGAAACGTATCTACCAAACCGGTAGCTTGACCCAAGCGGCGAATATCCCGCAACCTGAACAAAACCATCGCCTTCAAGGGGGCAGAAAACAAAAGAGGTCGCCACGTATGGCGACCTCGACTCAAGGCTTCTGCAGAACAGCTGACCCGACGAGACGCTGCGCTGGCTGAGGGTTATTCCCTTAGCTTTTGTTGTTGATAAGGACCCTAACGTAGATCATTTCGGCTGACAATCACGTTCATCTCTCCAACTCCATGGGTAAAAATCCCGAATCCTTGACGATCGACAAGGACGGAGCATGCGAACGGACTGACGGGAAAAAGCGCAACGGTGGAAATTAAAACAGAGAACAACATTCTGGAACAGTTCGGTGAAGCCCGGCACGATCGTCGACGTCTCGTGATCGAGGGATTTCACGCGATCAAGCATGCTCTCCGGTTTGGTGCACAAATCTCGCTGACGGTTTGCCGCGACCCGCAACAGATGCGTCACATGGTCGCTACCCTTGCTCCGGATATCGGGGCGCAGCTTGAATCCGGCTGCAACGTCATCTCTCCAGGACTGTTCGAGCGACTGGGATCGCGCAGGGTCGACACCGGCATGCTGGCGATTGCCACACGTCCCGCATTCGATATCGGTGCCGTGATGGGAATGACACGGCGCGCACCGACAATCATCGTCGAACGCACCGCCCACCCCGGCAATCTCGGTGCCGTCATCCGCAGTTCGGCCGCCGCTGGTGCCCATGCCGTACTCGCTCTGGGCGATGACGATCCGTGGCAGGCGGGCGCCCTGCGCGGCAGTGCCGGGCTCCATTTCGCGCTGCCCGTCGGTCGCATCGATCCCGACGACCTGCAAAATGACATGGCCCGGCCGCTATGGGCGATCCATCCCGAAGGAGAAGATCTGGCCTTATTGACCATTCCGGATGATGTGTTGCTGGCATTCGGCAGTGAAAGGCAGGGGCTGAGCAGCGAACTCCTGGCATTGGCCGACCGCCGTGTGGCCATACCCATGCAGCAAGGCGTCTCCTCGCTCAACCTCGCGGCATCCGCCGCGGTGCTGCTCTATCACTGGCGCCTGCAGGCGTGCTAACGTCTTCACATGCTTGAGCGCGCGTCAACAATCCATGAACTGAGAAGATCCTTTCGCTGGCATATTCCGGCGAGCATGAACATTGCAGAATTGTGCTGTACCCGGCATGCGGACCGATCCAACCGACCGGCCCTCATCCTCCACGATGAAAACCGGACCGTAGGTTTCCTCGACCTCGAACGCCGGGCATCGCGCCTCGCCCATGTCATGGCGGCGCATGGAGTGGTGCGTGGCGATCGCGTGGCGATCTTCCTCGACCAGCAACTGGATACTGCCGCCGCCCACATCGCCACGAGCAAGATCGGCGCCATCGCCCTTCCGCTCTTTCGCCTGTTCGGCCCGGACGCCTTGCAGCACCGACTGCATGACAGCGGCGCGAAACTCGTGCTCACCGATGCGGAGGGCAGCGAGCGCATCGCCATGATCCGCGACGAACTGCCCGAACTCGCGACCGTGCTCGTCACCGGAGTCCCGCTCGAATGCCAGTTGGAGAATGCCCGCGACCGGTTCGACGCCGTTTCCACATCGAGCAACGACCCGGCAGTGCTGATCTATACCTCCGGCACCAGTGGCCCGCCGAAGGGTGCGCTGCACGCGCAGCGCGTCCTGCTGGGGCACCTTCCGGGCGTGCAGATGACGCATGAGTTCTTTCCACATGACGGCGACTGCTTCTGGACGCCGGCCGACTGGGCCTGGATCGGCGGCTTGCTCGATGTCCTGCTGCCGAGCCTCTATTTCGGTGTTCCGGTCGTCGCTACCCGGCTTGGAAAGTTCGACCCGCACGCCGCTGCCGACCTGATGGGCCGCCATGACGTTCGCAATGCCTTCCTGCCCCCGACCTCGCTCAAGCTGATGCGCGATGCGCAGATCGACGCGCGAGCGCACGGTGCCATCCTGCGTTCGATCGGCAGCGGCGGCGAGCGTCTCGGCGACGAGGTTCTCGGCTGGGCGCAGGACAGCTTCGGCGTGACCATCAATGAGTTCTACGGCCAGACCGAATGCAATCTGGTTGTCTCCAATCTCGCCCAGCTTGCAGCGCCAAGGGCGGAGTCGATGGGCATGGCCGTGCCGGGCCACGAAGTCGCGATCATCGACGGGAACGGCGACCCGGTAATGCCGGGCAAAACCGGCAGCATCGCGGTACGCCACCCCGACCCCGTCATGTTTCTCGGCTACTGGAACCAGCCCGAGGCCACCCGCGCCAAATTCCGCGGCAACTGGCTGGTCACCGGCGACCTCGGACGCATGGATGAGGACGGTTTCTTCACCTATCTCGGTCGGGAGGACGACCTGATCACCAGCGCGGGCTATCGCATCGGGCCGGCCGAGGTCGAGGCCTGCCTCATGCGCCACGAGGCGGTGGCCATGTGCGCCGTCATTGGCGTTCCCGACGAGTTGCGCGGCGAACGCGTCAAGGCGTTCATCGTCCTGCGTCAGGGAGCATCCCCAGGCGAAGAACTTTCGAACAATATCCGGAATTTCGTTCGTCATAGACTGGCCGCGCACGAATATCCCAGGGAAATAGAATTTCTTCATGAATTGCCCATGACGGCCACAGGCAAGATCCGCCGCATGGACCTCCGTCAACTCGGCTCTGGACAGACCCGCCAGCCGGTACGATAGAGGTGGCGTTGGGCATTCATCGAACTGTTGAACCCTGGATGTGCGCCATTCTCCCATTGTAATGCATGTCCTGTCGTTCGAGCAGCATGCCTGGATGACGAGAAATCGAGGGCCGGGATCGACCTTTGGCTTTGAAAAGACAATTTTCCATCCTCCCGCAACTCAGTGCAGTCGTCGACCTGCGACCGATCGGGTTGGTCACCGGCACGGTGCTGATCGTGCTGTCGGTGTTCATGATACCGCCTCTCATCGCCGACCTGGTGCTGGACAACCCCGACTGGCAGGTGTTCTTCGTATCCGCCTGCGCCACATGTTTCCTGGGTGCCGTCCTGGTCCTGATGAACCGGGGCCATCGCACGGGCGAGCTCACGATCCGGCAGGGATTCGTGCTGACCAACACGGTCTGGCTCGTCACGTCCCTGTTCGGCGCCCTGCCTTTGATGCTCTCCGGACTTGGCATAGGGATCACCGATGCCTTCTTCGAGGCGGCAAGCGGTCTCACGACGACTGGTGCCACCGTCCTGACCGGCCTCGACAACATGCCACGCGGGATCCTGCTCTGGCGTGCCATATTGCAATGGCTGGGAGGCATCGGCATCATCGTCATGGGCATTGCCGTCCTGCCGATGCTCAATATCGGCGGCATGCAACTGTTTCGCACGGAAAGCTCGGATCGCTCGGAGAAGATCCTGCCGCGCGCCGCCCAGATCGCCTCCAACAGTGGCGTGGTCTATGTCCTGCTGACCATCCTGTGTGCAGCCGCCTACATGATTGCCGGCATGGAAAGCTTCGAGGCCGTGGCCCATTCCATGACGACACTTTCCACCGGCGGTCTTTCGACTCGCGACGCGTCCATTGGCGGCTTCAACAACTCGGCGATCGAGTGGACGTCCTCACTGTTCATGACCCTCGCCGGCCTGCCCTTCGTGCTCTACATCCAGTTCCTCAGGGGAAGCTTCCGGCCGATTGTCACCGATGTTCAGGTCCGGTGGTATCTGTGCATCATCGGCATTGGCGTCGCAGCTCTCGCGACCGAACATTTCATCAACGGAGACCCGTTCCAGCAACCCGGGGAAATATTGCGACACTCGGTTTTCGGTGCGGTAACCGTCATAACCGGAACCGGATATTCGGCTGACGACTACAGCAAGTGGGGTCCGCTGGCCATCGCCATGATCTTCTTCTATTCCTGTATCGGCGGATGCACCGGCTCCACCACCGGCGGCATCAAGATCTTTCGCTTCGTTGTCCTCTACCAGATCTCCCGCGTGCAGTTGCTGCGCCTGTTCCAGCCCAGCGGCGTTTTCCGTGTGGTCTATAACCGGCGTACGCTGGCCGATGCCACCGCCACCTCGGTGCTCGCCTTCATCTTCATCTTCGGCTTGACCTTCGTGGTGGTCTGCCTTCTGCTGGCCATGTCGGGGCTCGATTTCGTCGCCGCCATGTCCGGCTCGATCGCCGCGCTTGCGAATGTAGGCCCGGGTCTCGGCCCGATCATCGGCCCGGCCGGCAACTATGCCACCGTGACCGATTCGGCCAAATGGGTCCTGTCCTTCGCCATGCTTGCCGGACGGCTGGAGCTGTTCACCATTCTCGTCCTGTTCGTTCCCGCTTTTTGGCGAGCCTGATGCTGGATCTCTGGAAGACACTGACCGGACTCGTCGGCAACACTCCCCCATCCTCCCGCAAGGCCGACGCCCATCGAATTGCGGCAGCCGCGCTGCTGGTCGAGGCGGGCTGCGTTGACGGCCAGATGGATGGCATCGAACGCGATCAGATCGAATCCCTTCTTGCCAACCATTTCGGACTGGACACCGACGAGGCGCGATCCCTTCTCGATGCAGGGGAAAAGGCCGCACGGGAAAGTGTCGAATGGCACGGCTTTACGCACACCATCATGCGGGCCTTCGATCACGATGCCCATGTCGAACTCATCGAAATGCTCTGGCAGGTCGTGCTGTCGGATGGCCGGCTGCATGACTACGAGGCTTCGCTGATGCGACGCATCACCGGCCTGCTCTATGTCAGCGGCTCCGAAAGTGCCGAGGCGCGCAACCGGGCCAGGAAAGCTCTCGGGCTCGACTGAAAGCTATCGGAACGTACGCAGGGTCAGGTCGAGCTTCATTCGGTTGCCCTGGGCATTTTCCGTAACGGCCAGGATGAAGGCCGCGGCCGGACGGGCACTGACATCGCGCCACATGAGCTGCTTTTCGGCACCTGCGAACTCGTAGACACTGCCTTCCCGCCAGTCACGGGGATACCACGTCGGTCGCTGCAAGCAGGCCTGAATGGCATGTTCCAGATCGGCGAAACTCGACTCGAGGATATCCGTTCGTCCCATGCGGACCGGGCTTCCCTGGCACCTGTAGACCGCCGTCGGAAACGTCGTGCCCTCGATTTCGCACTTGACGAATGGATAGGGCTTTTCCGCGCCACTCCAGCGCCAGTTCGCTTCGATCGTGCCGGCACGCAGGCTCGCGAAGCCACCTCGCATGGCCTCGACCAGCCGCGCCATGGAATCGCACATCGATGGCGGGGGCTCGGGAACAACACTGGTTTGGGGCTGAGGTGCAGCCACTTCCGGCAACGATTCCGGACGAGCAGGCACCTCGTCCCGACCGCAGGCCGTCAGAACGAACAGGACAAACAGCCATACGGCCAGCAGATCGCCGTGCTTCAATCGCCCGCAACCCTGGCAAGTTGCGCCATGTCTGCGATGACGATACCTGCCTTGTCCACCCGGGCGAGGGTTCCATCCTTGCGCATTGCCGTAAACGTTCGACTCACCGTTTCAACCGTCAGTCCGAGAAAATCCGCTATATCACTCCTTCCCATCGGAAGGAGTACCACGTCACCCTCCTTGCGATCCAGACGTTGCGCCAGGCCGAGCAGAAAGGTCGCCAGACGCTCCCGCGCGGTCTTTCGTCCCAGCAGCAACATCTGTCCCTGGGCTGCCGCAAGTTCGGTGCTGGCCCTCGACAACAGGTTACGTTCCAATGACGGGTGATCTTCCATCATGTTGTGGAACTGGGAGCGCTTTATGCGGCATGCGAGCGTCGGCACCACCGCTTCGGCCGTATAGATGTAGTTGTCGCCATAGGCCAAGCCGACGAAATCCCCCTTGATGAGAAACCCTGTCACCTGACGACGGCCATCGGGCATCAGCTTGTAGAGCTTGACCATGCCATCCACCACCGTGAAGACATATTCCGCCGGCTGCCCTTCCTCGATAAGACAGACTCCGGGCTGGATGCGTTGATGCGCGCAGAGCTGGGACATCCGGCTCAGAACATCCCGTTCCAGGCCAGCACAGATACTCAGATGACGGACAGCGCAGTGGTCGCAGTAATGGACGACGCCACGATGTTCAAGGCGCACATCAGACCGAATCATTGAGCTTTCCTCTGCTCGCAATGCCTGTTTGGTAACGTTTTTCTCATCAAGACCATAATCACGCGAAAACTAGCTGTTACCATTGACCTGGGTCAATGTGACCCTGCTGTCGTTGAAAGAAATTCAAAGCCCCGAACTTATTCTCGTATTGGTTTTGGAATGGTTCAGTAGGACAACCTCGAATGTGGACCTGGCAAGCATTGCAGAAACGGGAACTCGACCTTGCCGTTCCCCTGCTTTCGGCAATTGCACCACACGACCTCGCCGGTTTTTCGAGACAGGCACAAGCCTGTCTGGACGAGCCGTATGGCGGCGTCATGACGGTTCGAACCGCCAGCGGCTGCATCGTCGTCGTCGCCATGTTCCACCAGCTCGCCCCCCGGTCGACGCTCAGCATCGACTGGCTGCGCCTGATCGAAATGGGCCGGCCGGAAACGACCATCAAGGCTTTCCTCGATTCGCTGCTGGACCTTGCGGGCCTGCATGCCAGCCCCTCCATCCGGATCGAGGGGGATGCTTCGGGGTGCGAGACGGTCGACCGGCACCTCGATGGACGACTAGGCCATCATTTCGGGTTCCGGTGGATTGAAAGCGGCTGGCTGTCACAACTCCCGGATGTCGGACAACTGCCGGTGTCTCCCCCCCTCCCGCGTACTTGACTTGCCTTCTCCGGCTGCTAATCGTTTACTCACGGAAAAGGCCCCCGAAGCGTGCATTTTCCTGTCAGCGATCTTTGTCTGTCAGGTTGTGCGGGATGTCGAGGGGCTTTGACAGGGGAGGCATCGCGTTTCTACCGGACCGCGTCAGAACCACGTGAAATTTATTCCACACTGGTCATTCGTGTTTACCGGCCGTCCGGCTGGTCTGTGTCCAGCGCTGAAATGCATGGACTTCGCATGTACTCCGGCCGTTGGTGGCCGCTTGCCTGTTTGCCGTTCGTATCCATCGGCGCCGGAGGCGCCTGTTGACAGCGACTAGACATTCAAAGGGGAGGATCAAATGCAACTCAGTCGAAGCGATCTTCTGGCAGCCTACAAGAGGATGCGGTTGATTCGCGAGTTCGAAGATGCCGTCCACGAGGAATTCTCGGCCGGCAACATTCCGGGATTCGTTCATCTCTATGCCGGTGAGGAAGCCTCCGGCGTGGGAATATGCATGCATCTCGATGATCGCGATGCCATCGCATCGACTCACCGCGGCCACGGTCACTGCATCGCCAAGGGCTGCGATGAGCGTGGCATGATGTTCGAGATCTTCGGCAAGAAGGAAGGACTTTGCGGTGGCAAGGGCGGCTCGATGCACATCGCCGACCTGTCGAAAGGCATGATGGGCGCAAATGGTATCGTCGGTGGCGGACCGCCGCTCATCTGCGGCGCCGCCCTGACCGCCAAGGTCCTCAAGACCGGCGGCGTCGCCATTGCCTTCGTCGGCGACGGCGCTTCCAATCAGGGAACGACCTTCGAAAGCTACAATCTGGCCAAGGTATGGAATTTGCCTGCCATTTTCGTCGTCGAGGACAATGGCTACGCCGAAAGCACGGCCAGCGCATGGTCGGTGGGCGGATCGCAGTCGGATCGCGCGAAGGGCTTCGGCATGCCGGCCACGGAAGTCGACGGCCATGATTTCTTTGCGGTCTGGGAAGCGGCCCGCGAGGCCATCGAGCGAGCGCGCAACGGCGATGGTCCCTCTCTGCTGCACGTACGCCTCAACCGTTATTATGGTCATTTCGAGGGTGATGCGATTTCCTACAAGGGCGAAGGCGAGATCGAGAAGGTCAAGGCGGAGAAGGATTCGCTCATGCTGTTCCGCAACCGCGTCATCGAGACCAGCCTGCTGGATGCCGGCGACATGGACGCCATCGACCGCGAGGTGAGGGAAAGGATCGCGCAGTGCGTGATCGAGGCCAAGGCGGGTGCCGTGCCCACCGAAGCCGACCTGCTCACCGACGTCTACACCTCCGCCTATTGAGGAATTCCAGTCATGCCGAAGAAATCCTATCGTCAGGCCATCAATGAGGCTTTGCGCCAGGAAATGGCCCGCGACGAGCGCGTCGTCATCATGGGCGAAGATATCTCGGGCGGCCTCGGCGCGCCGGGAGAGCAGGACGCCTGGGGTGGTCCCATGGGCGTCACCAAGGGTATCATGCCCGAATTCAGCCGCGACCGCGTGCTCGATACCCCGATCACCGAAAGCGCCTTCATCGGTTGCGCCGCCGGTGCCGCCGCAACCGGCCTGCGCCCCGTCGCCGAATTGATGTTCGTCGACTTCATGGGTGTGTGCTTCGACCAGATCTTCAATCAGGCTGCAAAATTCAAGTACATGTTCGGCGGCAAGGCGGTCACTCCGCTCACCATCCGGACCATGTACGGAGCGGGTTTCCGGGCCGCGTCGCAGCACAGCCAGTGCCTCTATCCGTTGTTCACCCATATCCCGGGACTGAAGGTCGCACTGCCCTCGAACGCCTACGAGGCCAAGGGCCTGCTTATCCAGGCCATCCGCGACGACGACCCGGTGATCTTTTTCGAGCACAAGGCCATGTATGATGACGAGGCCGACGTGCCCGACGAGCCCTACACCATCCCCTTCGGCGAGGCCAACGTCACCCGTGAAGGCGATGATGTGACCATCGTCGCCTTCGGCCGCATGGTGAATTTCGCCAATGAGGCCGCCGACAACCTCGAAAAGTCGGGTATCACCTGCACAGTCGTCGATCCGCGGACCACCAGCCCGCTGGACAAGGACACCATCCTTGAGACCACCGAGGAAACCGGTCGGCTGGTCGTGGTGGACGAGGCTCACCCGCGCTGCAACATGGCCACCGATATCGTCGGCCTGGTGACCCAGGAAATCTTCGGTGCGCTCAAGGCAGCGCCTCAGATGGTGACCTCGCCGCATTGCCCGGTACCGTTTTCGCCGGCGCTTGAGGATATCTACATTCCCAGCGTCGCGAAGATCGAGGCCGCCGTTCGCCAGACCATGGGCAAGGGTCACTGACACAGGCAAGACCCCATCGTGTCCGGTCAACACCGGATGCGGTGGGGAATGGTCTTCATGGATCATTCGACACATGTTTTTTGGAGTTTGACGGGGAGCGACGGATGAGTGGCGGAATTGAACGGATCGTGATGCCCAAATGGGGGCTGGCCATGCAGGAGGGCATGCTTGCCGCCTGGTCGGTCAAGGAAGGCGATACGATCGCCAAGGGGCAGGAAATCTGTGACATCGAGACATCGAAGATCGCCAATGTCTTCGAAAGCCCGGTGTCAGGCAAGCTGCGGCGCCTGGTAACTGGAGAGGGTGAAACCGTCCCGGTGGGCTTCCTGCTCGCGGTCGTTGCCGATGACAGTGTCAGCGATGCCGACATCAATACCTATATCGATGATTTCAAGGCAAATTTCGTCGTAGAGGATGCCGGTGACGGCGGCCCCGCCACCAGCATCGTCGAGACCGACGCCGGTCGTATCCGCTATCTCGCGGCGGGCGATGGCGACGGTACCCCGCTTATCTTCGTCCACGGCTTCGGTGGCGACTACATGAACTGGATGCTTATCCAGTCCGATCTTTCCGATGGCCGCAAGAGCTATGCCATCGACCTGCCCGGTCATGGCGGATCAACCAAGGACGTCGGCCACGGCAATATCGGCAGTCTCACGAGTGCGGTATTCGCGTTCATGCAGGCCATGAACATCGACAAGGCGCATTTCGTTGGCCACTCGCTCGGCGGAGGCGTGTGTCTCGACATGGCCCGCAACCATCCGGAAAAGATCGAGAGTGCCACGCTGATTGCCCCGGCCGGTCTCGGTCCCGAGATCAACATGGATTATATCGACGGTTTCATCCGCGAGAAGCGTAGCCGCAAGCTGCGCCCCTATCTCGAAATGCTGGTCAACGATCCCTCGCTCATCAGCGGCGAGATGGTCGAGGAGGTCATCCGGTTCAAGCGTCTCGATGGTGCCGAAGCCGCCCTCAACACCGTTGCGGGAGCCTGCTTCCAGGGTGGTCACCAGACACTCGAAATGACCGAACGCGTCCAGCGCATGACCCCGTCCCTGCAGGTCATCTGGGGTAGGAACGACCGTATCCTGCCTGTAAGCCATAGTGAAGGACTGCCCGACACCATACCGGTCACCCGCTTCGACGACACCGGACACCTTCCCCAGATGGAGCGGGCCGCCGAAGTCATTGAGACCATAAAGAGTTTTATTTCCTGAATTCAGGATCGGGGGCGGGTCTCACGATCCCAGCCCCCATACCTGCAGCCGTAGAGGCCCCGGACTCCTGCCTTCCCCGATCAGTCGATGCTTGTGCACGAAGAAAAAAGGCCGGATGGATCATCCGGCCTTTGACGTATTTCTGGAACAGTATCGGTCTGTCGACCGATACTGTTCCACCAAATGTCTTTACTTGAATTTCCTGATCTCGCCGGACTTCAGGCGCGACAGGTAGCTGTTCAACTCCTCCTTGACGATCGGCATCAGGAAGTAGAGGCCGAAGATGTTGACGACGGCCATGGCAAAGATGGCGGCGTCGGAGAAGTCGATGACGGGACCAAGATTGGCAGCGGCACCAATGACGACGAAGATGCAGAAGATGACCTTGAAGACGACCTCCTTGGTCTTGCCCTCGCCGAAAAGGTAAGTCCAGGCCTTGAGCCCGTAATAGGACCAGGAGATCATGGTCGAGAAGGCGAACAGGATCACCGCCACCGCGAGAACGTAGGGGAACCAGCTGAACGCGCTCTCGAAGGCAGCCGAGGTCAGGCCGACGCCGGATGCTCCGGTTATGGTCTGGATCGCACCGTTTTCGCCGACGATGTACCGCCCGGTCTCGGCATCGAATGCCAGCTGGCCGGTGATGATGATGACCAGGGCGGTCATGGTGCAGATGACGACGGTGTCGATGAAGGGCTCAAGCAGCGAGACGAAGCCCTCGGTGATCGGCTCCTTGGTGCGGACGGCGGAGTGGGCGATGGCCGCGGAACCGACGCCGGCCTCGTTGGAGAAGGCCGCACGCCTGAAACCCTGGATCAGCGCACCGACAAGTCCGCCGGCAACGCCAAGGCCGGTGAAGGCACCGTCGATGACCTGGCCGAATGCCCAGCCGATCTTGTCCGAATTCATGGCGATGATGACGATGGCCGCACCGCAGTAGAGGATACCCATGAAAGGCACGATCTTTTCGGTGACGCTTGCGATCGACTTCAGGCCGCCGACAATGACGGCAAAGACGATGGCGGCGAAGATGATGCCGGTGATCCAGCCGGGGTAGTCGCCGACGATACCTGCAATCTGCTGATGCGCCTGGTTGGCCTGGAACATGTTCCCGCCGCCCAGTGAACCGAGGATGCAGAAGATACTGAAGATCACGGCAAGGATCCTGCCACCGAACAGGCCACGGGCGGCGAACCCCTTGGTCAGGTAGTACATCGGGCCGCCCGAGACCGTGCCGTCCTCATACTCGTTGCGATATTTCACACCCAGCGTGCATTCGGTGAACTTGGATGCCATGCCCAGCAGACCGGCGAGAATCATCCAGAAGGTTGCACCCGGACCGCCGATACCGACGGCCACGGCCACACCGGCGATGTTGCCGAGGCCGACTGTCCCCGAAAGAGCAGTTGCCAGTGCCTGGAAGTGGCTGACTTCACCTGCGTCGTTGGGATCGGAGTAGTCGCCCTTCACCAAGGCGATGGAGTGAGGAAAGGCGCGAAACTGAACGAAACCGAAATAAAGGGTAAAGATGGTGGCCGCAATGACCAGCCAGGCGACAATCCACGGGAATGTGGTGCCGGGGAACGGGCTGAAGATGAAATTGACGAACCAGCCGGTCGAATTGGCAAAGGCCTCGTTGATTTTCTCGTCCATGCTGGGGGGAGCGGTAGCCGCCTGGTCCTGAGCCCAGGCCATCATCGGCAGCAATGAAAGCGTCAGCGCAAGGCCGAGCTCCCGCGCGGTACGACCGCCACGCCTGATCCATGATGTCATAAGATTTTCTTCCCTTTTTCCGTGTTTTTCTTTCGATGAATTGGGTCATCCGCCAATCAGGGAACTACGGTGACCGGAATGGGGGATGCCTGGACGAGCGCGCCGGGCACGCTGCCGAAAAGCCGGGTTGTCAGGTTGGAAGAGCTGCCGCCGCGACCAACGAAGACCTGCACCGCACTGGTCTCCTTGGCGACATCGCAGAGTACCTCGGCGACATGGCCATAGCGAACAATGGTCTCGACTTTCACACCGCTCGCCGCCGCCTTCTGTGCGACAGGCTCGATCATCGCCGTCGCACGAGCGACTTCCTCATTGCGTCGCTTGTGCCGGGTGGCAAGTTCGTCGGGTGTAAGAAAGCTGTAGGGCGACCATTCGAGCACGAAAACGAGGCGTATCTCGGCACCGGCCGGCTTCGCCCGCTCGACGGCAAAATCCAGCGCACGCTGGGAATCATCGGCCTCGCCGTATCCGACGAGAAATATCGTTGTCATTGTTATCCTCCCGGTTCAGGATTCTTGGAACTGGAATGCGCTCGCGACCGGCAAGCCGGATCCGCAGGGGCTGGCCTACCGGTTCGCGATGGGCGCGTCGAACCCTTTTCAGGTTCGCAAGGACAATTGTCAGTCCTTGAGCATGTCGCGCGGATCGACGTAGTCGTAACCGAGCGCTTCGGCGACAGCCTTGTAGGTGACCTTGCCCCTGGCCACGTTGAGACCGTTGCGGAAGTGTGGGTTTTCTGAGAGTGCTGTCTTGTATCCCTTGTCAGCCAGTGCCAGCGCATAAGGCAACGTGACATTGTTGAGGGCCATGGTCGAGGTGCGCGGCACCGCACCAGGCATGTTGGCGACGCAGTAATGCACGACGTCGTCGATCACATAGGTAGGATCGGCATGGGTCGTGGCCTTGCTGGTCTCGAAGCAGCCGCCCTGATCAATCGCCACATCGACCAGCACCGATCCCGGCTGCATGCGCCGGACATGGTCGCGGGTCACCACCTTGGGTGCACCGGCACCGGGCACCAGTACGGCGCCTACCACAAGATCGGCTGCAAGCACGTACCGCTCAAGCGACGCCTTGTTGGAGTAGACCGTGTTCAGGCCATGCTCGGCGTAGCGGGCAGCCAGACTGCCCAGCACATCGACATTGCGATCGAGAACGGTGACATTGGCACGCATGCCCAATGCCATGATGATGGCGTTCTCGCCGACGACACCGCCGCCGATGACGACGACATTGGCCGATTCCACACCCGGAACGCCGCCCAGCAGCATACCCCGCCCGCCATGGGCCTTCTCGAGACAGTGTGCGCCGGCTTGAATCGACAGCCGCCCGGCGACCTGGGACATCGGCGCCAGCAGCGGCAGGCCGCCTGCCGGCGAGGTCACAGTCTCGTAGGCGATACAGACGGCACCGCTGTCGACAAGATCCTTCGTCTGCTCGGGATCGGGAGCCAGGTGCAGATAGGTGAAAAGGAGCTGCCCTTCCTTGAGCATCTTGCGCTCGACCGCCTGAGGCTCCTTGACCTTGACGACCATCCCGGCCCGGTCGAACACCTCGGCAGCCGTGCCGACGATCTCAGCGCCGCTCGCCCCATAGTCCTCATCGGATGAACCGATACCCGCACCGGCCTGGGTCTCGACGATCACCTTGTGACCGTGCGCAACCATCTCGCGGACGCTGTCCGGAGTGAGCCCCACCCGGTATTCGTGATTCTTGATTTCCTTGGGTACGCCGACAAGCATGGATAGCTCTCCCTCGCAAGGCTTGGATCCCGCATCTTTTCAATACGTAGGATTTTATCGCATTTTTGCGAAATGTCCTTGCAAACTTGATTCACCAACCTATCGACAGGTGAAGATTATTCCGCAGAATTGCCAAAACATGACAAGAAATCTCACATGATTGAACTCGACGCTGCCGATCGACGCATTCTCGAACTATTGCAGGACCATGGGCGCATGACCAATGCCGAGTTGGCCGACAAGGCCGGCGTTTCGGCATCCGCCTGTCATCGCCGCCTCCGCCGGCTGGAAGAAGCCGGCGTCATCGACAGTTATCGGGCCATGCTCAATCAGGCGGTCATTGGTCGACCGACGACGATTTTCGTCGAAATTACCCTGGCCAGCCAGTCCGAGGATGCACTCGATCAGTTCGAACATGCCGTGCGAGATTGCAGGGACGTGCTTGAATGCCATCTCATGGCGGGTAACGCCGATTTCCTGCTGCGCGTTGCCGCATCGGGACCTGCCGATTTCGAACGTATCCACCGCCAACAGCTCACCCGCCTGCCCGGCGTCGCCCGCATGCGCTCCAGCTTCGTGCTGCGCACCATCATGGCTCCCCGTGGCCTGCCTTTGGTGAATGGCTGAAAGTCCGGCAAATTCAGGCTGCAACATTGCCGAGAGGTCATGTGACCCACTCAGGGAGCCGATCAGGTGCTTCTCGAACTCGATATCGTCACTTGGCCGCTCGTCGCACGAGTGGAGGAGCTGGGGTTGACCAACGATACCTTCGCCAGCGCACACCCCGACATCTGGCCCGATACCACCTGAACGACCGGCGTGTCAGCCGGCCGCCATCTGATCGAAACATTCCAGTGCCTGGGCACCGAAGACCGAACTCGGGCCGCCGCCCATCTCCACGGCGACGGCCAGCATGTCGACCAGTTCGTCACGCGTCGCTCCAGCCTTGATGCAAGCACGGACGTGAAAGACGATGCAGCCCTCGCAGCGAATGGCCACGCCAATGGCCAGTGCTATGAGTTCCTTGTGCTTGTGGCTGAGGGCACTGTCGCCACCCACCGAACGCACCAGGGCACGAAAGGCCTTCATCGGCTCGCCGCCTGCTTTTGCGAGGAGAGCGGAACGGGCCACATAGTCCTTTTCGAGAGCGAGATAGTCCACGGACATTGTCGTGCGTCCCTTCGGGTTAATCAACGGCTCGGGCTAATCGATGACCTGCCACTGCCGACCGGCTATCACCGCTCCACACATCCGGCATTGATCCAGTTCAATGCCGGACCACACCTCGTCTTCGGCAGACAGCCGGAAGGTTGCAAAAAACCAAGTTGCAAACCGGGAATGGTTAATGCAAGAGGGACGATTGTATCCATGCATCGATCAAAGAGGTCTCATTGTCCGGACATCCTCCGTGAAAAGCACCAGGTCGGATGTCCGGCATCGAGAAGGTATCCATCTTGCTAAGGTGACAGGAGCAGTTAATGTGACTGCCATAGAACAACGCCTAACCGGGATCAGGAGAAAGCAATGACAAGTCGATGGCTCAACGGTGGCGTGGCCCTGATTGCACTGGCAGCCGCCAGCACCGCTCAGGCCGCGACCGAAGTCCGTGTCATCGTGTCGCACTACAGCGACCAGACCGCGCCGATCTTCGAGGGCATGGCCAAGGATTTCGAGGCCGCCCATCCTGACATCGATATCGTCATCGAGGACGTCGCCTGGGGTGCCCTACAGCAGCGGCTCACGACCGACATCGCCGGCGGCACCGCTCCCGACATTTCGATCATCGGCACGCGCTGGCTGGTGGATTTCGTCGACAACGACATCGTGGAGCCATTATCCGGCTACATGAGCGATGAATTCAAGGAGCGCTTCATCGGCACCTTCATGTCGCCGTCGACGATCGATGGCGAGGTGTACGGACTGCCGGTCGCTGCCTCGGCGCGGGCGATGTATTACAACAAGGATCTCTTCGAGAAGGCCGGCGTCGGGAATCCCCCCAAGAACTGGGATGAACTGGCGGATGCCTCAAAGAAGATCTCCGACCTTGGCGATGACATCTACGGTTTTGGCCTCCAGGGCGGCGGCGACACTGAGACCGATGCCTATTGGTACTATTCCCTGTGGAGCGAGGGCGGCGACATCATCGTCGACGGCAAGAGCGGCATCGCCAGCGATGCCGCGATCAAGGCGGCCGATATCTACAAGAACCTGATCGATTCCGGCCTTACCCAGCCATCGGTGACCAATTACAACCGTCAGGATGTCGAAAGCCTGCTCAAGCAAGGCAAGGTCGGCATGATCCTGTCCGGCCCGTGGCTGCGCGGCCAGCTCAAAGAGGAGTCGCCCGACCTCCAATACGGCATCACCGCCATTCCCGAAGGCACCCAGCCGGCAACATACGGCGTGACGGACAGCATCGTCATGTTCGCCTCCAGCCAGGTGAAGCAGGAAGCATGGCAGTTTCTCGAGGAGACCGCCTTTTCCGACAAGTGGCGCCGCGAGTTCACGCTCAAGGAAGGTTTCCTGCCGGTGTTCAATTCGGTAGCCGCCGACCCGCATTTCGCCGATGATCCCGAGCTCAAGGCATTCACCGACATGCTGCCGTACGCCCACTTCGCACCGCTGGTGGCCAACTGGCAGGAGATCGCCGACACGACGAAGGCAGCCCTGCAAAAGATCTATCTCGGTGAATCCGACAGTGCCGCAGCCCTCGGCGAGGCCGCCCAGAAGATCGACGGCATTCTCGACTGAAGACCTGAAGCCCAACATGCTGCATCCCGCAACCGCAAGTGGTTGCGGGATGACTGCCAATAACAATATGGCCCCCGGCGATGCAGAAATCCGTAGTCCCGTGGCTGATGATCGTCCCCAGCCTGCTCCTCGCATTCTGGATCATCGGCTATCCGATTCTCGATGTCGTCATGGCGGCGACACACGAAGTCAACCGTTTCGGCAAATTGCGGGATTTCGTCGGGTTCGGAAATTTCGTCACCCTTGCCTCCGATCCGATCTTCTGGGCCTCTCTCGCACGCACGCTTGTCTGGACGGTCGGTGTGGTCGCCGGCACCCTCATCCTCTCGGTACCGATCGCCATCATGCTCAACGACGATTTCTACGGGCGCGGGCTGATGCGGGTCATCATCATGCTACCCTGGGCCGTTTCGCTGACGATGACGGCCATTGTCTGGACATGGTCGCTGAACGGCCAGTACGGCATGGTCAACCAGACGCTGAAGGATCTGGGCATTCTCAGTCGTTCGGTGGAATGGCTTGCAACGGCACAAATCGCCTTTCCGGTAGAGATTGCCATCGGCATCCTGGTCTCGATCCCCTTCACGACGACGGTCTTCATCGGCGGGCTGTCATCCCTGCCTGAAGACATCTACGAAGCGGCAAGGATCGACGGGGCGACCACCTGGCAGCGCTTCACCAACCTCACCCTTCCTCTGCTGAGGCCGTTCATAAACATCGCCATGGTGTTGAACATCATTCATGTGTTCAACTCCTTCCCGATCATCTGGGTCATGACCCAGGGCGACCCCGCCAACAGCACCGACATCCTCGTCACCTATCTCTACAAGCTGGCCTTCCGCTACGGACGGATCGGTGACGCGAGTGCCATGTCGCTGGTCATGTTTGCAATCCTGCTCACCTTCACCATCATCTATGCCCGCATGCTGATGCGCGAACGCCGGGAGGAAGCGGCATGAAGAAGCTGATCCGTTCGGTCCTCTACTGGATCATCTTCATGCCGCTGGTGATCGTGATCCTGTTTCCCTATGCGGTGATGCTCTCGACGGCACTCAAGCCGCGCAGCGAAATCTTCGTCTTTACCCCCACATGGCTGCCCAGCAAGCTGATGTGGTCGAACTTCGTCGACATGTGGAACGAGATCGGCTTCGGTCACGCGCTGATGAACAGCCTGGTTGTCTCGGGCAGTTCCGTCGTCCTGTGTCTTCTGGCAGCCATTCCCGCAGGCTATGCCATGGCCCGCTACCGTTTCAGGGGACAGCCCGCCTATCGGCAGTTCCTGCTCATCACCCAGATGCTGTCGCCGATCGTGCTGGTGCTGGGCATCTTTCGCATGATGGCGGCGATGGGCTTCGTCGACCAGCCGGTGGGTCTCATCCTGGCATATGGCGCATTCAACATGGCGTTCGCCACCTGGATGCTGCAGAGCTATTTTGCCACCATCCCGCTGGAGCTTGAGGAGGCAGCCTGGATCGACGGAGCCAACTGGCTGCAAAGCCTGCGGCTGATCTTCCTGCCGCTGGCGGTGCCGGCGCTTGCCGTGACGGCGATCCTGACCTTCGTCAACACGTGGAACGAATTCGTGCTGGCCTTCACCCTGCTTCGCTCGCAGGAAAGCTACACGCTGACGATACGCATCTATTCCCTCGTCGGCGCTGCCTACAAGGTCAACTGGGACCATGTCATGGCTGCCACGCTGCTGGCTACCCTGCCCGTCGCCGTGGTCTTCAGCTGGTTGCAGCGCTTCATGGTCAAGGGACTGGCGCTGGGTTCGGTCAAGTAGCGTCCGGGCAGCCAGCTCTTCACCCATGCGGTTAACCTGTCATCGTAATAATTTATCAACTTGGTGACAAGTGTTACGTGGTTAATTTCAAAATATATCAGAAAACAACAGAGCGTGCGCTGTTGTGGAATTTCACGAATATCCATCGCCGTTGTCTTGTACATGACCGTTAACATCCTGTTGTGATTTGTCTGGTACACTCTCCATTGAAAAATTGTGTCAATGTCGATGGAGTCCATATGACCAGCCAGCTCTCCTTCGAGGGAGCCCAGTTTGATGTCTTCGTGTATGCGCCTCCCGGCCGCGTCGAGGAGGTATCGAAGCTGTTCGAGCGGGACCTCAACCTGACACCGATCTCCGGTTCGCGAATGGAAAGCCTGCTGCCTGAATTCCTGACGCGTCCGCTGGCCGTCATCGTCGCCATCCTGTCGGTCATCCCGGAGAAGGCGGAAAAGCAGGCGGCGTTCCTGGTCGAGGCTGCCATGGGCAGGCCCGTCATCGCGCTCAGCCGCAACAGCGAGGCACAAAAGCTCATACATGGGAAAGGCATCCGCGACGTTTTCAACGACAATCTCGCGATCATCGACATTCTGCCCCGGTTGACCTGCGACGTGGTCCAGCGGCTGACCGCCGCTTCCGTATCACTGCGTCTGCTTCAGGCCCAACGCAATGCTGAACAGGTCGCTGGAATTCTGCTCAACCAGTCCCGCTGCCCGCTGGCAATCGTGGGCAAGTCCGGCGTGATCCGGCGCTGTGCTGATCCGTTCGCCGTCATGTTCGGGCAGCCCGCATCCGAACTCATCGGCAAGGATGTCGACAGCCTGATCTACACCGAAGACGAAGATCCCCTTTTCGATATCCGTACCGGACGCTGCATGGTCGAGAATGTGGAACTAGCCGTCCACATCAAGAACAATTCCGGAGACGCGCGGATCTTCGTCAAACCGCTTCCCTCTTCGCCGGAAAACCGGGCATGGCTGGTCCGGTTCCTCACCGAGACGGAGATGACCCAGGCCGTCGACATGGCCGGTTCCGGACTGCTCAGCGGTTTCAAAGGTCTGGATTCGAAAGGCGTCCCCATCACCGGGGCGCTGCACGGCATCACACTCGATGAAATCCGCCACCGTCTCGGCGATAAGTACCACCGTCTCGAAAATACCGTTCACCAGACATTCGAATCCGTGATCCGGCACAGCATCAAGCCCAATGACAGTTTCGTCCGGCTGAACAATGGCGATTACCTGATTGCATGGCTCAGCACCGGTAGCGAAACCGCGGCCGGCAAGACCCGTGAAATCACACTCAAGATCATGGCAAGGCTGTTCGGGAATGACGAGCCGGCGCAAGCGGTTCGTACTGTACCGCCCAAGGAAACAGCCATTGCCAATAAGGTGCCCGCGCCGCGCCCCTTGCCCAGGGCGGAAATCGCCAGCCGGGACTCGCCCGACCTGGTGACTGCCGCCCTTCGCGAACGCAAGGCCGCCGCCTGCTCGACATCGGAGCGGACGCTGAGCAAGAATCTGCCGCGCATCGGCGTGACCTATCGATCGCTCGACCTCGCGGACCTCACGCCGACCGATCACGTCTACGCCACCCCCAACTCGGCCGGTCAGGAAGCCATCCGGACCATGATGCACGGCAACCTGCCAACCGACCAGGTGATGCGCGCGGTCGACCAGCACATGCTCGAACTGGTGATTGACGATCTGTCGATAGGCAACCTTTCACCGGGAGTCCATGTGTTGCTCGATGTCTCCCTGACCACCCTGGCGAGGCCCGTGGTCCGCGACCCCTACCTGGCCCTGCTGCAAACCCACGGGCATCTGACACGCCGTCAGGTCATCATCAACGTCAACGATTTCGACCAGTCGACCTATGAAGGGCGGATCGCCCAGGCGATGATGGTGGCTTCCCCCTATTCGCTGATGCGTTCGGTCACCTTCGACACCGCCCGGTTGCGCAGCCTTGCCCAGAGCACATTGCAGGCCCAGATGCTCGTGGTGGACTACGGTGACTGGGCCTATCTCGCCCGACAGCCCAAGACGGCCCGTGCCATTGCCCTGCAACTGCGCCAGAACCGCCAGAAGCTGGTCGTGCGCAATTCTCCGCCTGCGGGTATCCAGGCCATCGACTCGCCTCTGGTACCGGATTTCGTGGCAGACAACTGAGGACCGATGCGAACGGGAACCTGACCGGACGCCGAACAACGGCAATGTCAGATTTCACCGGTTCGACACAATGTACCGCCCGGTTCATCCAGATGCCCGAACTGCAACCGGCCGGTCGGTCCCGGCCCACCGTCGGGAATGGATTCAGTAGATCATGCCCAGTTCGAGTTGGGCTTCCTCGGTCATCATGGAGGGATGCCACGGCGGCTCCCAGACGATGCGGACCTCGCAGGATGTGACGGCCTCGATCGCCTCGACCTTGTGCTGCACGTCCATCGGCAGGCTTTCAGCCACCGGACAATGCGGCGATGTCAGGGTCATGTCCACCGTGACGGAATTATCGTCGTGCACATCAATCCGGTAGATTAGTCCGAGTTCGTAGATGTTCACCGGAATTTCCGGATCGAAGATCGTCTGCAACTGCTCGACGATCGCCTCGCCGATCTGTTCGACTTCAGCCATGCGCTCGGAGCTGTTGTTCCCGCCGCCGGTCCCGGATGCCGGCGTCGTTCCGTCGAGAATGGCTTGCGCGCGTTCCATGGCCTCGTCCCCCTCTTCCCGCAGGTCGTCACGTCCACCATGGACGCCAGACTTCTCACTCATTGGAACATTCCCGCAACGTGACGGAGACTCTGCACGAACACATCGACATCCGCCTCATTGTTGTAGATTGCGAAAGAAGCCCTCGCACTGCCGGTCAACCCGAACCGCTCATGCAGCGGCATGGCACAGTGATGCCCGGTTCGTATGGCGATACCATCGAGGTCGAGCATGGTGCCTATGTCCTGCTGATGCGCACCTTCGAGCGTGAAGGCGATAACGCTGCACTTTTTGCGCGGCGTACCCAGCACGCGCAGTCCCGGCACCTGCTGGACAGCACGCATTGCGTAAGCCAGAAGCACCGTCTCATGCGTCTCAATGGCTTCGATCCCGATGGCATCAATCCAGTCGATCGCGGCACCGAGAGCGACGATGCCAGCGATATCGGGCGTCCCTGCCTCGAACTTGAACGGCAGCTCGTTCCACGTCGTGCCGCCGAAGGACACCCGCTCGATCATGTCGCCGCCGCCCTGATAGGGTGGCATGGCTTCGAGATGCTCCTCGCGTCCCCAAAGCACACCCGTACCCGAGGGGCCATACATCTTGTGCCCGGAAAAGGCGATGAAATCGGCGCCGAGCATACCAACATCGACGCGCATGTGCTGCACCGCCTGGGCTGCATCGAGCACCACCGGAATTCCCCGTGCCGAAGCGAGGGCAATGATCTCCTCGACCGGATTGACGGTCCCCAGCACGTTCGACACCCAGGCCACGGACACCAGCCGGGTACGTTCGCACAACAACCCCGCAAAGGTGTCCATGTCGATCTCGCCCTCATCCGTCACGGGTGCCGGGACGACTCGGGCCCCCGTACGGGCAGCCACCATCTGCCAGGGAACGATATTCGCATGGTGTTCCATCTCGGTAACAAGAATTTCATCACCAGCCTCAAGTCTCGGCGCGGCAAAGCACTCCGCAACGATATTGAGCGCTTCCGTGGCATTGCGGGTGAAGATGATCTCCCGCTCGCTTGGAGCATGGATGAAGCGCTGCACCTTGCGCCGCGCCTCGTCATGTGCGGCCGTGGCCCTCTGCGAGAGATCGTAGATACCCCGATGAATATTGGCGTAATCGTGCTCATAGAAGTGCTTGTGCGCCTCGATCACCGCGCGCGGTTTCTGCGTCGAGGCGGCACTGTCGAGATAGACCAGCGGACGGCCATGCATCTCGGTCTGCAGAATGGGAAATTCCCCACGGATGGCCGCTACATCCATCGGTTCATTCCCCCAGCATACCTGCAAGCGAGTCGCCGCCCGGAAGGCGCGAGAACACCTGGCGCATGCCAAGCTGGCGCGCGCCGTGATCGGCCAGCCGCTCGATCACCTCGCCAGCAAAGGCATAGGTGAGCATGCTGCGCGCCGTTCCCTCGTCAAGACCGCGACTGCGCAGATAGAACAGCGAGGTCTCATCGAGATCGCCACAAGTCGCTCCATGACTGCACTTGACGTCATCTGCATAGATCTCGAGTTCGGGTTTGCTGTCGATCTCGGCATCGTCGCTGAGCAGGAGATTGTTGTTGGTCTGGAAGGCATTGGTCTTCTGGGCATCGGGATGCACGACGATCTTGCCGGCAAACACACCTCGCCCGTGGCCATCCATCACACCCTTGTAGAATTGATCGGAATGGCAATCGGGCTGAAGATGATGGATGCGGATCATGTTGTCGACATGTTCACGCGCGGTCGGCATGAACGTTCCGTTGAGCTGCGCGTCGATACCGGTGCCGTCGAGATGAACCTCGCTCTCATTGCGTATCATGGCACCACCCAACGTCACCAGCGTCTGCCGGATCCGCGCGTCCTTGTGCAGGCGCATGTCGGCCTTGGACACGATGGTTGTGCCGTCGCGACCGAATTGCAGACGGTCATGCACCAGCTCTGCCCCCTCGCCCAGTTCGATCTGGCTGACGAGATTGGTGAACGAAGCACCATCGCGGATAGCCGTATGGGTCTCGACCAGATGCAGACGCGCACCTTTGCCCAGCCGCACGAGGATACGCGGATGACTCATCGACGACGCGCTCTGGTAGGTGGTCGTGGCGAACAGCAGCTGAAGCGGAAAATCGACATGCACACCATCGCCCACATCGATCACGGCTCCGGACTGCATGAGCGCTGCATTGAGATCGGTGAAGCTGCGGCCGTCATCGAAAGCCGTGATCGATTCCCGCACATCGCTGTCGTCAAGGGCCTTGTCGAGACTGCGCATGCTCGCACCGGCCGGCATGCCGCGCACATGGCTGAGATCCGGCTGATGATGGCCGTTGGCGAAAAGCATCCGCCTTGCCGCATGACCACCGCAGAACCAGGCAGAATAATCGTTGACGGCGATTTCGGTATTCGGAGCCAGGACCATTGGAACATTGGCATGGCGGGCGATGTTGGTGAATTTCCAGGCTTCGGTTCGCTGGCTGGGAAAACCAGCCCGCACGAAACTGTCGAAACGCTTCTGCCGGAAGCCGGTCAAGGCCCCCTTGCCGCCGGCAAGCGCGCCGGTGGTCCGGGCGAACAGGTCGTGGAACGCCTGAATCGGAGGATGACTGTGTACAGCGCTCATGATTGCCTCAGGCCACCTCGCCGAGAATGTTCTCGTAGCCGGACGCTTCCAGCTCATGGGCGAGTTCCTTGCCGCCAGTCCTGCGGATGCGGCCGTCGGCCAGAACGTGAACCACATCGGGAACGATGTAGTCCAGCAGTCGCTGATAGTGGGTGATGACGATCATCGCCCGGGACGGATCGCGCAGTTGGTTGACGCCGTCGGCCACGGTCTTCAGCGCGTCGATGTCCAGCCCCGAATCGGTCTCGTCAAGGATGCACAGCTTCGGCTCAAGCATGGCCATCTGCAGGATCTCGTTGCGTTTCTTCTCACCGCCGGAAAAGCCGCTGTTGACATCGCGCTTGAGCAGTTCCGGGCGGACACCGACGAGTTCCGCCTTTTCTTTCAGGCGTTTGATGAACTCACCAGCGGGAATGTCCTTTTCACCGCGAGCCTGGCGGATGGCATTCATCGCCTGACGCAGGAAATAACTATTGGCCACACCGGGAATTTCGACAGGATATTGCATGGCTAGGAAGACACCGGCGGCGGCTCGTTCCTCGGGTTCCATTTCCAGCAGGTCCCGACCATCGAAAGCTACGCTGCCGCCCCGGACCTCATAGCCTTCACGACCCGCCAGGACATAGGAAAGCGTACTCTTGCCGGAACCGTTCGGCCCCATCACCGCATGCACCTCACCCGGCTTCACTTCGAGAGACAGGCCCTTGAGGATGAGGTTGTCCTCGCCCTCGATGGCAACTTGCAGATTGTCGATCTTCAGCATGTCCAATTCCAAAAAAACAGTGTGCGTCAGCCGACGCTGCTTTCGAGCGAAATGCCCAGCAGCTTGCGAGCCTCGACGGCGAACTCCATGGGCAGTTCGTCCATCACCTCGCGGCAGAAGCCATTGACCACCAGTGCCACCGCATCTTCCTCGCTGATCCCGCGGCTGCGGCAGTAGAAGAGCTGGTCGTCACTGATCTTGGAGGTGGTCGCCTCGTGCTCGGCCCTGGCCGAGCGATTCTTGATCTCGATATAGGGCACCGTGTGAGCGCCGCAGCGATCGCCGATGAGCATCGAATCGCACTGGGTATGGTTGCGCGCGCCCTCCGCCCCCTTCTGGATGCGGACCAGGCCGCGATAGGTCTGGTCGGATGTCCCGGCCGATATACCCTTGGAAACGATACGTGAACGGGTACGCTTGCCGATGTGGATCATCTTGGTGCCCGTATCGGCCTGCTGGCGATTGTTGGTGACCGCCACAGAATAGAACTCGCCCACCGAGTCGTCGCCCTGAAGGATGCAGGACGGGTATTTCCAGGTGATTGCCGATCCCGTCTCGACCTGGGTCCAGCTGATCTTGCTGCGCCTGCCGCGGCAGGCGCCGCGCTTGGTGACGAAGTTGTAGATCCCGCCCTTGCCCTCGGCGTCGCCTGGATACCAGTTCTGCACCGTGGAATACTTGATCTCGGCATCGTCGAGAGCCACGAGTTCGACCACCGCCGCATGCAGCTGGTTCTCGTCGCGCATCGGTGCCGTGCAACCTTCGAGATAGGACACGTAGGCGCCCTCGTCGGCGATGATCAGCGTGCGCTCGAACTGGCCCGTATTCATCTCGTTGATGCGGAAGTAGGTGGAAAGCTCCATCGGGCAACGCACCCCCTTGGGCACATAGACGAAGCTGCCATCGGAGAATACGGCGGAATTAAGCGCCGAAAAGTAGTTGTCGCCCTGGGGCACCACAGATCCGAGGTAACGCCTCACCAGTTCCGGATGTTCCCGCACCGCCTCCGACATCGAGCAGAAGACGACTCCGAGCTCCATGAGCTTTTTCTTGAAGGTGGTGGCCACCGAAACCGAATCGAACACGTAGTCGACCGCCACGCCCGCAAGAATCTCCTGCTCCTTGATGGGAATGCCGAGTTTGTCGTAGGTCGCGCGGATCTCCGGATCGATATCGTCGAGGCTTTCCGGCCGTTCCGTCACCTTCGGCGCGGCATAATAGTGAATGTCCTGATAGTCGATCTTCGGAAACGTCACCTTCTGCCAGGCGGGCTCTTCCATCGTCAGCCAGCGACGATAAGCCTGCAACCGCCAGTCGGTCAGCCATTCGGGTTCTTTCTTCTTGGCCGAGATCAACCGAACCGTATCCTCGCTCAACCCCTTCGGGGCCAGTTCGGATTCAATGTCGGTCACAAAGCCGTACTTGTATTCCTTGCCGGAATAATCGCTGACCGTCTCAAGAGCGGTTGCCATTGTCTACTCCACGACCTGTGCTAACCCGTGCCGTTCCGACACGTGATCGAGCATGAATTGCTGCGGTATCGATTCCGCCATGTCCTGCAGGGTGATGCCGTCCAGCGCATCGCGGATTGCACCGTTGATTTTCTGCCAGTTGCTCCGCGCCGGACACAGGGCTTCGATGCCGCAATCGTTGTCACCGTCCTCGACGCAGGCGGTCAGCGCTATCGGGCCATCCAGAGCCTCGATGATGTCGGCAACCGTGATGGCCGATGCGGCACTCGCCAGTTCGTAACCACCGCGCGCGCCGCGCTGCGAACGCAGCAGCGCTGCCTTGCACAGCAGCTTGAGGATCTTGCTCGCCATGGGAAGCGGGATCGCCGTGGCGGAAGCGATCGCCTGGGCACTCGACTGCGCTCCTTCTTCGTCCGAACGACCATGCACCCGCTGCTCGCGGGCAAGATGGGTCATCATGACGATCCCGTAGTCGGCAAGCTTGCTCAGTCTGATCACGCGATCGCACCTCCCGGAGGCCGGAACTTGACATTGCAGCCCGGAACTTGACATTGCAGCCCGGAACTTGACATTGCAGCCCGGAACTTGACATTGCAGCCCGGAACTTGACATTGCAGCAAAGAGCACCGATCTGGTCCCCTTTTTTTCGAAAAATGGCGTCATCGCTCAAAATGTCAAGATCGGAACGATTCCAGGAAACGCCCATTTCGATTTGCACCGGCATGATCCGCAGTCGGAGACGATCCGACATGCAATTCCCCTGCATCCGTTAACCACTCGTTAACCATGTTCGGTCAGACTGTCGTCACTCGGTCCCGGGTAAGCTGACCGACAGCGGCAAGAAGGGCAATCATGGCGACACGACTGATCGACAGACGGGTGGAGGCATCCCCGCCACTGTCCTTGCCCCTGTCACGGCTCAAGCATTTCACCCGTCAAGCGATCCATCTCATTCCGGCCCGTCGCAGGGAAATCAACGTCAGGAGATATCCGCTGCCGTCCGTCACGACGGCAGCGGATCACTCGTCATCGGGTATCCGGCTCACGCCGATGATCCGCCGCCAGACAGTTCTCCTGGCAGCCGCCCTTCTCTTCGCGCCGGCATTCGGAGCGGGCACGCTGCTGCACGCCGTGCTGGCCGCATTGTTCATCGCAAGTGCCGGCAAACTCGTGCTGGCGCCCAGCAGGGAACTGCTCGAACGCCAGGCCGAGGTGCGCCCCCTCTCGCCAGCCTTCGCCCTGTTGCCGATCATCGTCGGGCTGTTGCTGGGCCGGGGCTTTCTCCTGCTGGCAGTGATGATCATCGGTCTCGACATCGCCCGTGCACATTTTCACGATCGTCCCGCGATCCACGGCTTCATTCAGGGCATGGTCTGGGCGCTGACCGCCGAAGCGGGCGGCGTTGCCGTCGGCGCCGACATACCCATGAGCTTCAGCCTGGCAGCAGCGGCCACGGGCGTTCTGCTCGCCATCGAGAACAACCATCGAGTCTGGCGCATGACCCGGATCGAGGCAGCGCCCGAACAATTCATGCGTCAGGGCTCGGTTCTGCTGCTCACGGCTGCCGGCCTTGCCACCATCATCACGATGGGCAACCCCTTTTCGGCAGACCTGCTCGATGGCCTGGTCTCCCTGCTGGCCAGCAGCCTCCTCCTTGGCGCCATGGCCCGCATCCTCCACCTCCTCGACAATGACAGGTTTGGCGAAGCGCTCGACGATGCCCCCCTGGCAGCATTGTCCACCTCGCTGCTGGTCGCGATGGCCGCCCTGGGCCACCTTGCCACCTGAATGCAAGTCGCCTCCGACGATATTTGCGCACTTTTGCGCACTGACGCGTGCCCTCACCCGCCTGTCCCTGTATACAGCGCCTGCATACAGCCATCGTCTTATTTTCCCCCTGCGGAGGTGGTTCCACCCGGAGGCAAAGGGCTCTATTGACGTGGAGGGCACGCGATGCGCCCTCGATTCGGCCGACGGAGGAAACAGAATGGCAAAGGCACTCGACGGTGTGCGCATCTTCGATCTGACCCGCATTCTCTCGGGACCCTTCAGTACCCAGATCCTGGGCGATCTCGGTGCGGACGTCATCAAGATCGAAAAACCCGGCGCCGGTGATGACACACGCAAGTGGGGCCCGCCTTATGTCAAAGATACCCGCGGCGAGGACACCCACGAGAGCGCCTATTATCTTGCCGCCAATCGCTCCAAGCGCTCGGTTGCCATCGATATCGCCCATCCCGAGGGGCAAAGGCTCGCCCGCGCGATCATCGCCAAATCGGATGTACTGGCACAGAACTTCAAGGCCGGCGGATTGACCAAATACGGTCTCGACTATGATACCCTGAAAAAAGAATTCCCTTCTTTGGTCTATTGCTCGATTTCGGGCTTTGGCAAGACGGGCCCCTATTCCAGCCGAGCCGGCTATGACTATCTAGCCCAAGGCTATGGCGGTCTCATGAGCGTCACCGGCGCCCCGGATGGCGAACCCACCAAGGTTGGCGTCGGTATCGCCGACATCATGTGCGGAATGTATGCAACCGTTGCCATCCTCGCCGCCCTGCGCCATCGTGACGCAACGGGCGAAGGCCAGGAGATCGACCTGTCCCTGCTCGACACCCAGGTTGCATGGCTCGCCAACGAGGGCGTGAACTATCTCGTCTCGGGTATCGTCCCGAAGCGGCTGGGCAACGAGCATCCCAACATCGTGCCCTACAAGCGATTCGATACGAGCGATGGCGAGGTGGTTCTGGCTGCCGGCAATGATGGACAGTTCCGCCGCTGGTGCGGATTTGCCGGAGCCGACGACCTGCTTCGGGACGAGCGCTTCGCTACCAATCCGCAAAGGGTGCGCAACCGCAATGCCCTATATGAGAAGATGATCCCCTATTTCAAAAAACATACGACCGCAGAATGGGTCGACGGGCTGGCAAGGCTCGGGGTTCCATGCGGCCCGGTGAACGACATCGCGCAGGTGTTCGAGGATCCACAAATCATTCACCGTGAAATGCGAATCGAGGTCCCGCACCACCAGTCCGGATCGGGTACCGTTCCCCTTCTGGGCAATCCGATCAAGATGAGCGCGACACCTCCTGTATACAAATGTGCACCGCCGACACTCGGTCAGCATACCGATGAGGTCCTGCGGGACATGCTTGAGCTCGACGAGGTCGAACTGACGCGGCTGCGCGAGGCCGGGATCATCGGCTGAACGACGAAAAAACGGCACATATCGAGCGTAATTCAATGCACAGACAAAAATCCGGGAAATACATTCCTTCAGGTATTTTACATTACTATCGGAGTATTGTGGATTTGAACAAGATTCGCATCATCATATGAAAAAATCTAATAAAACATCTTCATGAATGATATATACTTTACCTCTTCTCCATGGAAGGATAGTCTGTTTCCGGAGAAAATGCCATTCAACATGGCATGGAGTTGAGTGGTTCTCCATAGCCCGGACTGACAACTCCAGTCTGCATGACCTTCGACGAGACCATCGGTGCTCCGGAACGGATTGCCGGTATCGGCCACAAGGTTTCAAGGCGGAGTCCTTCACGTCGTGACCATGATCGAGACGGCGAAAGCGCAATTGCCTGCATCGGCAGAAGGGCTTCTGGACGAGAACGAAGCCATCTGGCGGCGAAACTACCTCGCCTATGGCATCGTCTTCATGCTGTTGGCGGTGGGTGCCCTCATGCTGGCACTCGGTCTCCGGCTGCAGACGCGGCTGCTGAGCATCAGCGAAGTGACCGTGGAGGAACTGTCCATCCTGCGGGGAATTTCCGACCGCTTCGACTATCTGTTCGATCAGGGTACGATGGAACCGATCACCGTCGACCTGATTACCAAGGTCATCAACGAGAACAACAGGCAACTCGATCGCCTGCTGGCACTCAACGAACGGATAAGGAAAGACAAGCAGGTCATCAGCCGATACGGGTCGATCACGAATATCCTGTCGAACGAGAGTGGAGACCTGCTCAAGCTGTTGCGCGAGCATGAAAAGCATTTCCGCTCCTATGCAAGTTACCTCAAGATGATGGAGTTCCAGTCGGGCAAGGATCCCCAGCGGTTCTTCGATACCCACGAGCATTTCATCGCGATGAAAATGCCCCAGCTTCTCACCACGCAGAACCGGCTGACCGAGAAGCTGCAGGCCAATATCAGCGAACAGCAGTCCACGTTGATGATCGGCTTCACGGTGATGGTCGGCGGCATATTCTCGGGCCTGACGATGATCTGGTACCTCGTCTTCCTGCCCTTGCGGCGACAGATCGAGATCAACCGCAAGGCCATCCGCAACCAGCACATGCAGCTGGCCTACCTGGCCCATTGGGACAGGCTGACCAAGCTTGGCAATCGCCATCTGTTCCATCAGACGCTCGACAGTCTCGTCGCATCGCGCAAGCGCTGCTCGCTTGCTCTGATCGACGTCGACCGCTTCAAGTCCATCAATGACAGTTTCGGCCATCTGCACGGCGACGGCGCACTGGTCGCCATCGGGCAGAGGATGAGCGAGGCAGCGGCCGGAGACGCGCACATCTTCCGACTAGGCGGCGACGAGTTCGCCGTCGTCTTCGATCATCTCTGGGAAGCCCGTTCGATCCACCGGACACTTGAGAACATCCTGCTGGCCTGTCGTGAGGCGATCGAGTTCCCGGACATGACGCTGAACCTCAGCGTGAGCATCGGCCTTGCATCGTCGACCGGGAATACGCCCGGTGCGGAGAGCCTGCTCGCGGCCGCCGACAAAGCACTCTATCATGCAAAACTCCATGGAGGTGACCAGCTTGCCTGCTACGATGAACTCTTCGACCGTTCGATCACGCATTACATCTCGTTCGACCAGCAACTGATCGACGCCGTTCGCCTCGAACGGTTCAAGGCGTTCTATCAGCCGATCGTCTGCCTCAAGAGCGGCCGAGTGCGGCGGCTCGAAGCCCTTGCGAGACTGGTTGGCGCCGACGGTAAGCTTCTCGCGCCCGGAGCCTGGATTGCCGATGCAGAAAGGCTCGGACTGATGAGCCGTATCAGTTGGCGGATGCTGGAAATCATCAAGTCCGATGCTCCGAGATTGCGCCGCGCATTTCCCGATCTCGAATCGATCGCCCTGAACGTCACCGGCGTGATGCTTGCCGATGGCCGGCTTGAACAGGAAATCATTTCCAGTCGCACGGAAAATGGTCACTCGTGGCTCAGCATCGAACTCACCGAGGGCTGCATGATCGAGCGCGGCTCCGGCAATATCCACCATCACCTCCAGCGCCTGAGCGATGCCGGCGGGGTCATCAGCCTCGACGATTTCGGCACCGGTTTCGCGTCGCTGGCGCATCTCCAGCAAATCCCGTTCGACATGATCAAGATCGACCGTCGCTTCGTCGCCGATATCGACAGCGACGCGGGCAACAGGGTGATCATCGAGGGCATGATCAAGCTTGCCCACGGGCTCGGCAAGCAGGTGGTCTGCGAGGGCATCGAAACCCGACCCGTCTTGAACATCCTGACAGATCTCGGCTGTGAATTCGGCCAAGGGTACCACTTCTCCCGCCCGCAGCCGCTCGAGCGGCTGATCAGTCACTGCCTGCAACGGTTCGAGCGAAGAGCGCAACATACGGCTGAGGTGGTACCCTTCAAGGTTCAGCAGGGGAGAACGGCATGATGACGATCATACAAGAACGCTCCCGTTCATCCGGCGGACTTCGACTGGCCGTCGCCGGCCTGGTGACGGCCATGCTGGCGTCGATCATGCCCGCCATGCCCCGCGCCGGGGAAGCCCCTGAGGTCGAACTGGTGCACTGGTGGATCTCGCCTGGGGAAGCCCACGCGGTCGACCTGTTCCGCGAAGAGGTCGAACGGCGCGGCGGCGTCTGGAAGGCGATTGCCGTCGAGAGCTATCTCGCCACGAAGACCGTCGTCTCGAAACGCCTGCAACTGGGCATGCCGCCGACCCTGACCCAATGGATCAGCGGAAGTGACCTCATGGCCCTCCACGAAATCAACAAGCTCGGACCGATGCCGCAGACCTGGCGCGGACAGCCGCTGAAGTCGCTGATCTTCGAAGAACTCTGGGAGATGGTGCAGGACAACGGGGTGGCACTTGCCATTCCTGTCGGCATGCACATGCAGAACTACGCCCTCCACAATGCAGCGGCCTATGCGGCCATCCACAGCGATCCGCCGGCAAGCTGGCGCCAGTTTCTCGAACTGGCACCCCGCCTGAAGGACGCAGGCTACGTACCCATCGCCACCAGCAGCGAAGACTGGCAAATCGAGAACCTCTTCATCACCATCGTCATCGATCTTGGTGGAGTGGAAGCCTACAGGGCCATTCACAGCGATGCGCGACTTGGAAGCGAAGGGAAGATCCTGAGCGAAGCCTTTTCGATCCTGCGCGAACTGCGCGGCTACGCGCTTGAGCCCCGACTGGCGCGCAACTGGGCCGAAGTCACGGCCATGGTTGCCGACGGTCGTGCTGCAACCGCCATCATGGGGGATTTCGCCAAGGGCGACATGGTTGCTGCCGGACTGAATCCCGGCACCGATTTCCTTTGCACCTTTGCTCCCGGGAACCAGCATATCCAGCTCTGGGCGGCCGATGTGTTCGTACCGCTCAACCTGGAAGCCAGCGATCCCGATCCGGGTGTTGCCCTCATCATGGATGTCATCATGGATCCGGCGGTGCAGGCGGAATTTGCGCGCCGTAAGGGTGCCCTGCCGGTGCGCAAGGGGATTCCACACGAACTTCTGGGTCCTTGCGAGCGCGACATCTATGCCGAGTGGGAAGCGCACCGGAATACGCTGGTCCCGTTGGTGGGCGTGGGAGATTCGGTCCGTGTCGCGACCATCCGCAACCTCGTCAAGGACTACTGGGACAATCCCGTCATGTCACCGGATGACGCGGCCACGAACTTCATGGCCGTGATCAATGAAATGGGCATGCCATGACGGACGGGTTCCGCCTGTGGGCAGCCGCCGCATGGCGCCGGTTCGCGCCGCTCAATGCGAAAGATCGTACTCGTACAGTGTGACTGGCGTCCCATTGAAGCTCATCGGCTCACGCTTCTGCGCGCCAAGGCGAAGGGCAAGACGTGCCGAGGCGAGATTTTCGTCGGCTATGATGCTGACGAGGCGTCCTGGAGCGAACTTCGGCACCTCGTGCTTCAGAACGGCGCGGCAAGCCTCTTCGGCATAGCCCTTGCCCCAGAATGGCCGGTGCAATCCGTAGGCCAGTTCCATGGCGGGCCAACCCTCGGGACGCAACAGGCCCACGCGTCCCATGAAGGCACCGGAATTCCGGTCCTCAACAGCAAACAATCCAAAACCGAGCAAGGCCCAGTGGCCGAGGATTCCCGCCAGCAGCCGAAAGGCGTCCGTGCGGTTGCGTACGCCGCCGATGAATCTTGCGGTCTCCTCATCTTCCATCATCGTTGCAAACTCATCGAGATGATCGCCGGCCGGCAGACACAGGCGCAAACGCGGGGTCACGATCACCGGAGCCTGTGTGAGATCGAGCATCATGGCCGTCATCTCCGCTGGCGGAAGAATTCGCGCAGCAACGAGGCCGACGCCGCTTCGTACATTCCCCCGTAGACGTCCGGCCTGTGGTGACAACTGGAGGCGGAAAACACCCTTGCTCCATTGTCGACACCCCCGCCCTTGGGATCTTCCGCACCGTAATAGAGTCTCCGGATGCGGGCAAAGGCGACGGCCTGCGCGCACATGGGACAGGGTTCCAGCGTCACGTACAGATCATGATCGGTCAGGCGCGGTGTCAGCAGACGCCGACCGGCCTCGCGCAACACCAGGATTTCGGCATGAGCCGCGGGATCGCTGTCACGCTCGACACGGTTGCATGCCTCCGCGATCACTTTGCCTTGCGCCGACACCAGCACTGCGCCTACCGGTACCTCGCCGGCCTTCGCGGCCATCCTCGCCAGTTCCAGTGCCCGGAGCATTGGCGAGGCGTTCACTCGCCGAGGTCGAATGAAACGCTGAAGGTCTTGGCGTCCGCCGGTGGCGAGGGAATATCGAGCGTGAAACGCGCGACCGACTCCGTGGGGAGCATCGGCTGGTCGACCATGACCATCTGCTCGTCAATGGCCGCATTGTCGCCATCGAGCAGCTTGACGATGATGATCGGCACGTCGCGCTCGCGGCTGGTCACATTGTGAACCTCGCCCTTGACCCTCAGGACGCGATTCCCGTCCCTTTCGAGGGTTTCGGTGATGACATCGCGGATCTCGAGGCCCAGGACCCGTGTGATCGGCAGCCCCAGAGCCTGATAGATTGGCTGGGTTCCGGGGAAGGAATCAACGATCTCGTCACGTGCAATGACCAGCCCACCCAATGTCAGCACACTGACCAGCAGCAACAGCCACCCTGCCACGACCGCGAGGGAGAGAGCCGGGGACTTGTCGGCGATATTCTGCCGCTCGATCGATCTTGTCGTAGTCTCGCCGGCATCAGCACCTTCCGGCCGGTCATCCTCGTCTTCCGCTTCGGGCCGGTCGACTCCGTCGTCGTCATCGCCATCGTGGAAGATCTCGTCAGCCCGTGTATCGAAGGCCGCGTCAAGATCGACATCGAGATCGTCGTCGTCATCGCCACCGACCTCCGCATCGATTTCCTCGGCAGCCCGGTCGAGCGATTCCGCCAATCGTCGCGCATCCTCCTCCTCGGCCACGGCAGGCATGACCTGCCAGCGGTGGCTGCATGAGGTGCATCGGACCTTTCGGCCTTGATCACCGATCGATTCATCGGGAATGTTGTACAGCTTGCCGCAACTTGGACAGGTGATCTGCATGTCGCCCACAAAACTCATGACGTACTTCTTTTCAAAGCACGTTTCCGGTTGTCTGTCATTCCTGCCGGATGACCCGGCACCATGCCGCAATCGGCATTATAACGCAAAGGTTGATGTAACCCTAGACGTCCCGAGGTCGATATGCCAAGACTCCGATCGACGGACCTGCAGCCGGAGAGCCCGATAAAGGTGGATGATACCACAATAGTACTGCTGCGCGATGTCGACCTGTCTTACGAACCGGGCGCAAAGGCCCTCGCCGGAGTCGATCTCAAGATTCAAAGCGGCAGTTTCCATTTCCTCACCGGTGAAAGCGGGGCGGGCAAGACGTCGCTATTGCGCCTCCTAAGTCTATCGGTGCACCCCGAACGCGGACAGATGAACCTGTTCGGCCGTGATGTCGCACGTCTCCACCGCAGGGAACGCGCATCCCTGCGGCAGCGGATCGGAGTGATCTTTCAGGACTTCCGCCTGTTGAAACATTTGACAGCGTTTGACAATGTCGCACTTCCCCTGCGTATCGCGGGCATGAAGGAGGACCGCATCGCCTCGACCGTCTGCGACATGTTCACCTGGCTCGAACTGGAGGAGATCATGGAGAAGCGGCCTGCAGAGCTGTCGATCGGCCAGCAGCAGCTGGTGGCGATTGCCCGCGGCGTGATCACCCGCCCGAAATTGCTGCTGGCCGACGAACCCACCAGCAATGTCGACCAGCGACGAGCCGATCGCCTGATCAATCTCTTTCTCCAGATGGAGAAACTCGGCACATCGGTAATTTTTGCCACGCATAGCGGCGATCTGCTGCGCCGGCACCGTTTCCCGGCTTTACACATGGAAAAGGGCCGGTTGCGCACCCAACCGCGAGCCGGTCTGCAGGCGGCGGGCTGACGACCATGGTCGGACGCGTTCTCGACCTGCCGTTGCAGGATGCTCCCCTGAACAAGGTGCTGACATGGCTCGCCGCCGGGCTCGCCTTCATCGCCGTGGTCGCCGTTTCCGTCGCCGTCATCGCCCATGCGCAACTCCGCGAGCTCTTGCGTGAACCGCTGATGGTCACGATTGCCATGCCATCCCTGAATGAAAGCAGTTCCGGCGTACCGGCTGCCGGACGCGCCGACCCGATGGGCGAGGTGGTGAACTGGCTGAAGGTCCAGCCCGGCGTGCTGTTTGTCGACCCATTGTCCGATTCCGAGCTCGGCAAACTGGTGGAACCGTGGCTGAGCGATCCGCAAGCCACCGATTCCCTTCCCATGCCACGGCTCATCGATGTCGGTCTCAACGCCTGGAATCCACCCGACCTCGATGAACTCGGCCGAAAGCTTCAGGAGATCGTCCCCGGAACGGCAATCGGCGAGACAGGCTCGACGCAGGATGCCCGCAAGCACACGCTCGAATTCACCCGAATGGCAGCGATCGGCATTGCCGGCGCCGCCCTTTTCATTTGCATGATTGCCTTCATCTACATCACACGCATTCACGTTCGCTTCGAACGCGATTCCATCGACCTGCTGCGACAGATGGGAGCCAGCGACGGCTACCTCGCCCATCAGTTCGAGCTGCACGCCCTGTTCAGGGCCTTTCGCGGCGGCCTGTGGGGGTTCGGCTGCGCGGCCGCAACCCTGCTGCTGGCAATCTACGGCAACCGGCTGATCCAGTATGAGCTTCCGTTCTCCATCCGGCTGCTGCCGTTCGACTGGTTCGTGCTGGCCGTGCCGCCGATGGTGATGGCGCTTCTGGTAGCCGTCGGCGCAAGACTGTCCGCCCATCTCGGATTGCTGCGCCAGCCCTGACGCGCACCTTCGACGCTTGCCGGAGCGGCGGGAGCGCGGCACTGTACGGGAAAAGCGCTTTCGTTGCGAGGATCCGAAAACGTGCCTTTCCTGCGTTCCCTGCTGTTCAACATCGCCTTCTACATCTGGACGATCATGGTGCTTCTGGCGCTGGTACCGTTCGCCTGGTTCATTCGTCCGCACAGCATACGCATGGTGGCAGGGATCTGGGCTGGCGGTGTGCAGTTCCTGCTGCGGCTCATCATCGGTCTCGACTGCCGCGTCGTCGGGCGCGAAAAGTTGCCCGAAGGACCCGTACTCATCGCCAGCAAGCATCAGTCCGCATGGGAGACCATCTACTTCTATCGAATAAGTTCCGACATTGTGATCGGTCTGAAATATGAGCTCAGCCGCATTCCACTGTTCGGCCAGTACATCCAGCTTGCCGGCAGCGTGGTGATCGACCGCGGTGGAGCGGCACAGGCGCTGCGCTCGCTTGTCCGCGGGGCCAGGGCCGCGGTTGCCGAGGGCGTGAGCTTCCTCATCTTCCCCGAAGGAACACGTCAGGTCCCAGGGGCGAAGCCGGACTACAAATCCGGAATAGCGGCCCTCTACAACACGCTCGGTGTCCCTTGCGTTCCCGTAGCACTGAATTCCGGCCTGTACTGGGGGCGTCGCAGTTTCATCAAGCATCCCGGTATGATCACGCTGGAATTTCTCGATCCCATCGAGCCGGGACTCCAGCGAAGGGAATTCATGAAATTGCTGGAAGAACGCATCGAGACAGCCAGCAACCGCCTGCTGGCTGACGCTCCGAAGCCTTCCTGAATGCGGCAGGAACGGATATCGGATGGACAGAAGCTGGATGATCAGGCCGACATCCGCATGCCATGACGTATCGCCCGCCTGCGCACCGGCCCGGCCGCGGCCAACGTATCGAGCAACAGGCGGCGTCCCTGGCGCAATGGTGCGATATCATTCGAGAACAGGCGATTGAGAGCGTCAGTCATGCGCAGGCGCGAGGCGTTGTCGGACTGCCGCGCCCGCTGATATCGCAGGATGGCTTCTCCCCCGATGGGCAGGGATCTCCTGCGCGCATCATCCAGCACATCGAGCAATGCGACGATATCGGCAACGCCCATGTTGAAGCCCTGTGCGTGAATGGGATGAACTCCGTGGGCCGCATCGCCGATCAGGGCAATTCCGGGGGCGACATAACGCCGGGCATGCTGGGCGCTGAGCGGATAGAACTGCACGGGTCCGTCGATGTGCATCGACCCCAGTTCACTTCCCAGTTCCGCCTCGACCAGCGACATGTCGCCGGATCGCAACCGACGATATACCGCTTCAGCACGGGTGTCGGCTTCGACCCAGGTAATCCCCGAAGAATGCCGTCCCAGCGGCAGGGTGGCCAACGGCCCCTGAGGCCGCAGCCGCTCCATGACGACGTGCCGGCCGTCGCGCTCGTGCGCGACAATGAACGAGATGGCTGACTGGCGGTAGGACAGGCTGTCGATGGAAATACCCGCGAGCCGGCGCACCACCGACCCCCGTCCATCCGCGCCGATCACGAGATCCGCCCGAAGCCTGCGGCCATCATCGACGACCAGCACCCCCCTGCGCTCCATGGACACCAGCGATCCCCTGACCCAGCAATCCCTTTCGACGGCTGCGGAAAGCGCACCGCGCAAGACCGAATTGTCGACTCCGTAGGCGAGCGGCTCGTGCCCGACCTCGCTGGAACGATAGACCACATGACCGCCGGATGCGGTATCCCGTACATCCACCCGCCGCACCGGCCACGCCACGGCAGCCAGGTAACGCCAGGCACCCAGCTGTCGCAGGGCCGCATGGCTGCCCGCGAGGATGGCCAGCGTTCGCCCACTGGCCGGCGGACGTCCGGGGCCCATGGGATCGATGACGCGGACGTTGAAACCGGCCGCGGCAAGCACAATCGTTGCCAGCAGCCCGGCATGGCCTCCACCGACGACGGCAATCTGACAACGGTCGACCTGTTTCATCATGGTGATGACAATGCCTCATCTCGGCGATGCGGTCGAGCAGCAAGGTCGTCGCCCCTCTCTGGCTTCACCGCCCCGCAGCGAGAACAGTACTCAGCCGCGTACCATCAACGCGCAGGCATCTTCCCCCATGCGAGTGGTCATCTCTCCCCTGATCTTGTTCAGCGCCCCCTGTTCGATCTGGCGAACCCGTTCCTTGCTGATCCCGAGGCGCATGCCCAGCTCCTCCAGCGTGCATCCCTGCTCACTCAGGCGACGTTCGCGGATGATGGTCTGTTCCCGTTCATTGAGACCGGCAATCGACTGGCGCAGGAGAACGCGCCACTTGCGGCCGTCCATCTCCTGTTGGATGACCTGCGAGGGATCGGGCCGTTCATCGACGAGCCGGCTCTCGTAGTCCCCGCCGCGATCGCCACCGAGGAGCGTGTGCAATGACTGATCGCCGACGCCAAGTCGCCGTTCCATGTTTTCAACGTCCTCGACCTTGACCGAGAGGATCTCGGCGATCTGTCGGCGTGTCCGATCATCCATGGGGCCATCCACGGGGTTTCCCACCCGGGCACGCAAACGTCTCAAATTGAAGAACAGGGATTTCTGGGCGGCAGTGGAGCCGAGCCTGACGATCGACCAGTTACGCAGGATGAATTCCTGCATTGAGGACCTTACCCACCATCCGGCATAGGTCGAAAAGCGAAATCCTCGCTCCGGCTCGAACCGCTCGGCCGCCTGCATAAGCCCGATTACGCCCTCCTGCATGAGGTCGCTCATGGTCAGCCCATAGTGACGAAAGCGCGAAGCCTGACTGACGACCAGACGCAAATAGGAGCGGATCAGCTCATCGAGGGCCTGCGAATCGCGTTCATCACGCCACGCCATCGCGAGCTGCCGCTCGCGCTCGTGACTGAGAACCGGCATTTCCATGGATTGCCGGACCAGTTGCCGGTCGGCGGTATCCCAAATTCCATGCGAACGTCCGCTCACAGGACACCTCCTTCGATGCCGTCTCGGATTTCCGCAAGCTTCGACAGCTCCTCGGATCCTCGCAAGAAACCGTCGGGAAGGACTTTCAGTTCCGCCTGTCACCTCGCCTTTTCACGTCGAACCAGCTGCCGAATTGGCTGCGCGGCTCCTCGGTCAGGTCGAGATCGACCGGATGGACCCGCGCCCGCCATCCTTCGTCGAGCCGAATCCAGTCCTTGCGCGTGGTCAGGATCGGGCGGTCCCCGGAATGGCGCCAGATCGTGAATATTTCCTCATGGGTGAAGGTATGGTGATCGGCAAAGGCGTAATGGTCGACTATCCCCGCTCCAAGGGCTGTCAGATCCCGCAGGAACCGCGATGGATCAGCGATGCCGGTCACCACCGTGACACTCCTACCGTTTAGCGCAACGGGCGATCTCAGCCGTCGCCGGAAGCGGAATAACGGCTTGTCCCGATGCCAGAATGATGGCGTATACCCCTGATTTACAAGAACAAGGGCATCGGCACGACTCGCGGCGCGCTCCGGCTTTTCGCGCAATGGTCCGGCAGGCATAAGGTGGCCATTTGCAGTGGGTGCCGCCGCATCCACGACAAGGAAAGCGATATCGGCCCGCAACGGCATCGACTGCAGGCCATCATCGAGCAACAGGAGACTGGCGCCCGCCGCGACAGCTCGGCGACCGGCTTCAACCCGGTCCGCACCGACCCATGTGGTGCCATCGGCCGCATGCAGCAGAGCCTCGTCGCCGAACATGCGAAAATCACCGTTGTCCGGGTCGACTTCATGTACCCCTTCGCCGGACCGTCCATAGCCACGCAGCAATACATGAGGCATTTCGCCGCATGCAAGCAACCGACGGCGCAAGTGGCGCACGAAGGGCGTCTTGCCCGAGCCGCCCACGCGCAGGCCACCAACGACGACAACCGGGACTTCGGATGGCACGGGCTTGTGATTTCGCCACCTGTCGTAAATGTCCCGCAACCATCCATGGAGCCCGGCCAGCGGCAGCAGTGCCGTTACCTGCCAACCACCCTCCTGCCAGAATCGGGGCTCCTTCATGTCCCGCATCGAACAAGCGGTTCAAGCTCGATGGCGAGGCGGTCCAGAAGCCGGGTGCGGCACGCGGCCAGCCTTTCCCGTTCGGCGGCAATCGCCTCCGGTGGGAATTGTCGATGCCAGATCGACTGGATGCACCGTGTCAATGCGGATCCATCCTCGACAACGACCAAGGCACCCGATTGCCGCAGCCGCTCCCCGTCATGCCCGAGCTTCCCGGTATGCGGCCCCATGGCCGGCAGACATTGATGACGGATCGCCTCCAGCGGATTGTGGCCGCCCTGCGATGTCATGGACCCGCCGATGAAGGCAACGGGCACCCAGTCGTAGAGCGTCCCGAGACAACCGATCCTGTCGATCAGGAAGACTTGTGTCGTTGCATCGGGCACAGGCTGTTGCGACAGGCGTCCGACATGCAGCCCGCTTTGCCGGAGCAGCCTCTCGACGGTATCGGCACGCTCCGGATGCCGCGGGGCCAGCACGGTAAGTGGATTGGCTGTCGTCCGTTCGAGCAGGATATGAACGCCGGCGACGATCTCCTCCTCACCGTGATGAGTACTGGCGGCCAGCCAGACCGGCCTGCAACCGGCCGCCTGCTTCAGTTGGTCGAGCCACGCGCCATCAACGGGCAGCGGGGCAGCCGCGGCCTTGATATCACCGACAACCGTCACCGACGGTGCTCCCAGCCGGGCAAAGCGATCAGCCATGACAATATCGCGCGCCAGCACCCTTGTCAGTCTGGAGAACAGGGGCCTTGCAAGGACGGGCACGCGCCGCCAGCGGGAAAACGACCGCTGTGACATGCGCGCATTGACGACAGCGACCGGAACGCCGCGGCCGTCGAGCATGTACAGGGTGACCGGCCAGATTTCGGATTCCATCAGGATCACCAGATCCGGCCGCCAGTGATCGATGAAAGACCGGACGATGCCAGGCATGTCGAGCGGCGCCAGCGCCAGGGTGACGCCCGCGGGCAGGAAGCGGCCCATGACGTTGCGTGCGGCATCGGTCGTGACCGTCAGGATGACATGGCGATCCGCAACCCGCAGCATGCAGTCGATCACCGGCAACGCACTCATCGCTTCGCCGACGCTGACGGCATGGACCCAGATCCGCGAGCCCGCTGGAACACCGTCGACCAGACCGGGGACAAGACACAGCCGCTCGTCCCGGCGATGCCGGGCCATGAAGGCCGCCAACAGCCGTTCGGGCAGACCCGTCAGGCGGCGAGGTCCGGGAAAAGACCGGCAAGTTCTTCTGCTGTCGCACCGCTGACACCACGTTCGGTGATCAGCCCCGTCACCAGCCGTGCCGGAGTGACGTCGAACGCGTAATTGGCGGCGGGGCTGCCATCCGGAGTGATGGTTACCGTCTCGATGCGGCCGTCGTCCGTACGACCCGTCATGCGCGTCAGCTCATCCGGGGAACGCTGTTCAATGGGGACTTCCTTCACCCCGTCCGCAATCGTCCAGTCGATGGTCGTCGACGGCAGGGCGACATAGAACGGAACCCCGTTGTCATGCGCTGCCAACGCCTTGAGGTAGGTGCCGATCTTGTTGCAGACGTCACCTGTCCGGGTGGTCCGGTCCGTCCCGACAATACAGATGTCGACCTTCCCGTGCTGCATGAGATGTCCACCGACATTGTCGGCAATCACCGTATGCGGGACACCCTGGTGCAGGAGCTCGAAGGCGGTCAGCGAAGCGCCCTGATTGCGCGGCCGGGTCTCATCGACCCACACGTGGACGGAAATGCCCTCCTCCTGCGCGCGATAGACCGGTGCCGTCGCCGTCCCCCAGTCGATGGTGGCCAGCCAGCCGGCATTGCAGTGGGTGAGAATGTTGACCGGGTCGCCATCGCTCTTGGTCATGGCGATGTTGCGAATGAGCGCAAGACCGGCATCGCCGATTGCGCGACAGATGAGCACGTCCTCGTCCGCAATTGCCGCAGCCTCGCGATAGGCGACATCCACCCGATGACGACCATCCCGCGCGCGCAACCTGTCGGTCATGCGCTCCAGAGCCCAGCGGAGATTGACCGCCGTCGGCCGGGTCGCCATCAGCTGTGAGACCGCACTTTCGAGGTTGGCATCACCCGGATCTTCAGCCATCGCCAGGGCCATGCCATAGGCGGCCGTGGCACCGATCAGCGGCGCACCGCGGACCTGCATCGTCGAGATCGCCCGGGCCGCATCCCCGACATTGCACAAAGCCAGAATATCAATGGCATGAGGAATCCGGGTCTGGTCGAACGTCCTGACCGTACGACCGTCTTCGTCCAGCCAGATGGTTCGGGATCGGCGACCGTTGATCAGCATGTGTTCCCCCCTTCCGGGGCGGAGAATAGCCGGTACACCCCAGCCGGCACAACTTCTCCTTGCAGAAATCGCAAGGAGAATATATATGATTAAATACCTATATAGGAGTATTTCCATGCCTGCCCGTGAAACCCGTTACCATGCCGACGACCTGATCCGCCGGCTGCAACAGAGGCTCCTCGAACAAGGTTACCAATGTGGCGAGGCCGACGACCGGTTCGGACCGAAGACCCGCGCCGCATTGATGCAGTTTCAGGACGATGCCGGTCTGTTGGTCGATGGAATAGCCGGCCCCGTAACGCTTGCGGCACTTGGTGTCGAACGGACCCGGCGAAGCGACATCCTCGAACGGATCACTCCCGGGCGCATCCGCAAGCTCTTCCCCTATACCCGACCACCAGCCATTGCCCGCAACCTGCCCCATATCCGCGCCGGACTTGCCGCCTTCGATCTCACCGACAAGCCCATGGCGTTGATGGCATTGTCAACGATCAGGGCAGAATGCGAACCGTTCGAGCCGTTGAATGAACAGCCATCGCGATACAGTTGTTCGTCAGGCCGTGACGATTTCGACCTGTATGACCATCGCTGCGATCTCGGCAACCTGGGAGCGCCCGACGGGTGGCGCTTTCGTGGAAGGGGCTTCGTCCAGCTTACCGGACGAGCCAATTACCGTCGTGTCGGTCGCCTGATCGGCCTGGGCGACCGTCTTGAGGAAGACCCCGACATGGCGGCCGAAGGAGAGACGGCCGGCCAGATCCTTGGCGCATTCCTGGCCACCCGCGAACGGGCGATCAGGGAAGCCTTGATGGAACGGGACCTTCGCCGCGCCCGGCGGCTGGTCAATGGCGGTGCGCATGGGCTCGAACGTTTCATCGACTGTTTCGAACGCGGCGACCGGCTGTTCGACGATGCACCGGCCTGCGAGCGGGTCGACGGCATCTGATCCCGATGGGGTCGGTCTCAGCTGCCACCGGCCTCGATCAGCGCGGCCCTGGCCGTGACTGCCTCGATGCTGGCAATGGAAGCGGCATTGCGGATGAGGTCCCTGGCCAGTGTGAGATTGCGCCGCTCGCAGGCAGCCCGCCTGCCATGGTCCTCGATCTGCTCCATGTCGATATTATGGGCAAGCCCTAGCGTCCGGCGGATCATCGAGCAACCGGCGTAACCGAGCGCATCCTCGAATAGCTGGCGCATGAAGCCATGCTGTGCCTTGCCAAGCGACAGACGGCCGGCCTCGCCCTCGAACAACGAGGCCGGGAACGCATCGCCGGTGCCATGGGCATTCCATAATGCCGTGAACTTGTGGGCAAATCCGTTCCATACCGTCTCGACTGTCTCAAGCAACCACCGGCGGTAGGCATCACGCTCTCCGGGCTGATGCTCGTGTCCGCGTTGGCTGAAATAGGCCAGGAGAAGGTTGCCGATGAGCTTGCCCACATCGAAGCCCATGGGACCGAAGAACGCGAATTCGGGGTCGATGACGCGGGTATCCTGCTGCGTGATCATGATCGACCCCGTGTGAAGATCACCATGCAGCAAGGCTTGCGTTTCAGTCATGAACTTCATCTTGAGAACACTGACCGCGCGTTTGAGCCCCTCATCCCCGCGGATGGCGGCCGCCTCGGCATCAAGCCCCGGACTGGTCCAGCGATTGAGCTCCGCGATCCGGTAAGGGTCGGTGAAGATGAGGTCCTCGGTGATCCTGCACAACTCGGTATTGGCGCAGAACGTGGCCACCATGGCCTTCTTGTCACCGGCCTTCATCGCCAGATCGGACGTGAAGAACAGTGACCTTGCGAGATAATCGGTGATGTGCCCGGCAAACTGCGGATAGATGACCGCCCTGATCGTACCTTGCCGCATGATGATGTGCGGGCTCAGCCTTTCCATGACGATGAGATAGAGCCCCGCGTCATAGTGCAGGATCTCCGGCACCAGCGCGCCGACATGCCCCGCCTGGATCACGCTCGCCCGATATTCGAAGAATGCGCGATCCAGCGGCAGGGGCCAGCTCTCGCCCACCAGCCGGACATAGGGCAGGGCCTGCTTGACGCAGATCGCACCCGATGGCCCCTCGACGATGAAGACAAGGTTGAGATTGCCATCGCCGACCTCGTTGACCGTCCATTCTTCGGCGCGACCGCCCAGTCTCGATACGATCGGAGGCAACCCGGCCAGATAGGCGGGCAGAGACGATTCATCGAGGGCGCGATAGCCCGGCGGGGTTTCGATGGCCATGTTCCAATCCCTTGCGGCACAAGTCCTGCCCGCTATGGCAGACATTGCCCTGACTGGTAAAGACGTGCGAGATGGCGGCAGGTCAGGATAGCGACGATGCGGAACCGCCCATGACGACACCACGCGACGACTGCCCCCGGGCGGCCATCTCTGTCTGCAGTATCGATGATGCGACCCTTGCGGCAGCCATCGTCTGGGTCTCCATGCTGGCGGGCGTATGGATCATCGGTTCCCTGCTGGTCTATGGTGCGGAATTCGCCATTCCCATCGCGGTTGCCATCTTCCTGTGGCAACTGATCAACGGCATTGCCCGGCTGTTCGGCCGCATATCCATCGGTGGCTGGCATCCCGGTGAACTGCTCTGTCTGCTGGCAGCGGTCGTCACCATAGTGCTGGCCTGCTGGTTCCTGGTGAACATCGTCGCCACCAATGTCGCCAAGGTGAGCGAGGCAGCACCGGGCTATGAGCAGAACCTGCGCAACATGTTTCACCGTGTCGTCGGGAGCGATGGTCTTGCCCATCTGCCCAGCATCGAACAGATCACTGACAAGATCGACATCGCCTCCGCCATCACCCGGCTGTCGGGAACCCTTGGCGGACTCGTCGGCAATACCGGACTGGTGGCCCTGTACGTGATGTTCCTCCTGGCCGAGCAGGCGAGCTTCGACCGCAAGCTGGAAAAACTGTTCCGTGACGACGAGCAACGTTCGCGGATCCGGGGAATGCTCGTCGAGATCGAATATCGCATCGAACGCTATCTGTGGATCAAGACGCTGGTGAGTATCCTCACCGCCGCCCTGTGCTATGCCGTACTCGTGGTGGTGGGTGTGGACTATTCGATATTCTGGGCGCTGGTGATCTTCCTGTTCAACTACATACCCAATATCGGCTCGCTGTTCGCGGTGGCGCTTCCCTCGATCCTCACCGTGATGCAGTTCGGCTCGGTGGCCATGGGCGCAGGCGTCCTCCTCGCGCTTACCGGCATCCAGTTCATCGTCGGCAATCTGGTCGAACCGAAAATGATGGGCAATTCGCTCAATCTGAGCCCGCTGGTGATCATCCTCTCGCTGACCCTGTGGGGCTCGATATGGGGGATTGCCGGCATGTTCCTCTGCGTGCCGATTACCGTGAGCCTCACCATCGTGCTTTCGTTTTTCGAACTGACCAGGCCCGCGGCCATACTCATGTCGAGCGATGGCAACATCGGACGGTGACGTCCTGCCCGATCTCGTGTAGGTGAAAATAAAATTCGAGGTTGTTTCATGCGACGGTTTGCAGCCCCCTACATCCTGCTACTGGCACTTTCCATTCTGGCGACGCCTTTCGTACCCCGGGCGGATCCGCTGAGCGATGCACATGCCGAAGCTCTTGAGCTGTATCGTGCCAATCGTGTCGACGAGGCCCTGCCCCATTTCGAAATGGCGCTGAGTCTCGCCGAACAGCGTTTCGGCCCCACCGATCCGCGCATCTCCGTCGAGCTCAACAACCTTGCCGAAGCCTACCGGGTGCTGGGTCGTTACGACGAGGCGGAACCTCTCTACGAACGGGCGGTGGAGCTGGATGAAGGCAATCTCGGCACCGACGACCCGGATCTCGCCACCAGCCTCAACAATCTGGCCCTGCTCTACCGCGCGCAGAACCGCCTGACAGAAGCCGAGCAGCTCTACGAACGTTCGCTCGACATCCTTGAGCACACGCTGGGTCCGCGCCATCCCAACGTCGCCAAGAGCCTCAACAACCTGGCAGTCCTTTACGATATCGAGGGCAAGCGGGATCAGGCCAGGCCACTGATCGAACAGGCACTCGACATTGCCAGGGAGACGATGGGCGATGACCACCCGACGACGGTCACGCTGGAGCGCAATCTCGAAACGATGTCCAGCAGCCCCATTGAAACGGTTGACAGCGAGCCGTTCAGCGATGTCCAGCCGGCCGCCGGTGGTCCGCTGCAGGTCGATGGCGACGATAACTACGCCATTCACCTCTCGTCGGTCCGTACGGTCGATGCGGCCAATGCCGAATGGGCGAGGCTGAAGAAGAGTCTCAAGCTGCCTTCCGACTGGCCGCAGCGTACTCCGGAACGGATCGAGACCAAGGACAAGGGCACGTTCTATCGCGTCGCCGGTGGCTCGTTTGCGACCCATGAACTGGCCGTCGAGGCTTGCGACCGGATAAGGACCCAGGGTCAGTATTGCGGTGTCCTGACCCGCTGACGACCGGCCATGACCAGCATTCAATGAAGATTCCGGATACTGCCACGGCTCGCTGGTCCGGCCTGCCTTCACAGGAACCGCCTGTTCTTCTCGCACATGCGGCCCGGCAATTCGCCGCAGCCGTCGCCGATGGATCGCATCTCCTGGAGACGACCGGTTACAGGGTCCATATCTGGCCGGAGCCGGATCCATTCTACCGCAATGTCGCCATTCCACTGGACGATCGCGCAAACGACCCTTCGGCCATCGACGGCATGATCGAGCTGTTCGCCCGTCATGGTCGGGTTCCACGACTAGAGTTTTTTGCCGAATGCCATCCGCTATTGGCTGGCACCCTTCGTGAACGCGGTTTTCTGACCGACATGGAAGCACCGGTGATGGTCCGCTCGACACCTGCGGAGGGGCCCCAAGGTGGAGAATGGCTCGCTGCCGGCGATGATGTCGATATCTACATGATGGCAGCCGAAGCGAGTTTCGGTGCCGTCGAGCCGCCGGCACCCATGGAGATCCAGCGGATGCGCAAACGACTGGCAGACGGCCGAACGCTCACCGTTTGCCTGCGCGATGATTGCGGAACGCCCGTGGCCGGCGCATCGCTGACAGGCATCGGCGAGGTGGCCGAACTTGCGGCGGTCTGGACCTGCCCCCGGGCCCGCCGCCGGGGCTATGCCTGCCGCGTCATCCGCACGCTGCTGCCCCGCTTCTTCGATCACGGCGGCCGTCTGGTCTGGCTTTCGGCTGCAACCGGAGAAAGCCTCGCGCTCTATCGGGGCCTGGGATTTGCCACCATAGGCCACCAGCTCAATTTCCATCTGCCGGCGGGCAGGCACTGACGGCTTCATCCGGTCGGGCGCCTTGTCGCGATCAGTCCACGGACATGGCCATGATCATCGACAGATGGGCAAGGGGAAGCCCCGTCTCTTCAACGTAGGCGTTGAATACGGCCTGCGCCACTCTTGCCCCCGACTTGCCGCCGAGTGGCGTGTCGGCCAGCTTCCACTGACCGAAGGCACTCGTCACCGACGGAGTGAGGACAAAGGTATCCTTGCCGGTCATGCGCAGGAACATCGGCCCGGAATTGCCGCCCAGCTGGCTCATCCGCTTGCCCAGCGCGGCCCACAGGCCAACGATGTCGCTGCCCGGCCAATCGGCGATCCAGCCTGCGAAGTCCCCGATCTCCTGCATCACCATGGCGTTGTGGCGCACGGCCCGCAACTTCCCCATGTGCCGGATCAGCCGCGCATCTCCCAGGAGGCTTTCGATGTCCTCGTCCCCCATGGCGGCGACACGCGGCACGTCGAATCCGTGGAAGACCTCCTCGAAGGCAGGCCATTTGCCATCGACAACGCTGTGTTTCAGGCCGGCCCGGAAGATCCGCAACGACATCATCGAGAGCAGCCGGTCAGAAGGAATGTCCCGCAGCTCTTCCTGTGTCTTCACTACCGGCATCCTTGCCTCGACGGCCTGGCTGCCGTGGCGGATGATTGCCGCGTTACGGATTTCCTCGAACTCGATCATTTCTCTTTCTTCCAACTGTCCACATGGCGGGAACGGGTCAGATCAGATAGATCGGGCTCGACCAGGCCTGATGACCGTCCTCTGTGGTAACCCGCACATGGACAGGATGGTCACCCGCCCCTTCCACGGCGATTTCTCCGGTGAAACGCATGCCACGCGACGGATTGTCGTCCGGCAGGCGGAAGACACGGATCCGCCTTGGCAGTACCTCCGAAGCATCGAACAGCATGTCGTCGAGACCGATGGCCCCGATCTCGATCCGCTCCCGGATCAGGGGAGTATTCAGGATCAATGTCCCCGCACCCTCATCTTCCAGCCACAGGTCGAACCCGCCGAAATTACCGGTCGTGAGGTGTCGCCAACGGAGTTCGTTGTCACCGATCCGGTCGAGTGTCTTGTCCCGGTTGAAGAAATTGATCGCACGGGCATCGCGGATGCCATTGCCCTCGATCCGGGCATCGCCATCCCATATGACCTGTCGGGCACGGCCCCGGTATTCCGCTCCTTCCCAGATGACCCGGATACGCCGCCCCAGATCGACCGCACTGTAGGGCCTGTGGGTCGCGATGACCGTCTTGCCATCGAGAATGTCGACACGCTCGATGGGAGCCGCGGCCGCAATGTCGACGCTCAATCGCATGATGCCGCCGCCATGTTCGACGATGTCGCCCATGAGGGCCTGATGCGATAACATTCCCGAGGACGGAACGATCTTCGGATCGTCGGCATGGACCAGCACCTCACGGTCGAAGCTCATCCGTACATCGAGATGCATCCGCGATCCGGTCGTGCCATAATGCCTCCTGCGACGCAGGCAGCTGAACAGTGCCTCCCGGGTGAGTTCGGGCATGATGTAGCAGGTGAGGCCGCCGATGGCGCCGAATGCCGCGGCTCCGGCATAGGAGGCACCCGGTCGGCCCTTGTGGCCGTCGCTGTTGCAGACGATCCCGACACGATACCCGCTGTCGAAGGCGTCGTGCAGCAGCCATTCGAAGGTGCCCCAGGCCGAATGCACTTCGACCGAGCGTTCGAAGCGGCCATCGTGGAACAGCTTGATATCCGCATAGCGTCCGCCACAATGCGCAAAGCAGATCGCGTTCTCGTCGTCGGCCGCCAGCGCTGCGAAAAGGGCTCCCGCGGTCGGGGTATCGCTGTCGATGTCGGAGCGGTCGAGCACCATGGCGTGGGACGAACGGCGGATCGGTCGTCCTTCGCTGAAATAATATACATTGCGATCGCCGCCGAGCGCCGTATTTCCCGACCATTCGAAACCCGGGACAGTGATAAAGCGGCCCGGCTGGTTCAGTTCCCCGGTGATATCGTTCAACTCTTGCCAGAAGTCCTGCGTCATCTGGAAGTCGTTGCCCTGATGCGCACAGGCATCGAGAAATGCGAGATCGCGGCCGAAGAGAAAATAGTCGCGCACCGAATTGGTGCCGATGGTTTCCTCGCTCTGGCCATGCAGATCGCCCCAGAAGGTCACATTCTCAACCTGTGCATCGATCCGCAGGGGATTGCTCGTGGCAATCCGGTCGCCATTGACCGTGGCCTCGATGACCAGTTCACCTTCATGGCCGCATTGCAGACCGTCGATGACCACGGAACGCTGCCCGCGGACGACCCTCACCGTTGACGGAAGTCCTTCGACAGGCAGGTTGCTCGCGAGGTGGAGTTCGCCTTCGACCTGATCCGAGGGATTTCCCCAGATGTCGTCGGCCTTGATCGACAACCTGAACCGGTCGGACGGCCGTCTCAATGTCGGCAGTACCAGCTGCCATCGAACGGGCTTGCCCGGCACAATGGCAATCGTCGGTTGCCGGGGAAGCGGCTGGAACACGAAGGTGGCAATGGGGTCGACCAGCACCCGAAACTCGAAGGTCTCCTCGCAGAACGTCTGCAGGCGCATTCCCGGAGAACCCTCGCGGCGGTCACCGAAACGCACGGTGATCGTATCTCCCTCGGTCAGGTATCCCCGCACGACACGGATCTCAAGGGTACGGTCCCACGGACGGACATTTCCCTTGTTGTCGAACCTCACCCGCAAGACAGCGCCATTGCTGGCTTCCACCGTCGTGTAGTTCCACGCTTCGGGATCATCCAGTTGTGGCAAGCTCTGGTCAGAGGCGAAACGACTGACGATGCGAATTGTGCCACTGTCATCGATACCGTAGAAACCGGCTGTATACACCAGTTCGAAGCTCTGCAACGAGCCGGCCTCGAAGGCGCCATTCGGGGTAATGGCGGCCTTGCCCAGCAGATGGGCCGGAATGGGTTCCGGCATGATACGCGACGTATCGCGGTTCATCGTTCCAGCCCCAGGCCAGGCTGTATACTGCTGGCTTCCGCGACAATCGCCGGCGTACAGGCCGCCACTGGCCGCCGGTCGACCAGCGACGTCCCGTCAGCCGTGTAGCGCGTGGCGATACCGCCGGCCTCTTCCACCAGCAGCAATCCGGGCAGACAATCCCAGCTGTTGCAGGATACGAGTACGACCATGTCCACACGACCGTCGGCGACCCACGCGAGATTGACAGCCGACGAACCGACGCGCCGCTGATCGACGCCAAGGTCATACAAGCGCCCGACAGCTTCGGTGATCTGCTCTCGCGGCTGCTTGAAACTGAAGCTTATCAGCGCACAGCATTCCTCCGTCCGGTCATGGCCCGAAACCCGGATCGGACGGCCGTTGCAGGTAGCCCCATGGCCACGCCGGGCTGCATACAGCTCGTTCTGGCAGGGGAGCACGGTGATGCCGATCTCCGTGACACCATCGACGACATAGGCGAGAAGCACTCCCCAAAGCGGTATGCCGCGCAGGAAATTGCTGGTGCCGTCGATCGGATCGATGACCCACAATCGCGACGCATCGCTACCGCCTCCCTCTTCGCCGAGGATGGCGTCATCCGGGAACAGCCTTTCGAGTTCGTGGCGAATGAGGTTCTCCACCTCCTTGTCGGCAATCGATACCAGATCCTGCTTGCCCTTGTGCTCGATTTCGAGTTCGTCCCGCCGGCCGAAATAGTCCAATGCGAGTGCCGCTGCCGCACGGGCGATACGCTGCGCTTCCTCGAAGCGTTCCTCGATCTCATTCACGAAACTGTTTCCTCTTGCAGAAGATATCTCAACATGGAGTGTCGCGGAGGAAGGACCGTCCGCACGGCCCGCTCCAGCGCGTCGCCCTGGGTAACGACGATGAGCAGTCTTTGGGCCCTCGTCATGGCTGTATACAGCAGCTGCCGGCGCAGCATGCGCCCATGCTCGCGCAGCAGCAGCAACAACACGGCCGGATATTCGGACCCCTGCGCCTTGTGTACCGTTATGGCATAGGCCGGCAACAGCTGGCCGAGTTCGTCATAGGCGTAGAGCAGGGTCTTGTCATCGAAACGCACATCGACCAGGCGCGCCCGCGTGTCGACCGCCACCACACGGCCGATATCACCATTATACACTTCGCGGGCATTGTCGTTCTCGGTCTGCATGACCTTGTCGCCGACCGCGAACCGCAAGCCCGACTTCTCGATCCAGGCTTCCGGCGAGGGATTGAGCACGGGCTGCAACCTGTCATTGAGCATGCGCGTACCGGCCGGACCACGATTCACAGGTGCCAATATCTGGATATCGTCGACAGGATCCAGCTCGAAACGTTCGGGAATACGGCGGGCCGCCAGTTCCAGCAGCTTGCGGGTGGCGTCCTCGGCATCGACGACACGGATACCGAAGCAATCGGGGCTGGCCGAGCTCCTGAGCTGCGGCATCCGGCCCGCATTGACCTCATGGGCGCTCCGGACGATGCCGCTTTGCGCTGCCTGCCGAAAGATCTCGGTCAACCTGAACACCGGGACGATGTCGCTTTCGATGAGATCGGCAAGCGGCTGCCCCGGCCCCACGGGAGGCAACTGATCGACATCGCCGACGAGTATGAGCCGGGCATGACGCGGCAATGCATCGAGCAGGCCGTGCATCAATACGGTGTCGACCATCGACACCTCGTCGACAATCACCAGGTCGGCAACAAGCGGCCGATCGCCATGGCGGCCAAACCCGCGTAACGGATCCGCCTCGATCAGCCGGTGGATGGTGCTGGAAGACCGGCCTGTGCTCTCCGTCAGGCGCCGCGCCGCACGGCCGGTCGGTGCGCACAGCGCGATTTCCGGCTCCTCATCCTCGAAGATCGCCAGCAGGGCCCGGACCAATGTCGTCTTGCCTGTGCCCGGTCCCCCGGTGATGATGGCGACATGAGCAGCGAACGCGCCTGCAACCGCTTCGCGCTGGGAGGCTGCCAGCGTGAGCCCGAGCCGTCTTTCCACATCGTCGAGCCGGGCACTGCAGAGGGCCGCCGGTGATCTGTCGCGGCTTTCCCTCATCCACGCCGCGATGCCCTCCTCGGCCGCGGCCAGATCGGGCAACTGAAGGTAAATTGTTTCGTCCATGCCGCGCGCGACGATTCGATGCGAGTCAATGGCCGAGTCAACCGACGTGGCAATCGCTGCGGCCTCGACACCGATGAGGTCCGCAGCACGGACGACAACCTCGTCCATGGGCAACACCGTATGACCGTCCTCCGATGCCAGCCGCAAGGCCTCGTTGAGTGCCGCCATGCGCCTGATCTCTGCCTCCGGGCGGATCCCCAGTTGCCGGGCCAGCGCGTCAGCCGTCGCAAAGCCGATTCCGCGGACATCGCGGGCCAGGAGATAGGGATCGCCAAGAACCCGGGTGATCGCTCCTTCGCCATAGGCGTCCAGGATGCGGCGCGCACGCGCGGGCTTCACACCCTGTCCGTGGAGAAACATGAGGATATCGCGACTGCCTTTCTCCGCCTGCCACGTCTCGGCGATCCGTTCGGCGGTTTTCCTGCCGATCCCGGGAACTTCTTCCAGACGCGTCGCATTCTCCTCGATGACCGCTCCGAGCCCGGAACCGAAATGGTCGACGAGCTTGCGCGCGACACTCTCGCCCACGCCGCGAATGGCCCCCGAAGCCAGGAATCCCATCAGCCCTTCCTCGGTTGCGGGCGCAAGAAGTGTGATGGAATGCGCCCTGAACTGCCGCCCCCAGGCTTCCGTCTGCTGCCAGTTGCCCTCGGCGCGCAGGAGTTGCCCGGGTTTCGCGTCGACGACCTCGCCTACCACCGTCGCCGGCTTGCCATGGTCGTGGGTCCGCACCGCGAGCACGACAAACGCCGTATCCGGCCGCGTGGTGATGATCCGTTCGACCACCCCCGACAATGTCGTTTCGCCCTCGCTCAAACTTCGCCCCGGATTGTGCTTGGCAGGCAGTCACCCGACCACCTATTCTCGTTGGCTTCACGATACCCTGCGGGGCGAGTATCCACCAGTGGAGGAAAGGCCGATTGGACAGCGTCGCGACCGAAAACCTGGACGACCAGCGCTTTTATCTTCGCCAGAACGTCCCTGCGGTAATCGGCCACCGGGGTGCCGCCCGATACGCCCCCGAGAACACGCTTGCTTCCGTCAGGAAGGCGCATGAACTCGGAGTGCAGTGGGTCGAGGTTGACGTCAAGCTGTCCGCAGACCGGATCCCCTTCCTGCTCCATGATACGAAACTCGACCGCACCACCGACGGCAGGGGCCGCGCCAGCAGGCGCACGATGAAAGAGCTTTCAGTCATGGATGCCGGCAGCTGGTTCGCCGCGGCCAGTCGTGGCGAAAGGCTCCCGACACTGGTTGCACTGATTGCCTTGCTCGACCGGCTCGACATGGGACTGAATCTCGAGATCAAGCCCACACCCGGCAGCGACAGGGAGACGACGGATGCGATCGTCGACGTGCTGCGTCGTCACTGGCCCGAACACCGACCATGGCCCCTGCTTTCCAGTTTCAGCCTGGCGGCCCTGGCCAGAGCACGTGATATCGCCATCGACATGCCTCGCGGCCTTCTGATCGACGAGTTCATGCGAGACTGGCCCGGCGCACTGGATGAGTTGCAGTGCGCAAGCCTGCACATCAACCACAAGGTAGTGACACCGGACCTTCTCTCCACGGCAACGGAAGAAGGCATTCCCGTGCTGCTGTATACCGTCAATGATGGAAGTCGCGCGGTAGAGCTGTTGCAGGCCGGTGCAAGCTCGATCATCACCGATGCTCCGGATGTCATCTTTGATGCCATTGGTGGAACGGCGCCGCTTCGCTGAGCAACGATCGCATACAGTCACAACGGGGCTGCATGCAGCAGCCTTCATCGCCGTCGACCGGCCGTCACGCCTGCCCTGTCCTGCGGACATCGTAACGGCCTGCCCTTCCTCGTCCGGCTTTGTCGGGTAAGTTCAGGCTGCCAGCACCGGCGTACGAGGCGCATAGAGCGGTGCGTCAGAGGAAAATGGATCGGGTATGAAGAGCCCACGGTCGGGACAATAGTCGATGAACAGGTTGACCCTGTGCCTTCGGCCTTCATTGCGCACGGAATGCCGTTTGCGGTTGTTGAAGTCATAGGCGTGCCCGAGTTTCATTTCGAGCTTGCGGCCGTCGATCTTGTAGGTGACCGACTGGGACGGACTGAGCGGCACATGGATCCGATGGGAGCGTGTAGCCATCAGGTGACCATCCACATGGGGAGCAATCTTGTCTCCCCCACGCAACCGGACAAGAGCAATGCGGGTGACGATGCCACGCGGTCCCTTGATCCGTTCGACGACCTGTTCCACGACGGGTTCGACGATATCCCGGTAGCGGGCGTAATCGGGCATGGTGAACACTGGCCATGTGTCGGTTTCCTCACGTGCCACAGGCAGGAACTTTGTGGGGTCGAGGCCGCGCTCGGTGGCCCAGGCCCAGACCAGATCCTCGAAATGCTTGATGCCTGTCGTGGTGGCCGACGGATGCCATTCGGTCTTCAGCACGATGTTGTCCGTCACCGAATGAACCTTGTCCGCCAGCGCATCCCGACGGAAATTGTATTCTGTCCAATCCTTCTCGCTCAGACCGTTGACCAGCTCAACCAACGGCCCGACCTTGACCGGCCCGAGATCGCGTAGCGGTACACCGATATCCATGCGTCCATCCCCCGAAATAGCAGCAGCGAGCCGAGACTCGACCTTGGTATGCTCCCGTCACGTCATTCGGGCAAGCATCCAGAGAGGGAGAAACATGGCAAAGAGCGATCAGTAGCGCCGCAACAACCCCACGAGCCTTCCCTGGACCTTGACCTGATGCGGGCCAAAGATACGGATTTCGTAGTTGGGATTGGCCGGCTCCAGGGCAATGGACGCGCCACGCCGGCGGATACGCTTGAGAGTAACCTCGCGGCCCTCGACCAGGGCCACCACGATGGTACCGTTCTCGGCCGTGTCGCAGCGCTGGATGACGACATAGTCGCCGTCCACCACCCCTGCCTCGATCATCGAATCGCCGGCCACCTGAACGACATAGTGCTCGCCGTCGCCCATGAGCAGGTTTGGCACCTGGATAACCGTCTCGTTGTCGGCAAAGGCTTCAATGGGTGTACCGGCCGCGATTCGGCCATAAAGCGGCAAGCTTACACTGCCGCCATCAATGTCACTGGGTCGATGTGAGCGTCCGCGAAAATTGCCTCGCAGGATGTTGCTTGCCGCTTCACGACATCCGACAAGGTCTCGCCCCGGTTCTTCACTCGCAAATGCACTCGCCGGCACCGATGCGTCACCAAAGAGAACGGGCTCGCTCGCCTTGCCAAAATCCCGCGCAGCCTCCTCGCGCAACCCACCGGCCTGATCGTCAACCAGTCTCGGCACGCCCTTGTCACGGTCGCCACTTCCGACCGGTGGCAACTTGAGGATTTCCACCGCACGCGCCCGGTATGCAAGCCGGCGAATGAACCCCCGCTCTTCCAGTCCCGAGACAAGCCGATGTATTCCCGACTTCGATCTCAAACCAAGCGCCGCCCGCATCTCCTCAAAGGACGGACAAATCCCGTGCTTATCCATGTGTTCATGAACAAATCGCAGAAGTTGCAGTTGTCGTTGCGTCAGCACGGACCCGTTCACCCGAATGTCATCGCAGCAAAAACCGGGAAGGTATCACTCCCGTCCATCTCAGGATGTTCTAATTTGGTTCTCGTTTCAGGTCAACCATCTAGCAGTCGGCAGCTCGTCCAGTTAAACCATCACGTGAAGCACCTCGGCCAAGTCGAGTACACGCATGGTTTCACCGGCCTTGCGCGCTGGATCGAATGGGGGACGTTCGAGCAGCACGTCGGCACCGCTCATGACCGCCAGCATCGAACTGTCCTGGCGTGCGGCGACATCAACCCTTCCATCATCGAGCCGGAAGCCGCGTACGAAATCGCGCCGGGTGTCGTTGGCCTCCAGATCGTGGGCAATCGCGGCATCCCTCCATGGCAAGCCCGCATACAGGCCGAGACTGCTGTATACAGCGCCGCGCAGGAACATAATCCCACAAACGATGGTCGATACCGGATTCCCAGGCAGTCCGAGGAACGGTCGCTCGGCGAGCCGGCCGAAGATCAGGGGCTTCCCGGGCCTCATGCGAATCTTCCAGAAATTCAATTCGATCCCGACTCCCGTCATGACCTCGCGGATGAGGTCGTGTTCGCCTACCGAAGCGCCTCCTGTCGTTACCAGCATGTCGACATTCCGGGCGTGGGCCAGCGCATCGGCAAGGGCATTCCTGTCGTCACGGGCAATGCCCAGATCCACCGGCTCGGCTCCCCAGCAGCGAAGCATGGCGCAAAGGGCCGTGGAGTTTGACGAAGTGATCTGGTGCGCTTCGGGCGTTTCACCAGGCAGCCGCAGTTCATCTCCGGTGGCGAGCACGCCCACGCGCGGACGGATCCGAACACCGACATGGCCATGCCCCATCACGGCTGCCAACCCCAGTGCGCGGGGATCAAGCACCCGCCCTGCCCGCAACCCCCGGTATCCTGCCGCAAAATCGAGCCCCTGCGGGCGGACGAACAGACCCGGATGCACGGGCCCGGTGGCAGACAACATGTCCCCCTCTCGCCGCGCATTTTCCTGGATAAGGACGGCATCCGCCCCCTTGGGCAGCACGCCACCCGTAAAAATGCGGACAGCCTCGCCCGAACCCAGCCCTATGTCGACGGCCGAGCCCGCCGCAACCTCGCCGACAACCCGCATCGTCCCCGACGCATCAACCGAGCGGACCGCATATCCATCCATTGCCGAAACGGCTCGTGGCGGCTGATCGCGCCGCGCCTCGACATCACACGCCAGCACCCGCCCCAATGCGTTACCGAGCGGCACCCACTCCGTTGGCATGGCCGGTGCCGCGGCATAGATGCGCTCCTGCGCTTCACTCACTTCGATCATGCAACCGGCACCGCATAATCGCCCGAACGGCCACCTGTCTTGCGGATGAGCCGTATGCCGGTAATGCGCATGCCCCGGTCGAGCGCCTTGCACATGTCGTAGATCGTCAGAGCTGCAACACTGACTGCCGTCAACGCTTCCATTTCGACACCTGTCCTGTGGCTCACCTTGCATACAGCCTCGATACGCACTCCCGGCAATTCGGTATCAGGTTCGAGACGAACCCTGACCGATGTCAGCGGCAAAGGGTGGCAAAGGGGGATGAGATCGCTGGTGCGCTTGGCTCCCATGATTCCGGCAAGCTGGGCTATCGTCAGCACGTCGCCCTTCTTGATACCCCGATCCGAGATTCGCTGCAGCGTAGCGGGCTCCATGATGACCACACCGCATGCCGTCGCACTGCGCTCGGTGACATCCTTGCCGCCGACATCGACCATCACGGCATTACCCTCGGCATCGATATGAGTGAGATCGCTCATGATGGCTCCGATAAAATGCAGACAATCGCTCATGAGAGCGGTCATCCTGGGATCTGAATGCCGTTAACTCAACACCGTCGAACACGGGAGAGGCAAACATGCAGGGGCTCTGGAAGGGCGGGTGGCTCTGGTCACCGGAGCAGGCTCGATCGGTCGGGACAGGAGCGGCAAGGCAAGCCAGCCGGCAAACCGGTTTCCTGCCTACCCTCCCGTGACGCTCATATGGCGCTTGACGGCTGGACGATTGTGCCGGCGATCGATGATGAAATCGTGTCCCTTGGGTTTTCTGGCAATGCCGCCGCGGATGGCTTCGGCGAGCACCTGATTGCCGTCCGAAGCGCGCAGGGCATCACGCAAATCGACAGCGGCATCCTGTCCCAGGCACATGAACATGGTACCAGTGCAGGTGACGCGCACCCGGTTGCAACTTTCGCAGAAATTGTGGGTCATGGGCGTGATGAACCCCAGCCGGCCGCCGGTTTCCCCCACCTCGACGTAGCGGGCGGGGCCGCCGGTCTTGTAAGGAATATCGGTGAGCGTCCAGTTCTCCTCCAGACGCGCGCGCAGAAGTGACAGCGGGAGGTAGTGATCCGTTCGATCCTCGTCGACCTCGCCCATCGGCATGGTCTCGATAAGGGTCAGATCGAAGCCTTCGGCACCGCACCAGCCGATCATGCGATCAAGCTCATCCTCGTTGAACCCCTTGAGCGCAACGGCATTGATCTTGACGGAAAGACCGGCACCCTTGGCTGCCGAGATCCCCTCCATCACCTTGTCGAACTTGCCCCAGCGGGTGATCTTCTCGAACCGGTCGCGATCAAGCGTGTCGAGCGACACGTTGACACGACGCACACCCGCCTTCACGAGATCGTCGGCGAAGCGGGAAAGCTGGCTGCCGTTGGTGGTGATCGTGAGTTCGTCAAGCCGGCCATTCCCCACATCGGCACCGATTTCGCGAATGAGCCACATGATGTTTCGACGAACCAGCGGCTCGCCTCCCGTAAGACGGATCCGGCGCACGCCCTGATCCACGAAGGCGCCACACAGCCGGGCCAGTTCCTCGAGCGACAAGAGGTCCTTCTTCGGCAGAAAGGTCATGTTTTCCGCCATGCAGTATACGCAGCGGAAATCGCAACGGTCCGTGACCGAGATGCGGACATAGCTTACATGACGATCGAACGGGTCGATCAGCATTTCCTTCCTCCATGGCCCCACTTCTATGTCGGCGTTGCCTGCATGCCGGTCAAGTATCGAGGGCATTTGTCGCGACAGTGCGATCAATCCGGCCTATGGTCCGGACCGCCAGAACGGGTTTTACATGGATATCATCGGTCAATGAAGCTGTCATTTCCCGCAGCCGATTCTGAAGATGCAAGAGACGCCCAGGCGGCACTGATCCGCCGTTACGGGAACGCTCGACTGGAAGATGCCGACGTCATCGTGCCGCTGGGCGGCGACGGGTTCATGCTGGAGACCCTCCACGACCTGCCGGAGGGACCGTGCTCCATCTACGGGATGAATTTGGGGACGGTGGGCTTCCTGCTCAACGAGTACCGGCCAGGCGGGCTGCCCGAACGCATTGGACGGGCGAAGAGATTCGCGCTGCACCCCCTGCGCATGAGGGCGCGTACCGGACGCGGCGACATTTTCGAGGAATATGCCGTCAACGAGGTATCGATCTTCCGCGAGACCCGGCAGGCGGCCAAGCTCAGCATCGACATCGACGGCGTGTGCCGGATGTCCGAACTGGTCTGCGACGGCCTGCTGGTGGCGACCCCCGCCGGATCGACCGCCTACAACCTGTCGGCCAATGGACCGATCATACCCCTGGGCAGCCCCATTCTGGCCCTCACCCCGATCAGCGCGTTCCGGCCACGTCGCTGGCGCGGAGCGCTGATGCCCAACAGTGTGCGCTTCGTCATCCGCGTCAATGAAGCGCGCAAGCGACCCGTGAGCGCGGTGGCGGATTTCACCGAAGTCCGCGATGTGGTGGAGGTCGAAGTCTGGGAAGACGAGACGTTCTTCTTCGAGATCCTGTTCGATGCCGAACACAATCTCGAAGAGCGGATCCTCAAGGAGCAGTTCGTCCCCGGCTGAAGAACGACAATCGCCGGCCCGGTCCGGTCCTCACGCGGGATAGCTCAGCAGGCAGCGCGCGGGAGTGCCGAGTTTGGCCACTCCGCCAAGACCGTCGAGTTCGATCATGAAGGCGGCACCGACCACATCCGCACCGACCTTGCGCAGGAGCTGGACCGCAGCCTGCGCCGTACCGCCGGTAGCGATCAGGTCGTCGATGAGCACCACGCGCGCACCACGGGGTACAAGCCCGTCGGAAACCTGCAGGGTATCACTGCCATATTCGAGGTCGTAGGAATGGCTCACCACCGTGCCGGGCAGCTTGCCGACCTTGCGGATCATGACCATACCGGTACCAAGGCGAATGGAGACGGGTGCCGCAAGGAGAAAACCGCGACTTTCGATGCCCGCGATCAGGTCGGGCTTGAGGTCCGCGATCATGTCGGCCATGCGTCGGGCAGCCTCGCTCCATGCCTGCGCATGTTGCAGAAGCGTCGAGATATCGTAGAAAAGGATCCCGGGTTTGGGAAAGTCAGGAATGCGTCGAATGTGGCTGTCGAGATCCATGATCAGCTTGCGTCTCCTGCTGGTATGTCTGCTGGCCCCTTGCCTTTCGGGCATCGTTGCCGGCGGCGACGTACTCCCGGGCGCGATGGCCCAGGAGACCTTTTCCCAATCCGAGCTTTGGATCGAAACGTCAAGCGGCAGGCATCGCTTCACCGTCGAGATTGCCGATACTCCGGGGCGTCGCGCGCAGGGGCTCATGTTTCGCGAGGACATGCCGGTCGATCATGGCATGCTGTTCGAATTCGAACGGCTGCAGCCAGTCGCCATGTGGATGCGCAATACCCTGATCCCGCTGGACATGCTGTTCATCAACCCTGACGGCACCATCCACCATATCATTGCGGCGGCCGAGCCCCGGACCGACACCACCCGCTCCTCCGAGGGCAAGGTGCTGGGCGTGCTGGAACTCAACGCCCATGTGACGCAGTTGCTGGGCATAAGGACCGGCGACAGGGTCATCCATCCCTTTTTCGGCACGAAGTAGGCATCATCCGACCAGACGTCACCCGCGCATGGTCAGGACGACCTTGCCCTGCGACCGGCGCGAGCGAAGCTGTTCAAGCGCCTCGACGACCCGTTCCATCGGGAATGTGGCCGAGACAAGCGGCTTGAGGGTCCCTTCGCCATGCCAGGCGAGCAGTGTGCCGAGACTCCTGCGCAACCGGACCGGATCCTTGCGCCGGTAGCTACCCCAATAAAGTCCCAGGGCCGCCAAATTCTTCACAAGCAGGATATTGGCCGGAATCTTCGGCACCTCACCGGATGCGAAACCGATACACAACAGGCGCCCTTCCCAGGCCATGGCGCGCAGCGAGGCATCGAACATGGCACCGCCAACGGGATCGTAGACGACGTCAAATCCGGCACCGTCGTGAGCGGCCTTCAGCAAACCGACGAGATCATC